>JBKPCG010000151.1:0-19353 GCA_046727255.1 Acidobacteriota bacterium | reverse complement strand
ACCGCCTTCGCCGAACTGGTCGCGATAACGCTCAAGGTAGTCGCCGCGGAATTGGTCGATGACAATCACGACCACCAGCTTGGGACGCGCATTGTAGGCCGAAGCCCAGGCAGCCGGGATGCAGACGAGCACTACTAGCGCGCCGTACCACGGACGGGGAATCCTCATTGCGAGTTAGTTTACAGGAGAAGAAAGACTTTAACCGCAAAGAACGCGAAGAAAAGCCGCCAAGCACGCAGAGAAAAACGTAGGTGTTCTTTGCATCTGACTTTGCGTTCTTTTCGGTTTAAGATTTTGAAGTTTCTCTCCGGCGGTCGGCGCCGCCGCGTGCATTTAATCCCGCTTATCAGCTACAGTAAATGTGAATGCTCGATCTCAACTTTGTCCGCGAAAACCTTGCGCTGGTGGAGGAAAAGCTGCGCCAGCGGGGAATGAATCCCGCCGAAGTGTTGAAGGATTTCGGCGCGATTGACACTGAACGCCGCCAGGCCATCACGCAGAACGAGACCTTGCAGGCCCGCCGCAACCGCGCTTCCGAAGAAATTTCCAAGCTCAAGAAGAGCGGCCAGGACGCGACCGCACTGATTCACGAAACCAAGGAACTGCGCGAACAGGTCCAGATCTCCGAAAAGAAAGCTGCCGAGTCCGAAGCGCGCCTCCGAGAACTCCTGGCGGCCATCCCGAATCTTCCCCATGCCAGCGTGCCGGTGGGAACCAGTGCCGAGCAGAATGTTGAGTCGCGCCGCTGGGGCACGGCGCCGAAATTTGATTTCAAGCCCAAGCCGCATTGGGAACTCGGCGAGGAACTGGGAGTGCTCGATCTGGAGCGCGCGGCGAAAATCTCAGGAGCCCGCTTCGCAGTCTACTGGGCGCTGGGAGCGAGGCTGGAGCGCGCGCTGGCCAATTTCATGCTCGATCTCCACACCCGTGAGCACGGATACACCGAGGTCCTAACCCCGTACATGGTGAATTCCGATTCCATGTACGGTACCGGCCAGTTGCCGAAGTTCGCGCAGGACTTGTTTCGTGTTCCTCACGGCGAGAAGGATCTCTGGCTGATTCCCACGGCTGAAGTTCCGGTCACGAACCTGTATCGTGACGAGGTGCTCGACGGTGCGCGGCTCCCCATCTCACTCACCGCCTACACGCCGTGCTTTCGCAGCGAGGCGGGATCGTACGGAAAAGATGTCCGCGGCATCATTCGCCAACACCAGTTTCAGAAAGTAGAACTGGTGAAGTTTTCCCGGCCCGAGACTTCCTACGACGAACTCGAGAAGCTGACTAGCAATGCCGAGACCGTTCTTCAGAAACTCGGCTTGCATTACCGCGTGGTGACGCTATGCACCGCCGACATGGGGTTCTCTGCGGCCAAGACCTACGACATCGAAGTCTGGCTGCCGGGTCAGGGTTTATTTCGTGAAATATCCTCCTGCTCGAATTTCGAAGCGTTCCAGGCGAGACGGGCGAACATCCGCTATCGTCGGGAGGGCAAGAACAAGGCCGAACTAGTTCACACATTGAACGGCAGCGGGCTGGCAGTGGGGCGAACCTGGGTGGCGATCGTAGAAAATTATCAGCAGGCTGACGGCAGCGTCCGCATTCCAGAGGCGCTGCAACCATACATCGGTACCGACCAAATCACGGCGATGAGTGCTTGATCCGCGCTCCTCACCCACGCGCTCCTCACCCATTTGCTATCGCATGAATTCCCAAATAGACTTGCACCATTCCGAGTCCTTGACGGCGCATCCCGCCGCCGCTTCCCCAATGGGCGCAATCTGGCGCACAATTCGCGGATACATCCTGTGGTCCTACGAGCGTGGCAGCCTGCACTACGACATCATGGTCACGCTCATTCTCCTGTTCGTTTTTGTTTCTCCTTACTTCATCAACTTTAACGACAAACCGGTGGAGCGCAATCCGCATCCTACCGGCGTGGTGGTGATCCCCGACCCGCAAGGCGGCCTCATCTACCAGATTCAGGCTTCGGCGATCACGGAACACAAAGGCGTGGACATTCGCCAGCAATTGCAGCACATTGTTGAGCCAATCTCCGGGGCAGTCAGCATTACCAGATACGAAGCCGTGAAAGACGCTTCCGGACACGTGCAGAGCTACAAGGTTTGGGTGGAGAAGGAGTAGTCCTGGGATTCAGCACATGAGAGCCGCGCTCAAAGCAATCACGTTGATCGTTAGCCTGCTGATGACCCTGGCCGGTTGGCCGCAGGGCAATTCCTCGGCACCCGAGCGCGTGCTCGCGGACATGGACACGACGTCGAAAAACTTTCGAAGCGCCGAGGCCAGCTTTGTTTGGAATCAGTACCAAAAAGTGATCGACGAAACCGAGACTCAGAGTGGAAAAATCTATTTCCGGCGGCAGAACGGCGAAATCCAGATGGCCGCCGATATCAGCGAACCGGACAAGAAATATATCCTTTACATCGGCGGCAAGGTGCAGGTGTATCAACCCAAGATCGATCAGGTAACCGAATACAATCCTGGCAAGAACCGCAGCGACCTCGAAAGCTTTCTAGTGCTTGGTTTCGGCGGCAGTGGGCATGACCTCCTCAAGTCCTACGAAGTGAAGTCTCTGGGGACGGAGACCGTCAACGGCACAGAGGCGGCGAAACTCGAATTGATTCCCAAGTCGCCGCGCCTGCGCAACAACATCGCCCGTATCCTGCTGTGGATCGACCCCGCCCGCGGCGTCTCTGTGCAGCAGCAATTTTTCGAACCGAGCGGGGATTTCCGCCTGGCAAAATATTCCGATATCCAAGTTAACCAGAAACTTTCGGACAACGCCTTCAAACTGAAAACAACCGCCAAAACACGGGTCGTCTCGCCACAGGGATAGGCAAATCAAGAGAGAAACGCGCCGAATTGTGTGAACCAGCAGAATCAAGCTGAAAAAGGTGAGGGCGGACGATATACTGCTCGATGAGAGCAGCACTCAGCACTTAGCATTCGACCAAACCGTAGTTTCGGAAAATTGAAAGACTAAAATTGAAAGACTTAAAATTGAAGGACTGATCTCCAGAGAGTTTTCATGGCGAAAGTTTTTACGATTCCGGTTCCTCCCGACTTGGGCAGAAAAAGACGCGAGCGTACTTCCGACAGCCGCTATGTAGACGGCCAGAAAATGCTGGTCGAGGCGATGAAGTACTTGGCGCAGTCGGACAAAGACGCCAATCGCTCCGCCATCGAACTGCTCTCCGACCACGTCCGCACCAAGTTCCGCATGACCGACTCGCCGCTGGGGTAGGTCGGATTCAACACATCACATGAACTCGCTGGATGTCTCAGCGTGTCTGTTGATCTGACCATCGGTCAGATCGTCCTGATCGCTACTTTTTATGCTCCCTTTGTATTGACATTCCCGCAAACCGCAATACACTTATCGCCAAATAAGCGCCCGAATGACCTTTCCCAATTAATGGCGCACGAGGGGGCGATCCATGCGGCGAGGTACGTGTGTCGTAGTTTTCGCAGTGTTCCTCTGGACGTCGGCTGTTCCTTCCTTTTCGCAAAAAATTACCGGCGACATTTCGGGCACCGTGGTGGACAGCACGGGGGCGGTCGTCAAAGATGCGAAGGTTACCGCCACGAACGCGGGAACAGGTGAGACTCGTTCCGCCAACACTTCGGACGCCGGCTTTTACCGGATCGTGGAATTGCAGCCCGGAACCTATAAGGTCACGGCGACAGCGCCGGGTTTCAAGACCTCGGCTCGCGAAGCGGAGGTGGGCCTGTCGCTGGTGACGCAGTCAGATTTCCAGCTTCAGATAGGCCAAGTGTCTGAGATGATGGAAGTCGAGGCTGTTGCGCCCCTGGTGGAGACGACCGAGGATCGCCTCAGCACTCTGTTCGTGGGCCGCCAGGTAGAAGATCTCCCCAACAACGGACGTGATTTCAACAACCTTCTCGATGGCGTGCCCGGAGTGCAGCGCAGCCCCGGTGGTGGTTTCCAGAGCCTGAACATCAACGGGCAACGGGCCACCTCCAACAACTTTGCTGTGGACGGAATCCCTAACAACGACCGGTACTACGGCGAGTCGTCGTTGGGCCAGGCCGCCATCTCGGGTACGGCTGCGGCGCTGATTCCCTTAGAAGGGATTTCCGAATTCAACGTACAGTCCAACCCGGGTGTGGAATACGGGGTGCGTGGTGGGTCAGTGATTAACATCGGGCTGAAGAGCGGAACCAATGAGTTGCACGGTGGCGCCTTCTGGGACCGCCACACCGATGCCTTCGACGCAGTCAATCGTTTCGCTACAGAAACTACGCCTTTTCGCCTCAACCAATTCGGCGCTTTCGGGGGTTTCCCTATTAAGAAGGACAAGGCCTTTCTCTACTTGTCGTTCCAGGGCTTCCATCTCAAGGACCAGTTTCCGTCTCAAGTCACGTTGCCGGCGCAAGCGGAAATAGATGATGCCACTGCATGTGTCGCAACCGGAGTGAATCCCAATAATGCAGGGGACCCGAATCCGACGACTTGCATAAATGACGGCGTGCCGGGCCCGGGCCCGGACCAAATCCCTGGCACGCTCGACGATGGCCAGGTCAGCACTCTGGGCCAAAATTTGCTTTCGTTCATCCCGTTGGCACCCAGCCCCGGACAATTAATCGATATATCGGCTAACAATAAGCTGGATGTGAATAACTTCCACGTGAAATTCGACTATATCTTTAACCCCTCGCACCGTGTGTCAGTAAAGTATCTGTTTGGCGACAGCCTTCAGAGCCAACCGCCAGCCGCAGGCGTGCCACAATCGGCCGGGCCCTTAGCCACCAGCCCGGACATGTGGAACTCGATCGCGCCCACGCGCGCACAGTTGGCCGGGATCAATTACACGTGGACGATTAGCCCCACCAAAGTGCTGGAAAGCCGCTTCGGCTATCAGCGATTCTCCCAACGCATCGGCGTAAACAACAACATCGATCCCAACGCGCTCGGAATTAATACCGGTCCTCTGGGCGCAGATCCACAGGACACGGAAAACTTTGGCGTCCCGGCAATTTACTATCTGGGATATTTTGGCGCTTCCGGATACTCAGTCGTCGGCGGAGTGCAGGGCTATCCCATCATTACCCGTCCCGACGCCTCGTACGACTGGCAGGAACACTTCACCGCGATCAAGGGGAACCATACCATCAAGATTGGCAGCCAATTTCAAAATGCCTATACCAAGTCGCGGCGCGACCGGGCCCGAAGCGCGTTGTCGTTTTACTATCACGGCAACTATTACGATTATTACTATGCTGCTAATGATCCGCGCCATTTTGAAAGCGCCCGCGTAGCCGCCCTGAATGAACTCTTGCTGGGGCTTACGGACGACGCTGCCAGATCCTTCGGCGTCACCAACCGGCATATCTTTCAGAAGTCTCTAGGTCTGTACGTGCAGGACAGCTGGAAAGTGAAGCCCAACTTCACCTTGGAACTGGGTGTCCGTTGGGATGTGTCTGGAGCGCTGGGCGAAAGAGCCAACCAGGGCGCGAACTTCCTGCCCGATAATCCCCGTGCCGACGCGAACGGGTTTGTTGGCTTGTCCCAGCAACCCCTCTATGGAGTTGACAAGAATAACTTCGGTCCGCGCATTGGCTTCGCCTGGGATGTTTTCAAGAACAGCAAGACCGTCCTTCGTGGCGGGTACTCCTTGAATTACGATCTTCCTAATTTCGGCGCCATTCACGCGCCCCAGACCTACTTCAATATGTGGAGCGGGACGCGCTCCGGATTCTTTACCCAGGTTGCCCAAGGGGAATTCCCCGTCGACATAACAACTACTCCCGAGGAGAACGTGGCGCTCTTTGGCGATAATCCGCTGTGTGGGTCATTTGTTTGTATGGCGACGGGGGTGAATATCTACGGGGCGACCAGCGGTTCAACTCCGCCCCCACCTTTCAACGTCGTGCAAGTGATACCCAACTTCCAAACTCCCCAGAATCATGCCTATAACCTGACGGTGGAGCAGGAATTGACCGGCAGGATGTCGTTCAGTGTCGCCTTTGTCGGCACCGCCGGCCGCGACCTGCTCAATTGGCGCGACCTCAACGCGTGTCCCATTAGCCCTTCGTCATGTACTACCGACCGGCAGCCATTTGGCGCCCGATTCCCGAACTATGACCACATTCTTCAGTTGAACAATGACGGCTATTCGAACTACAACAGCCTGCAGCTCGCATATAAAGTGCGAGATCTACACGGTCTGACGGCCCAGGTCAATTATGTTTGGTCAAAATCCCTGGACACGGGTTCCGCGAACCGCGGCGGCGACTTCCTGTCTAACTTCCAGAATCCGTACAACGTTGCCAAGAACTACGCCCCTTCTAATTTTGACACACCGTGGAACGTCAACTTTACGCTTGTGTATGATGTGCCGAGATTCAGGGGAGTTCCAAAGCTCGTTGGCGATGGCTGGAGCGTTAACTCGATCTTCCGTGCTCAAGAGGGACGCCCGTTTACCGTCTACTCGAGTAAGGGCTTTGACAATTCGGACCCGTCCCAGTGTGACGACCCCTCCGACGTCACTACTTGTCCGACAGTTTCCGATCCTTCGGGGCAGGGACTGAAGACTACATACGTCAACTACGACGGCAGCCCCCTCAATTACGACTTTCGGAACCCGGCGCAGTTCTTCAATACATCGGCATTCTCACTGCCTGTGATTGGAACTGTCGGCAATGCGGGGCGCAACAGCGTCCGTCAGCCCGGAATCGCACAACTCGACGTTGGCATATTCAAGAGCTTCAGATTTGGCGAACATTATTCCGTAAAGTTCAAGTGGGAATTATTCAATGCGCTGAACCACGCTATGTTCGCTTATGCCACAGGAAACAAAAGAAGCGGTTCCTTTGGCACACTCTTCGCCACACCGGACGTGGGCATCGGGCTCAACCCGGTCTTGGGCACCGGTGCACAACGCAACATGCAGTTTGGAGTATCCGTCTCATTCTGACCGGGATTGCGGACCTCTCCTTAGGGAGTTTACCGATGGTAAACTCCCTTCTTGTTCTTATGCCCCGTCTGTTCCTGCTTTTTCTGTCCTTCGTTTGCGGTATAACGACTTTTGCCCGCGCTGAAGCACCCAACATCATTCTGATTACAGTGGACACGACCCGAGCCGATCGCATGGGTTTCCTAGGCAGCAAGAAGAGCCTCACGCCGAATCTGGACAGGCTTGCCCGCCAGGGCGTCGTGTTTGAAAGAGCCTATTCCCAGGCCCCGCTGACGCCGGTTTCGCACGCTACCATTTTCACCGGCACCTACCCCCAATTTCACACCGTCACTGATTTCGGACATCCCTTGCCAGCCTTGCTGCCGTACGTTCCTGAAATTTTGCAGAAAGGCGGTTACCACACTGCGGCTTTTATCGGTTCGCTGATTCTGGATCCCAAGGCCAATATGGCGCCCGGATTCGATCGCGGTTTCGATTTTTTCGACGCTGGTTTTCATCCCAAGCGCGGACGTGATGAAAGCCGTTACGAAAGCATCGAGCGCCGCGCCGGCGATGTAGTCGGTCATGCGATTGGCTGGATGAAGAAGAATCGCCAATCCCCGTTTTTTATCTGGATCCATCTATACGACCCGCACGCTCCTTACGACCCTCCCGCACCTTTCGACAAGCGCTTTGCCGATCCCTATGACGGGGAAATTGCCTACTCGGATTCGGCGCTCGGTAGACTCTTCGATTATCTGCGGCAGCGCGGACTCTACGATCGCGCCTTGATTACCATGATGTCTGATCACGGCGAGTCGCTCGGCGCGCACGGCGAAAGCATGCATGGCATCTTTCTGTACGACGAGACGATTCGGGTGCCATTGCTTTTCAAACTTCCGGGCGAACTGCTGGCCGGTCGGCGCGTGGGGGCTAGGGTAAGGCTGGCGGACGTCGCTCCCACGCTTCTGAGCATGCTGAGCTTGCCTCTGCCGCCCACGTTTCAAGGCGAGTCTCTGGTGCCGCTGATGAAATCGCCGCTGCTGAAATCGGGTCAAAAACCAGCAGCCGATCGGGCTGCGTATGCCGAAACCGACTATCCCCATCGAGCCTTCGGCTGGAGCGCGATACGCTCCATGCGCACCGGCAAATATCTTTTCATACGCGCCCCCAGGCGTGAACTCTACGACGAGAGCCGCGACCAGAGCGCAGAACACAACCTGGCAGCGACCTCAACGGCTGTTACCGATACCTTGCAGGCCCAACTCGATCAGTTTCACGATCAGACGTCCAGCTATCACGAGAAATCAGAAACAGCCTCCGTAAGTTCGGAGCAAAACGAAACTTTGAGCGCTCTCGGTTACGTTTCGTCGAGTCCGGGAAACAGTTCGACCGATCCGATGCAAGGTGCCGATCCAAAGGACAAGATCGGCATCTCCAACATATTGCACGAGGGAATGATTGCCGTAGAAGATGGCAGGTACTCCGAAGCTATCCCGATGCTGCAACACGTGCTCGAAGATAGCCCGTCGATCCCGGCTGCCCAGATGCAGTTAGGGATCGCATTGGCGAGAGTCAAGCGCTATCCCGAAGCCATCGTGGCGTTGCGCAAGTCTGTCCAGTTGCAGCCGGACACCGTGCCCGCGCAATATGAACTGGGCCTGGCGTTGTATGAAACCGGCGCCTGGCAGGAGTCTGTGCCCTATTTCGAATTTGTGGCGAAGAAGCGCCCCAAATTTCCCGATGCTCAGTACTCGCTTGCTTCCGTGTACGCGCGAGTCAAACGCGTTCCGGAGGCGGTTGAACTGCTGCAACAGGTTATTCAGCTCAACCCCGAACACTTCCGCGCCAACTTGTTGCTAGGGAGGATCCTTTTTTTGCAGGGCAATCCACGGGGCGCGCTTGGCAACCTGCAAAAAGCAACTCAAATCCAGCCGGATTCCCGCGAGGCGCACCTTTTCCTTGCCGATGCCTACGAGCAACTGGGAGATGCTGTCAGAGCGGCGGAGGAGCGGGCACGAGCGGAGCAGCGGTGAGTGGCGGCCACGTTCATCTAGCCAACCCTAATCGAAGAGAAAAACATGTGCGGGGCAGAACTCCTCCTGCCCCGCACCAAATTGTAATCAGAAGTTGTAACGCAACGAGAATTGCATCACCCGCTTATCGTTCAGCAGCTTGCTGTAGTTGCCGAACGAGCTGTTAATAGCCAGTTCTGCGTCCGCCGAAGCGGCGTCAAATATTGGCGTGTTGGTAACGTTGAAAACTTCCCAGCTGAATTTCACGTTCTGTGCTTCTTTGATCTTCCACGTTTTTGCGATGCCCATATCGAGCCCAAAGTAGCCCGGACCCCGCAACGGGTTTCGGGACCCGGTTTCGCCGGGAAAGGCAAAGCGGAATTGCTGGATCGCGCTTTCTGGGTCCTTGAATACATTGGGGCTGCCGTTGCGGATGAAATGACCAGTCGCGGGTTTTTTCCCCGTCAACACAGCATGCGAGGTGAGCTGCCAGTTGGTGGGCCAGAAGCCGAGGCCCGGGGTGACAGAAAACGGGAGTCCGCTCGTCCAGCGCACAAGTCCCGAAGTTTGCCAGCCACCGAAGATCGCGTCTGCCCAGCCGTTCATCCCTCCGCCAAAGGACCTGCCGTGTCCGAATGGCAGCTCATAGACCCAGTTGGCGTTGATCTGATGGCGGGCATCGAAATCGGACACCCCCCTGTTACCTTTTGGATCCCACGAATTAATAATTTGGCTACCGAACCCGAAGCCTTCAAATTCGCTGATGCGCTCTGCGTTGGAACCGACGTCGACCGATTTCGAGAAGGTATAGTTCAAATCGAACTGTAACCCGTGCGACATCGCCTTGCGCAACGAGAATTGGCCCGCGTGGTAGGCACTGTTGCCGATGCTCCTCCAGGCATAAAGCGAAGACCATTGCGGATCGAACAACTGGAAGGGTTCGGTCACTCCGTTCACAGTTGCACAACCCGGGAAACAGAATAGGTCCGCGATGAAAAGGGCAGTCGTTTCGTTTCCGACAAAGCAGGCGTACATGTCGTACATTGCTTGCGTAGCGGTAGGCGTACCGGCAAAACTCCCAGCCCCCGGCGAGCAGCCAAAATCAGCTACATCGAGGACGCCGGCTGCCGTTGGGAACATGTTCTCCCAAAAGGGAATGGGCGCCAGGTTGGCAATATCCGTGCCTGCTTGTGCGGCGTTGTTCAGGAGGGTCGCTGCGGTGAAATAGTGCATGTGGGACTGGGGATCGACGAGGTCGAGCGGCATGGCCACATCGTCTTCCTGCAACAGACGGTGCGCAAACCGGCCCACATAAGCCGCTTCGAGGACGAAGTGGTGGGGCAATTCGCGCTGGATCGAAAAGTCCACCACGTGCGAATAGGGAGTCTTCAGCTTGTCGTCAAGACCCCACGTAATGGCGAAGCCACCGCTATCAAGATCAGACGGTGGCGTCACTGGGAAGCTGCCGCTGGGAGGCGGCGCCACCAGGTTGCACGGCGGACTGGCACAGGCTGCGCTTTGCGTTGGAATTGTGAACAAGTCGGAGAACCGGGCCGATGTGTCAACGCCTTGCACTCCCGCAGGGTTGGAAATTGTCGTCGTAAGACCAAACGAACCATTTCGATCAAAGGTGTTGGTGATGCCCTCTCCAAAGTGGTCATAGTAGATGCCGTAACCACCGCGGATTGAGGTATGGCCTGGGCCGCCAGTGAGTTTGCCCAACCATCCCCCCGAAAAGTCCGGAGACCAGGCGAAGGCGAAGCGGGGGGCTATGTCCTTGTAATCCCAGTTCCAATAGGGTTTGCCGCCATTGGCTTGACCGGAAAGGTCGAAGCTGACAAGCGGCTTGTAGGTTGCTCCAGCCAACATGGCGCTGGCCCGCTGGTTGAAAAAGTCGCCCAGACTGACATTGGGAGCAACTTGCGTGCCGGTGGTTTCAAAAGGAGGTTGCAGGAGCGAGTACCGCAGTCCGAAAGTCACGGTGAGGTTGGGTTTGATTCGCCAGGCATCCTGGCCATAGAACTCCAGTTCGTTATCCCGGAAGTGGCGGGGAACGAAAGCGCCTTCGGGCAGGGCTTCGAGATTCTTCTGAAGATTGTAGTTGGCATCGACTTCCGTGACGATGCCCGTGAGCGCAGCCACAGGTGAGTCATAGGAACTAGTAAAGGAATCGGCCACCGCCGGGAACCCGAAAGCCGCCGGATCAAGGCTAGACCCTGTGTTCGCAATCCCGGCGTTATCCAGCCAGGAAACATTGGTGGTGGCAGTGAAGAACGAAGTCGAGTCGGATACCCGCTGACTGTTAATGCGTCGGTAGTTCGCTCCAAACTGGAGCGTGTGGTTGCCTTTTGTCCAGGTGAGATCGTCGGCAAAGTTGTGCACAGGGACAATACTCGCGGTAGAAGTGTCGAACCCCTGGGAGTTGTCGAGACCGCGGAAATGGACGAAGTGCTCGGACTTGAGGCCCACCGTTTCGACTCCCTGCCGGATGAACCCGTAACGGAAACTGTTGATCAGGTTGTTGCGGAATACCAACGTGTAGTTCGCGATCAGGCTCTTGGAATTATTAAGAAGGGTGAGGTTCTGGGGCATTCCCGGGAACTCGGGTCCGGCATCGCCGGTCTGGGAAATCGCGGATCCGCTTTTCTTCGCTAGGTGATCGTTGTTCAGCCCGGCTCGAACAAAGGCCCGATGATTACCATTCCTGGTGAGATTGAAGTCGAACTTCAGAATGTACGTATCCGCCTTGCCGGGAGCGGGCGCAGAGAAGGTGAAGCCGCGATAGTTTAACCCATCGCCTACGACGTCAGTGTTCGGCGTTGGATACTGTTGCAAGATCGCCATCACGGCGGGGTTAGGTCCCGGCCCCAACGGGCAAGTGCCCTGCGGAAAACCCGCTACCGGTGTACTGCAATTGGGGTCCATGGCCGCCAGGTCTTCAGGCGTTAACGTTTGAATCCCTCCGGAAGGGCAGGCGTCATCTCCTGTGCAATCGTAACTGACAATCCCGTTGCGTAAGTCGGCACTTGGCACAATACGTGTTACCTGGATGTTTTCGCGAGTGCGCAGTCCCTCGAAGGCGCCAAAGAAGAACACACGGTCCTTCACAATCGGGCCCCCCGCCGTGGCACCGAAGGTATTTCGAATCAACTTGCCCGGGATATTTGGTAGACCGTTCGCCAGTTGGGAATGTTTGTTGAACCAGTCGTTGGCGGTGCCAAACGTCGGGCGATGGTATTCGTAAGCCGAACCATGAAAGCTGTTCGTTCCGCTTTTCGTCACCAGGCTGACCTGCGCTCCCGAAGACCGTCCCGCATCCGCGTTGGAGTTGCTGGTCGTGACCCGGAACTCCTGCAGCGAGTCCAGAGTAGAACGCACGGCGCCGGTAAAGGCTACGCCCTTCAGTTGGTCGTTATTGTCGACACCGTCCAGCGTCACACTAGTCTGGTCGCTGCGAGCGCCATTCACCGCACCACTTCGGCTGTCAATCTCGGTGTCTGCCTTGCCTCTAATAGCGTCGGTACTCCCCGTGAACATCACCCCGGGCTGGAGGCTGAGAATGCTGATCGGATCGCGGCCCTCAAAGGGAAGAGAGTCGATCTTGTCTGTGCCAAACGCGTGACCCAATGTGGCATCCTGCGTATTCACAAGTTCTGCTGTCCCGCTGACCTCCACCTGGATGGCCTGACCTTTGATCTGGAGCCGCACGTTCAAGGTGTTGGGTACATTCACCAGCAGGCGTATGCCCTCTTCCTTTACGGGTGCAAAACCAGCCGCTGTAACAGTTACCGTGTACGTAGAGGGCGGGAGTTGCAGGAACTGGTAGGCGCCTTCATGATCGGTTGTCGTGCTCTGGCTGAAGCCGTTTTGAGGATTGCTCAAGACGACCGCGGCCCCACCAACCACTGCATTAGCCGGGTCAGTGACTGTGCCACGCAATGAGGAAGTTGCAGTTTGGGCGTTGCATACCACCGCTGCAAAAAACGTCGCCAGGATGAGTACCGCGACAGCCGCTTGCTGGGGAATGCGCATGGCTTAGCTCCTTGCCCTGAGTTTGGAATGTGTAGTCGCAGGCGCCTTCAAAGGACGAAGTCCCTGGGAAAGTTGTAGATGATCATGTGCACGAGACAGCCCACTTTTGGCTCAACAATCTACACGACTTGCCGGTTAAGTCAAGTACAGACCTATCGACTTTGGAAGATTCATCCGCTTTTGCGTATTTCCGACGTGAATCCAGCAGAAAAAAGATGAGCGGCCATGATGATGACCACCGGGTAGCATTCCAGCGTATAGCGTGGCTCAGGGTTTTCGATTGTTCCCAGAAATGCTGACCGGAGGACGACAAAACCGAACAGCAATCCCGCATACCGAACGCTTGAAAACCTCCAAACGATCGCCAACAGAGCGGCTCCAACGTAAGCCAGGTTCAGCAGGCCGGCGCCGACCGCCATCACTGAACCCTTGGGATCATCGTTGAACTCCCACCAGCGTGGATCCGAGGGCAGGAGTTCGGTCCGGGGACGCAGCCACATGTCCGCGATGCGCAGTACGGGAAGCACAATGTAATAGCGGATAGGGTGCTCGCGGATGCGTTGCGCTGCTAATTCGCCGAAGCGAGCGTCCAGTTCAGGCGTCAGATCATGAGATTCGTTGTAGTCGGCGATCAGGGCCAGCGTTGCGTCTCGCTGTGCCGCCGAATCGATCTCGCGCGACGGCAGCTTGTCGGGATCAATCTTGTCGCCGGGAACATTCCAGTAAATTTCCTCGACCGATACGTAGTCCACAATCCACGTCGCAGCCCATCGATTGAAGCCTCGCGGAGCCGTTTCGTCCGGCTCGGTGGCGTAACGCGGAGCGAGCGGTTGGAAATGATGGAGTGTTCGGAAATTACGCATCGTCCAGGGTATGAGAGGAGCCAATGCCAGCAAACCTGCCAGCCCAGCCGCTTTGACTATAGGGAATGGACTTGAGTGCTCTCGCCAGCGTTTCCATCCCAGAAAGGCCAAATAGAGACACACTGCCACCAGCACAATCCCGCCATCCGGACGCAGGAGAATGCAGGCGGCGATGGAGACGCCCGAGCCAGCCCAGGCTTTCCAGTGGACACGTCCCTGATGCAGATGATTCAAACCGGCGACCGCGCAATCCAGGGCCATTGCGGTAAAGAAAATCTCCAACGTTTCGGTAAGGACGGCCGCCGCGTAGTTCGCTAAAAAAGGACAGAGTGCCGCCAGCACGAAAGCGATTCGCGCGGCCTTATCAGAAACGGTTCTTCGCGCCAGGTCAGCGATGATGAAGCAGGTGCCCAGGTCCACCAGAACCTGCGCCAGCATCACGGCCCGGAAGTTTCCCGGTCCGAACAGCGCGAAGATTACCGCGAGAAAACCGGGATAACCCGGCAGACGGGTATCCGACGGCACGATTTCACCGGACTGCGTCAGCGCGTATGTTCCATGCTGCAGCCAGTTGGTGGCAAAATCCGCATAGACGCGGGAGTCGTCGGTTACGGCAGGGAAGTACACGACGAAGAAGAGCCGCAGCGCTATCCCTGCCAAAGCGGTTCCCAGAAAGAACCGGCGATGTCGGCGCAGCAGGCTGAGCACGTTGGGAATATAGCATTTGGCACTTAGCACTCAGCATTTGGCCAGGGCTTGCGTATCGACTGATTTGGCCAAGTGCTAAGTGCCAAATGCCAAGTGCTACGATGTAAGCACACGCTGCGATGGCGAAACAGGTTTTCTACGATCCCAATCAGGCCCGCTGGAAGCGCATCCGCCGTGTTTTTGACGCGTCCGCGCTGGCTCTTACGCTGCTGGTGGCATTCTTCATTTATACGGTGCTGCGCAGCGAGCCGTTGCCCGATCTTTCGCTGCGAGCGGAAATACGCCCTTACCACGCGTTGAAAGAAAATGAAAAGGAAAAGGCCCGCGAGAAGCGCCGTTTGGCGACGCTGGCGCGTGCCGGACGCCATCGCCGTACTCGCAAAGCGCCGTCGCAGATCAAGCTCAACGCGGAGGAAGGCGTGCGCGCCGCTTTTTATGTTTCTTGGGACGCAGCCAGCTTTTCATCCTTGCGAGAGTACGCTCGCCAGATCGATCTGCTTTTCCCTGTGTGGCTGCAAGTCCTGACGCCCGACGGCCGCTTGCAGGGTGTAGATCCTGAAACCAACAAAATGTTTGATTTGGTCCACGGAACCAAACTCCATTCTGTGGACGACAAGGTCATGCCATTTCTAAAAACGGAAGGCACGAGCGTCGATGTCTTTCCGGTCGTACAGAACTTCGACGGCACCGACTTTGTTCCTGGGATTGCCGATTTCCTCAACAACGCTGCAGCCCGCGCCCGCTTCCGCCGCGAGATCGGATTGTTCCTGGCCTCCGACCATTACAAGGGATTGATGGTGGACTTCGAATCGTTCCCCAAGAAGGGCCAGCTGGGCTACGTCGCGCTCTTGCGCGAACTCTCTTCGGACCTGCACGCACGTGGGATGAAGCTTTACGTCAGCGTGCAGGTGCGCAACGAGGATTACGACTACGCGGCCATCTCCGCCGCCGCCGACGGCGTCGTGATCATGAACTACGACGAGCACTATCCCGGAGGAACGCCCGGCCCGGTTGCCTCGCAGGAGTGGTTTGCGTTGAACGTGCAGGCCGCGATGAAGATCATTCCCAAAGAAAAGCTCATCTGCGCGATCGGCAACTACGGCTACGACTGGGTTGAAAAGCCAAAGAAGGAGAAAGGGAAACTGCCGCCAGGCCTCGCCGACAAGAATGTCTCAGTGCAGGACGCCTGGCTGGGTGCGCGCGATTCGGAAGAAGATATCGACTTCGATAGCGACAGCCTGAATCCACACTTTAGCTATCTTGACGAGCAGAACCTGCGGCACGACATTTGGTTTCTGGATGCAGTGACGGCCCTCAACCAGATGCGTTCCGCGCAGACGCTAGGCATCACCACCTTCGCCCTGTGGCGCCTGGGCGCCGAAGACCGCTCCTTGTGGCGGGTCTGGGACGTGCCCGGCGAAGCGGGCGCGGTCGATAAGCTACGCGAAGTGCCGCCCGGCCAGGATGTGGACATGGAGGGCCAGGGTGAGATCCTGCGCATCGAGGCGCGGCCCTCGGATGGCCGGCGCGATCTGACCACTGACCCACCGACCGGCCTGATCGATGGCGAAACCTTCAAGTCTCTCCCACTGCCGTATCGCGTAGCGCGTTATGGCGCGAGCAAGACGCAGCTCTCGATTACCTTTGACGACGGTCCCGATCCCAATTGGACACCGAAGATTCTCGACGTCCTGAAGCGTGAGCATGCTCCCGCAACGTTCTTCCTGATTGGCATTCAGGCGGACAAGTTTGGCAGTCTCACCAGCCGTGTTTATCGCGAGGGACACGAGATCGGCAATCACACATTTACCCATCCCGACATCAGCAACATCGGATCCCGCTACATGCAGGTCGAGTTGAATCTGACCGAGCGTCTGTTTGCCAGCCGACTGGGGATTCGCACAGTTCTGTTTCGTCCGCCCTATTCCGTTGATCAGGAACCGGACACCGAAGATCAGGTGCGACCCCTCGAAATCACGCAGGATATGGGATACATCACCATCGGCAACAAGATTGACCCGCACGACTGGCGCAGCGATGATCCCAGGCATTCCGCCGAACAGATTGCCGCCGACGTGCTCGCCCACTTGCCGCCTTGCGCGCCCTTCGATCAGGGATGCGGAAACATCATCCTTCTGCATGACGGCGGCGGTGATCGCGCCGAGACGGTGAAGGCTCTGCCTCTGATTATCGAGGGGGCGCGCGCGCGCGGATTCGAGTTCGTTCCCGTTTACCAGTTACTCGGAAAGACCAAGGCTGACGTCATGCCTCCTCTCCGGGCCAATGAGTTTTGGAGTGCTCGGCTGAATTGGGTGAGCTTCGGGCTGTTTGATACGGTTCTCGCCGGCATCGTGGTCATCTTCTTCCTGGGCGACGTGCTCATGACCGGACGCCTGGTCGTGATCGGTGTTCTCGCGATCTGTGACCGTATTCGCTCCCACGTATACGGAACGCCCCAGCAGATTGCGGCTTACCGTCCGAAAGTGGCGGTTTTGATTCCCGCTTATAACGAGGAGAAGGTTATCGAGCGCACGATTCATGGAGCGCTCGATTCCGATTATCCCAACGTGCTCGTGATCGTAATCGACGACGGCTCCACGGACCTCACGCTCGAAATCGCCCGACAGGCTTTCCGTCGCGAAGAAGCTGCGGGCAAGGTGGTGATTCTCAGCAAGGCCAACAGCGGCAAAGCTGAAGCTTTGAATTTTGGGCTCGAGCACATTGGCGATGCCGAAATCTTCGTAGGCATTGATGCCGACACCATCATTGCTCCCGACGCGATCTCACGCCTGGTGCCGCACTTCCTGAACCCGAAAGTCGGAGCAGTCGCGGGAAACGCCAAGGTTGGCAATCGCGTAAATCTCTGGACGCGCTGGCAGGCGCTCGAATACATCACGAGCCAGAACTTCGAACGGCGCGCTCTTAACACCATGGGAGCAGTGAGCGTCGTGCCGGGGGCGATCGGCGCCTGGCGCGTCAACGCCGTCCGCGGAGCCGGTGGCTACCACGTGGACACCGTCGCCGAAGATGCGGATTTGACCATGGCCCTCCTGCGCGACGGCTACCGCGTGGAATATGAGGATCGCGCTCTCGCCTTCACCGAAGCTCCAACCGACGCCAATGGCCTGATGCGCCAGCGCTTTCGCTGGTCGTTTGGAATTTTGCAGTCCGTCTGGAAGCACCGGAATGTTTTCGCGCGCAAGGGTGTGCTGGGATTAGTGGCTCTGCCGAACATCCTCATCTTCCAGATTCTGCTTCCTCTGGTGTCGCCCTTCATTGACGTGATGTTCGTCGGTGGTGCGCTCTGGTATGCCATCAAGAAATACTTCCATCCCGATTCCACTGACCCTGCTGATTTCATCAAGTTGGTTTTGTATTTCGCAGTCTTTCTGATCATCGACCTGCTCGCATCGGCGATTGCTTTCGCTCTCGAACGCCGTCAGCCCGAAGCCCGCGAGGACGGCTGGCTGCTCAGCCAAGTCTGGCTGCAACGCTTCGCGTATCGCCAGCTGTTTTCCGTAGTTTTGATCAAGACCCTGAAGCGCGCGATCCAGGGGAAACCATTCGCCTGGGACAAACTGGAGCGCACCGCCGCGGTCAATTACATGCCCGCCGAACGCCGCGACTCAGTGAACGTGCCGTAGAGTTTAAAACTCTTCCTTCACGATCAGGTTTTGGGGAGGGCACGGCTTTAGCCGTGCCGATAAGCACGCCTAAAGACCTGGGCTTCAGCCCCCGACGGGCGACCCTGTACTTTCTCAGCAAACCCTCCAGCCCTCTGTTAAAACTGTACGCGAAGCAGATTGGAGAATAAGATGAAGATCGAGATCGTTCACTGTCCGACGTGACAGAACAACAAGGCCAAGGTCGCGAGTCTCGTGACCCTCATCAAAAAGCGCTTCGGCATTGAAGCCGTCCTTACGCCTGGTAAAACCGGTCAGTTCGAGGTGCTCACGGACGGCAAAAAGATTGCCGAGCGCGGTGGGAACTGGTTCACACGGAGCTTTGGCGCCGGCTATCCCGATCTCGAAAGTGTAGTCGAGCAGCTCGCGAAGCACCGTGCCAATGACGCAGCGCGGTAGGTAAGGGGGACCGCCTCAGAGGAGGGTGGTCCTCTTTTTTCGTCTGTAGTGAGCACAACCGACCGCGCAACAGAGTGGGGACTATCGTTGCGCGGTACCTATAACGCGAACTAAAAGGCGGGACTCCTCCTAGGGGAAAGAAAGCGTCCCGTTATTTGCGGGTACGGGCCGATTTCCACGGCAAACTTTTCTTGCAATCGCGAGCACTTTCCCCGGCTGTCGGGTTCTCGCTCAATGCAGAGGGGGAAGACTACGGGACCGGTCTCGGGGGAGGACGGTCCCGTTTTTCATGTCTTGCCCACCTGTCCGGATTTTGGAACACACTGACGAATCCAAATCCGCATGGCTGAATTGCGCCTACAAATACTGCAAGTACGTTTGTGCCTAGGCCGGTCTGTGTAACCCTCCCCCCGGGCAGATCGGCCTAATTATTTCCGGTTCAGTGTTTGCCGCTGGGGGGACTACATTTTCCGCCGCTTCGCTTCGTCGAACTGCTCAACGACTTGCTGAGTGGGTTCGAGCCGGGCGGCCCGCGGATGAAAGGTCTTGTCCAAACGTGTTAAGCGAGCGCAACCGGTAAGCAACATACGGAAGTGCGCTAGCGGACAGACAAGACTCCGCGCCGGAAGGAGAATCGTTTCGTTCGCCAGCCACGTTCGTCCTGAACGGAAAGGCCGGTGCCCCTTGCTGCAAAACCTACCTCACGAAGAAGAGTGGC
>JBKPCG010000150.1:0-10902 GCA_046727255.1 Acidobacteriota bacterium | reverse complement strand
ATTTGCCAAGGGAGCAGCCTTGAAGGACCCTTCAGGTCTATTCAACTCCAGCCTCGACGGGAATGTCAGGCGCGCCATCGACATCCACGAAGGCGACAAAGTCGATGAGGCCGCCTTGAAGGATCTCATCCGCGCTGCAGTGGCGCTCAATCTCAAGGGCAAAATCAAGCCGAAGCCCAAGCCGAAGCCCCGGCGAGCGAGCAGCAAGCGGACCGGCTAGCTTTGAGGGAGTTCGCCGTTTAGATTAGCCCCGCGCTAGTCGAGACGGTTCCTTTGCTCAAGTCGCGAGCAGGCGGTTTTGCGGCACGCATGCGCCGGTGCTAGACTGCGCCCATGGCAAACAAGAAGACCAGGAAGAAGACGAAATCGAAGAGAACTGCCGGCAAGAAATTGGCGCCGGCAAAGAAGGGAAGAACTCCCAGGAAGTCGGCTAGGAAAAAGCCCGGGAAAAAGAAGACAGCGAAAAGGAAGTCCCTGGGCACGAAGGCGATCGGCCGGAAAACTGTGGCCGCCGGCAACAAACAGAATCGGAGGAAAAGCCAGCGCCCGGATGTGGTGACATTCTCACGGAAGGAATCAGGTTCACGTTCAGGCGAGCAATCGGGAGATTTACAGGGATTATCCAACGTCGAGGCCGCGGATTCGGAGAGTGTCCAAGAGTTGCTCGAGGAAGGAAACGCGTTCGAGGCCGAAGTAGTGAAAGGCGTGGAAGACGCCGGGGACCGAGGTGGGACGAGGGAAGTCCGCACGCACGAGGTACCGGAGGACGACGTGCCCGGCGAATATTTGGACAACGATTAGTAATTGATTTGACGGGCGCCCGATAAGAGCGAAGGCTCTGGGAGCTTCCCGCTTTGTAGGAGGTGCTCCCAGCAAAATCTCAGACTTGACGGTGGGTATGGTCTTCCTGATCTGCGAGACTGTCGGGCAACGTGAAATGGAAAGTGGCGCCGCAACCAGGCTCCGATTCGACCCAAATCCTTCCCCCCGTGGTGTTCGACGATTTCCTTGCAAATAGCGAGCCCCACTCCGTTCCCGGAGTATTCTTCCCGAGTATGCAAGCGCTGAAAGATGACGAAGATCTTTTCCTTATACTGGGACGAAACTCCGATGCCATTGTCTGCTACGGCAAATAGCCATGTTGCCTCCTGTTTTTCGGCGGAAACTCGGATGGCGGGCGCTTCCTTGCCGCGAAATTTAATGGCGTTGCCGATCAGGTTCTGGAAGAGCTGCACGAGTTGGGTAGGGTCGACAGCGACCGCTGGAAGGTGGTCATGGGTAACGACTGCGCCACTTTCTTCGATGGCGCTGCGCAGGTTTTCTAATGCGTTATTGAGGGCGGCGTTCGCCATTCTTGCGGTCCGTTTCGGCTCGTCCGCCCGGGAAAAAGCCAGCAGGTCAAGGATTAACGTCTGCATGCGGAGCGCGCCTTCTACGGCGTAGCCGATATACTTGTCGGCATTTTCATCGAGCTTGCCGCGATAGCGCTCCGCCAGCAGCTGGGTATAGGCGGCCACCATGCGCAGCGGCTCTTGCAGGTCATGCGACGCGACATAAGCAAACTGCTCCAGGTCGTGGTTGGAGCGCGCCAGTTCCTCGACTTTCTCGGCCAGCTTTTTCTCCGCCCGCTGCCGCTGTTCCCGCAGACCCTTCTCCAGCAAAGCGCGGCGGACGGTGGAAAAACGAAGTTCAGTTGGCGACTCTCCCGGATGCGCTCCAGCGACCCGAAAATGAAGACACGGTCGCGGACAATTGGTCCTCCTGCACTGGCGCTTGGGTCCCAGCGCAGCACAAGTGGTTTGTTTTTCCCGGGGACATCAGAGGAGTCGAGCACGCTGTTGCGGTGGAAGGTAGAGAGTAGTCCGTGCCACTGGCTGGTCCCGCTTTTGCTGACCACGTTCACCACACCGCCTGGCCCGTGCCCGAACTCTGCGGTAAAACCCGCGGTGAGCACTTGAAATTCGAGAATCGATGCCTGGTTAAAAGGTGCGGCGGGCCCGCAATCGACGGCGTCGCTGTTGGGCATCCCGTCAATAAGGAAGACAGCGTTTCCGCCTCGCTCTCCGAGGACGGGTGCCGCAGCATCTGTCCCAGCATCGGATTGGCGGTTGATGGTAATGCCAGGAACTAACTGCTTGAGGTCGAGGTAGTTCCTCCCGTTAATCGGCATCTGCTCGATTTGTTGTGGCAGCATGGTGGCGCCAGACGAAGAAATAGTAGTTTCCAGAAGCGTGGGATTGGCCGAAACCGTGACCACATCCTGCAGCGTGCTGATGGACAGCACGACGTCGAGACTCAGCAATCGATTCACAGTCACGGGCAGCGTCTCGTATACCTTGGCGGCGAAGCCAGGACTTTCAACTCGCAAGCTGTACATTCCCGCCCGCAGTCCAGGGATGCGAAACGATCCTGTCGGACCGCTGGCCATCTTGATCTCGCCGGTCAGCATAGAGCCACTCAACGTGATCTCGGCGCCGGTGATTGCCAAATGTTGAGGATCCGTGATTGTTCCCTCGATGACAGAAGTCGTCTGAGCTGCGAGACGCAGAGGCGCCACACTTAAGACGACACACAGCAATAATCCAAGAATCAGCTTGCTGGCTAGATAGGAATCGCCCGGCGCACTCTTGTGCCTGAGTTCAAGCCAAAGCGAATGCGTGACAATAGAGAAAGTGGTGTGAGACACGAATCCCTCTCAGAATTACCATCGTCAGAACTCTCGGGTGCTTCAGAGCAAAACAAGGCGCGGAACCCACTAAAGAGGTGTGGAGGCGTACGTTTGGGCCTGTTCTTCGGTGCTAGGGGGAAGGATTACAGGCCTTCGCCCGTGACCAGTGAATCGGTACCGCCGCCGGTGCATTCGCATTCTGATTCAGATCCTAGGCTCGCATCACTGCCCAACGACTCCTGCTGCCTGGCCGGCTTTCGCAGTTGCCAGCGGGCGCAACGGATCGCTCAAGCTGCGCATCACCCTCTCGAATTGCGACAGGTCGAGGGACTGTGGTCCATCGGAAAGCGCGCGTTCCGGACAGGGATGCACTTCGACGATAATGCCATCTGCGCCGACGGCGATGGCGGCGCGTGAAACTGCTCCTATCAGGCTTTGCTTGCCGGTTCCGTGCGAAGGATCAGCGATGACCGGTAGATGCGAGAGTTCCTTGGCGAGTGCGACGGATGCGAGATCAATCGTGTTGCGAGTCGCCGTCTCGAAGGTCTTGATGCCGCGTTCGCACAACACCACCTGACTATTTCCGCCGGAGAGCAAATATTCCGCCGCCAATAGCCATTCCTTGACGATCGCGGAAGGACCACGCTTGAGGAGCACCGGCTTATTGGTAATGGCGAGCCGGCGCAGGAGGGCGAAGTTCTGCATGTTGCGGGCGCCCACCTGGAGCATGTCAGCATATTCGCAGATCACGTCGACGTCCTCCGTGCTCATCACTTCGGTGACGACCGGCAAGCCAGTTTGCTCACGCGCTTCGCTCAGAATCTTGAGGGCTTCGATGCCCAAGCCCTGAAACTCGTACGGCGACGTGCGAGGTTTATAGGCGCCTCCACGCAACATCGTGGCACCTGCGCGTTTCACTCCATGCGCGGTTTCGAGCAGTTGCTCGCGGGATTCCACCGAGCAGGGTCCAGCGATGACCACTACTTCCTCGCCACCGATCTTCACGCCACCTACATCCACGACGGAGGCCACGGGCCGAGTCTGCCGGCTTACCAGCTTGAACGGCTGCGCGATGGCAACCACGTTGTCGACTCCAGGAGCTACCGAAAGCGCTTCGATCTCATGACGGCGTCCGCCACTGCCGACTGCGGCGACAATGGTGCGCTCGGTTCCACGAGTGACGTGCGGCTGAAATCCGGCTTCCCGGATACGTTGAATGACGTGCTCGATCTGTTCAGAAGTGGCACTGTCCGACATGTTCACAATCATGGAAGAAATCCTTTCAAGGCTCGGGGCCAAAAACAAAAGCCGCGATCTGCGATCGCGGCGTTGGGTGCGGAACTTTGAGCTGTCTATTCTAAGCTGACTTGCTCCAGTCTGGCACCCCCGCCGCAAACGTAAACGAATAGCGGCTAAATCGGCTGGAGGTGCTAAATCGTGTCATAACAGTCCCAACAAATAGGGATGGTGAACAGAGTTTCAAACTAGTTCAGGGAACTAGCAACACTGTTGAAAGCATTATTGGCATTGGTGCCGATCAGACGTACTGTGCCGATCACCAACACCAGAATCACGGCCAGCATCACTGCGTATTCAGCAATATCCTGTCCCTGTTCGTCCGACCACAGATTGCGGCAAAATTGAAGCATTTGAACCTCCACGCTCTTGTTACACGGAAAAACGAAAACTGTCAGGCAGTAATAATGCCGACTCAGCTACAGATTGTCAATCCGAAGGCCCGCGCGCATTTTCACAGGATTCCCACCTGACGATTAGAATCAGAAGCTTATGCCACTCGCGCTCGAATACGACGGGATCACTAAGGAATACCGTTCGTGGTCCGGCCGACGTCGCGTGCAGGCTCTGCAACAGTTCTCTCTTTCGGTGGAGAGTGGTGAGATCTTCGGCTTCCTCGGACCCAATGGAGCAGGGAAGAGCACCGCGATTCACCTGGCGATGGGATTTATGCGGCCTTCGTCAGGTACCGGTCGAATGCTTGGGCAGCCATTTGGAGATGCGAGAACTCGCCGTCACGTAGGCTTTCTGGCGGAGAACGTGGCGCTCTATCACCGCAAGGCCGAGGCGGCCATTCGCTTCTACGGCGGCTTGAATGGACTGCGGGGGAGAGCGCTGGAAAGCGCTACCCGAGCGGCGCTCGAGGCCGTCGATTTACAGGCGGAAGCGGGCAGGAACCTCGGTCAGTTTTCCCGCGGCATGTTGCAGCGCATGGGACTGGCCCAGGCACTGGTGAATGATCCCGACCTGCTAATCCTCGACGAGCCCACCTCTGCGCTTGATCCGGCGGCGCGGGTATCGATTCGCGAGTTGCTACTGAAGTTTCGCAGTCAGGGAAAGACGATATTTCTAAGTTCTCATCTGCTTTCGGAAGTTGAGCTGGTTTGCGACCGCGTCGCCATTCTTAACCGCGGGCGCGTGGCGCGTATTGGAACCTTGAGCTCGATGCTCGAAACGACAGACCAGGTTGAGATTGTGGCGCAGTCAATCTCGCCGGGCCTCTTTACCAATTCGACCATCGAGGGCGACCGGACTCGATTTGTAGTTCCGAAGAACCGGCAACGCGAGGCGATCGAACGGGTTTGGGCCGCGAGCGGGGAAGTGATCAGTGTGAATCCCGTTCGGCGGTCGCTAGAAGAGTTGTTTCTGGAGTTGACCAGTCCGGAGTCGAGCGCCGCTCAACTCGCAGCGCCGGGAGCAGCCATTTGAAATGAGACCAATCTTTCTAATCGCAAAAAACTTTGCGCGCGAGCAACGTTGGCCGTTGTTTTTCCTTTTGCTCTGGGTTCTGGGATGGGCCACGTTCGGAGCATTCGCCGACCCACGCTCAGGGTCCGAAGATGCTCTGATGATTTTCCGGCAGCTGGCCGTATATTCGGTGACCTTCGGAGTTTTCTTCGGCAGCTCAGCCATTCAGGCGGACCAGCGATCGCGGCGCATACTGGCCGTGCTGTCAAAAGGGATTTCGCGCCGCCAGTACATTTTCGGATTGTTGGCGGGAATTGCCCTGGTCCTGGGCGTGTTCTGTTTGTGCATGGGATTCACAGCCAGTTGGCTTCTGGGACGCTTCGGATTCAGCGAAGGCGCAATGTGGTTCGGAATGCTGGCGCTGTGGACCGCCTGCATGCTGACGGCGTCGCTGACACTGCTGCTATCGACGTTCATGCCTCCACTATTTGCGGCGATCAGCGCCGCCACGTTGGCTGGCATCCCTGCGCTGCTCGCGTTGCGCGGAGACGCATTCTCGAAATACGTGATTCCGGTCCATGGATTGCTGGAGCCGCTGATCCGAGCGGACTTCAGCCAGAGCTGGCACGCGGGTCCTGGCATGGTTTTGTTGGGATGGACTGAAACGGCGATGTTCTGGCTGGTAGCCGCATGGATTTTTTCACGGCGAGATCTGTCGGTGGCGGTGGAGTGAGAAGCTTCTCCGGGGGGCCTACTGCGGAGGCAAGACGCGGCCCACGCGAGTGTCGCGGCTCATCAGATGCTGCGCTGACTGGGTAGCATAGTCCAGCACCCGTCCCGGCAGCACTCCCAGATAGAGCGTAGCCAGCACGCACACCGCGATGGCGAGCCCGGTGGCCGGGGGCGTTGGTGTGACGGGTACTTCCCCTCGCGGTTGGCGCATATACATCATCACGATCACGCGCAGGTAGTAGTAGGCGCCCACCGCACTGTTGATCAATCCGATGACTGTTAAGCCAACCAGATTGGACTTCAAGGCAGCGCTGAAGATGTAAAACTTCCCAAAGAAACCGCCGGTTATCGGAATCCCAATCAGCGACATGAGGAAGAAAGTGAGCGTCGCAGCGAGCATCGGCGAACGCCGCCCCAGCCCGGCGTAGTCCTCGAGGGTGAGGTACTTCTCGCCCGCGTCGGCAAAATGGCTCACCACCGCGAATGCGCCCACATTCATCGCAGCATAGGCGGCGGTATAGAACATTACCGCCGATGTTCCGAGTTCCGGCTGGGCAGCGAATGCGACCAAAATGTATCCTGCATGCGCGATCGAGGAATAGGCGAGCAGCCGTTTGATGTTGTCCTGCACCAGCGCTCCGACGTTGCCGAGTGTCATTGAAAGAGCCGCCGAGACCCAGATCAGCCAGAACCGTCCCGGGGCGTTGATCTCGAACATGACGCGCAGCAGCACGGCAAACGCGGCCGCCTTCGGGCCGGTGGACATTAATCCGACAATGGGCGCGGGCGCTCCTTCGTACACGTCGGGCGCCCAGACGTGGAAGGGCGCGGAGGAGACCTTGAAGCCAAGACCCACGAACATCAGCGCCACGGCGACGTAGGCGAGAACGGGTATCGTGCCGGAGGCCAGCGCGTGGCTGATAGCGTCAATGTTGGTGGAGCCGGTCGCGCCAAACATCATCGCCACGCCGTACAAAAAGAAGGCGGTGGCAAACGATCCCAGCAGGAAATATTTGAGCGACGATTCGCTGCTGGAGGCTTCGCGGCGCCGGAAGCCGGCTAGAACGTAGGTAGAGATCGAGGAGATTTCGAGGGCGATGAAGATCAGCACTAGCTCTACCGCCGAGGACATCAGGCACATGCCGACGGTCCCAAACAGGATGAGCCCGTTGTATTCTCCAGCGCGGATGCGCTGTACCGCCATGTACTCGTACGAACTGAGGATAACCACGGCCGCGATGGCGATGACGAGAACGTGAAAGAAGACGCTGAAGCTGTCCACGCCGACCATGTTCCAGAAAGCGCTTCCTGGATTCTGCGCCATGAAGTAGGTGGAAGCGAGCGCGGCCATCGCGCCAATGAGTCCAATTGCGCCCAATGGCTTTTGACTGCGTTTTTCCTCGAGCAGGGGGTCCACCAGCATCACGATCATGCCAAAGACCGAGAGCACCAGTTCCGGCAGGATGCGCATGTACTCTGAACCGCTTGGCGGAGTGAAGGCCTGCGCCTGCGCGAGCAATGGGGCGAATGTTGTCATTGGCCCACCATCTTGGCAGCCAACTCAGCAAAGGGAGCAAGGGCGGCCTGCACAGAGGGATCAATCGAACTCAGCCACAGAATCGGAGCGACGCCCATCAGCAGCGCCATAGTGGCGGCGGGCAGGAGGGCCGATTTCTCGCGCAGGTTGAGGTCCGGCAGCGTCTTGTTCACGTCGTGCTTCACCACACCAAAGAAAACACGTTGATACATCCAGAGCAGGTAGCATGCGCTCCAGATCACCCCGGTCGCGCCGAGAATTCCATAGATCGGGCGGGCTTGGAATGCGCCGGCCAGCACCAGGAACTCTCCGATGAAACCGTTGAGGAGCGGCAATCCCACCGAGGCCAGCACGACGAACAGGAAGAACGCTGCGTACTTCGGCATCGGTGTCGCGAGGCCACCGAATTCTGAAATCTCGTAAGTGTGACGGCGTTCATACAAGATGCCGGCCAGCATGAACAGCCCGCCGGTCGCGACACCATGCGCCAGCATCACGAACACGGCGCCATCCAGTCCGGCCTGTGTGAAACTGAAAGTTCCCAGCACGACGAATCCCAGGTGGCTGACCGAAGAATAGGCGATCAGCTTCTTCATGTTCGGCTGCACGAGTGAAACGAGCGCGCCGTAAATGATGCCGATCAGCGCCAGCGCCAGGATCCACGACGCGTTCTGCCGCGACTGCTCCGGGAAGAGTCCGAGATTGAAACGCAGCAAGCCGTACGTGCCCATTTTCAGCAGCACACCCGCCAGCAGGACGGAGCCGGCGGTCGGAGCTTCTACGTGCGCGTCCGGGAGCCAGGTGTGGAGAGGGAAGAGCGGCACTTTCACGGCGAAGGCGACAAAAAAACCGAGGAAGAGCCACTGCCCGGCAGCGGCGAAGTTCTCCACGCCACCGCCGCGGATTGCATTCTGAATGATGACAAAATCGAAGCTGCCGGTCTTGCTGTAGAGCCAGATGATGGCGACCAGCATGAAGACCGAAGCGACCATCGTGAACAGGAAATACTTGACGGCCGCATAGACTCGCCGTCCGTGGCCATACATGCCGATCAGCAGCGCCATCGGGATGAGCGTCGCTTCCCAGAAGAAGTAGAACAGGAACAGATCGAGCGACGTGAAGACGCCGATCAGCGCAGTTTCGAGAATCAGCAGCAGGATGAAGAATTCTTTCACTCGCTCGTGAATCGACGTCCACGAAATCAGGACGCACAGGGGCGTGAGGAAAGTGGTCAGCACGACCAGCCAGACGGAAATTCCGTCGATCCCCATGTGGTAATGAATGTTGGGAGTGGTGATCCAGGCCTTGTCGATCTCAAACTGGAAGCCCGCCAGGTTACGGTGCAAATGAACCGGCAGGTGCAGCGAGGCCACGAAGGCCAACAGCGAGATCGCCAGTGCGAACAATTTAATGTCGCGATCGCGGCGCGGGATCACGAGCAGCAGCAAGCTTCCCGCCAAGGGGATGAAGGTCACCAGCGAAAGAATGTAGGGATTGAGGCTGGCAGTATTCATCGCGCCCCCATCCAGACCATGTAGGCGATCACCACCGCGCCACCGGCCGCTACCCATCCGGCGTACGAGCGCAGATTGCCGGATTGCATGCGGCGGACATTGTCGGAAACGTGGCGTGCGGAATCTGCGGCATTGTTGACGGTAGCATCGATCACACCTTGATCCATGCCCTTCCAGAGAATTGCGGTGGAACCTTCAACCAACGGTTTAACGAACAGCGACGCGTAGAACTCATCTACGTAGTACTTGTTGACGACGGCGTGGTAGAGGCGACCGAGGCTGGTAGCGATGCGGGCCGGGAGTTCGGGGCGACGGCTGTAGAGCAGGTACGCAAAAAACCAGCCTGCAAAAGCAACGGTCGCCGACACTCCCATCAGGAGGTACTCCATGCCTTTGCCGGCGGCTTCTCCGCTTGCTTCTGCGGCAAGTTCCGGACCCGGAGCGGTCTGAAAAACGGGAGCCAGGAAGTGCTCGAACCCGCCACCCATTCCGACGAAGCCGCCGATCACAGACAAGATTGCAAGCACAACCAATGGCCCAAGCATGACCCATGGACTCTCATGGGGCCAGCCGTGACCATCCCCATGCCCGTGATCATCGTGGCCATGAGTCCCGCCCACCGGCGCGCCACGGTAGTCGCCACCGAACGTCATGTACAACAAGCGGAACATGTAGAGGGAAGTGATGAAGGCTGTGATTATGCCGATCAGCCAATACAGCGGGTTCGCGTTGTAAGCCCGCGCCAAAATCTCATCCTTCGACCAGAAACCGGCAAGCGGCGGTATGCCTGCAATCGCGAGCGTGGCAATCCCCATGGTGGCGAATGTCCACGGCATAAACGTTCGTAAGCCGCCCATCCTGCGCATGTCTTGCTCGCCACCCACGCCATGAATGACCGAGCCTGCCGCGAGGAAGAGCAGGCCCTTGAAAAACGCGTGCGTCATCAGGTGGAAGATGCCTGACGAAAACGCGGCTACGCCGCAGGCCATGAACATGTATCCGAGCTGCGAGACGGTCGAGTAAGCAAGAACCTTCTTGATATCAGTCTGCGCGATGCCGATGGTTGCCGCGAATAGCGCAGTTAGCGTGCCAATGACGGCGACTACTGTCAGGGCTCCGGGTGCGCGTTCAAAGATCACGTGCGAACGTGCCACCATGTAAACGCCCGCCGTCACCATAGTTGCCGCATGGATCAGCGCGGAGACCGGCGTGGGACCTTCCATCGCGTCCGGCAGCCAGACATAGAGAGGAATCTGCGCGGACTTGCCGGCCGCTCCTACCATCAGCAACAGGCCAATCGAAGTGAGCAGGCCCGTTCCCGCGATCTCGGGTTGGAGGGGCTGCACGGCTGCAAACACGCGCGAGAAGTCAAGTGACCCGAAGTGCTGGATCATGAGGAAAAGCGCGATCAGAAATCCGAAATCGCCAATCCGGTTAACGATGAATGCCTTCTTGCCGGCGGCGGCTGCGGAGTCTCTCGTGAACCAGAATCCGATCAGCAAGTACGACGCCAGGCCAACGCCTTCCCATCCGATAAACATGAGCAGGTAGTTCTTCGCGAGCACCAGGGTCAGCATGAAGAACATGAACAGGTTCAGGTAGGACATGAAGCGGTAGTAGCCATTGTCGTCCGCCATGTAGCCTACGGAATAGATGTGGATCAGGAATCCGACGCCGGTTACGACCAGCAACATGACGAGTGAAAGCTGGTCGAGATAAAAACTGAAATCTGCCTGGAAATTCCCGGC
>JBKPCG010000149.1:0-3655 GCA_046727255.1 Acidobacteriota bacterium | reverse complement strand
GACTGGTGCGCTTCCTCAGTCAGCCGACAATACCGGTTCTGCCGGCCACCACTTAGTCGAACGGAAACAAGAAACCCGGCGACGGCATGCTCGCAGATGAAAAGCCGTTCTGTTGAGGGACTTTTTCAACACCCACGCCTGATTACAACAACAATCAAACTCTCGCTCCATCAGCCCATCGCGAGCAAGTCCATAGATTCCGAGTAGTCCGTGATTCTTCCGCAGCCAGAGTTCACACCCGCAACCCATGGGGGTTTTGGCTAGCGAGCCTTATCAAGCCCGACGCGGTGGACTAGGTCCGTAAAGCGAGGGTCACCGCGTAGGGGATCAAAGAAAGGATGTACCTTGAGGAATTGCAGAATGCTCCCATTCTCCCGATAAGCCCGCTCTAGCCAAGCAAATGCCTGCTCCTTGTCGTCGAGTCCTAAATAAGCATTCACAAAAGCGGCAGTCGGAACATAACCGGTCTTCTGCCGTCGTTTCAACTCCTCAAGAAGCCGGAGCGCATCCGCACGCCGTCCGGCATGGGCATATGCCCTGATCAGCACCCCCATGACTCCGGGGCTACGGTCAGAAACAGAAAGAGCCTTCTCCAGCACGGGGATTGCTTCTTCTGCCTCATCGTTGGCGGTAAGCGCGAACCCAAGAAACCAGAGTGCACCTGGATCGTCCGGGTGTACTACCAGCTCGCTTCGCAGCTCGTGTATCGCCTCTCGGTAGCGATGAGCGTGGAACAGAATCCACCCGATGTCAGCGCCGGAAACCGCAAGTGGGTCGTGCTCACGGGCACGCCGAGCCCACTCCAGCGCCTCGTCTGGACGCCCCTGACTTAGCAGCCATTCCGCGAATCCGCTCTGCGCAATAGCATCGTTCGGGTTCAAGTCGAGTGCTCGCATGTACTCAGTCTCGGCCTCGGCCCACTGCCACTGGTGTTTTTGCACGTTCGCAAGCAGAACGTGCGCTTCGGCTAGTTCCGGATCGAGCTCCAGCGCTTTCCGGGCTGCGCCGAGGATTTTCGGGCGCGCTTCAGCAGGGGAAGTACCGACAAAAGTAGTGCTGAGTTCACCGTATGCGTTTGCGAGACCAACGTAGGCTGGTGCAAACGTCGGGTCTCTCCTGATCGCTTCCTCGAAATAACCAATACTCTCCTCGATGCCAGCCCTGGCGTTGCTTTTGTCTAAGGTAAAAACGCCTTTGAGATAGTTCTCATAGACTTCAGGCGCGACCGAACGGACTGTGGTAAGCCGCCTGTGTTCCTCCCCCGTGACCGTCACCTCAAACTTTCCAGCGATGGATTGCGCCACCTCGCTTTCGAGGGCGAGGGCGTCTCCCAACTCACGGTCGTAGGTCTCGGACCAAACATGCTCGTCAGTGGAGGCGCGAATCAACTGGGCGTGGACCCGAATCCGATTGCCTTCCCGCATCACAGACCCTTCTACGATGGCTTCCACTCGGAGCATCCGGGCAATCTCCGGGACTGCGAGTTGCGTGTCCTTAAAGTGCATTGCCGAAGTGCGTGAGATCACCCGCAGATCGTGGATGCGGGCCAGGCGTCCGATGAGAGACTCGGTCATCCCGTCAGCAAGGTATTCCTGGGTTGGGTCGCCCGACAGGTTTTTCAACGGCAGCACCGCCAGCGACGTGATTTTGGGTCGGGTCGCGGCGACTGCGTGCCTCCTTGTCATGACATAGGTGACGGCCAGCAGGCCGAGTGCAGCCACCCCACCAAGAAGAAGCCAGGGACGCAGACGCCGATTCGCGTTCGGTTCGTGTTCAGCTTCCGCAACCGTCGGCGCCTCCGCCCTACATTCCGCCTCTTCCTCCTCCAAACGCAGTCTGCGGCTCTGCAACCAGGCGTCGAGCTCCGAAGTGAAGGCGTAGACCGAGCCGCGCTTGTCGTGGACGTGGCGATGAATCGGCATGCCCTCGCGCTTTTCCCATCGCTGAACGGTGCTGATGTCCCGTTTTACATACGTGGCAATTTCCTTCCATGAGTCCAGGGGTTCTTCGGAGGGCTGGTCGGTGAGCCTTGGAGGTGAGACTGGCGAGGGATCCTTCATGAACCACTCTTTCTCGCCGTCGCCGACGGTGCTGACGCGGTGTTGAATTCTAACCCCTGCGTCCAAACAGCGCAACTTGCGCTGCATTACGCCGCACGCGCCGTTGTGCGGCCTCTTGCAGCTTGTTTCGTCGGTGAATCGAGGGGATTCTTGCGGACATGCCAAGGAAGGGGCCTAACCTTCGGGTTCGTGCCACCGGGGTTGGCGTCCAGGAGGAATGTATGACCGAAATTCGCAAGTTAAAAAATAGAAGGCTGGTTCACATCGCAGCAGTGGCGATCGGCGCGTTCATTTGTGCGGCACCCCTTGTCGTCGAAGCAACGCCCCCATCGGGGGTCTCGTTCAGCCCGGTTGGACGCGCGACATTGCCCGAGTTCAGAGTAATACGAATCGATAAGAGTCCCCAATGGAAAGTCGGGCTGCTTGCCGCCCAACCCCTCGATGTGGCCACTCAGGTCGTCACTTTCCAGCCCGGTGGATACAGCGGATGGCACACCCACCCTGGGCCAGTGTTCTTCACCGTCCGAACGGGGACTCTGACCGTGTATGAGGGGAACGATCCCTCGTGCACGCCGCTCACCTTCTCAGCAGGAACGGGCACCGTCGAAGCTGGGACAAGCACGCACATTCACATGGTGAGAAACGAGACTGACACGGTTGCAGAGGCTGTCGTCACGTACCTTGCACCGATAGGTGCGCCCCTGCGGACCGACCTCCCAGATCCTGGAAATTGTCCGTTCTGACGATGACCCCCGATTCGACAGATGCTGTGAGGATCCCTGGACGCGCATCGAGCCCAGCGCGTCCAGGGTTCGCCATGCGGTTTACTCTAGTCTTTCAGCAATTGGCGTAACATGCGATTACACTCATTGTCCCGGTTTTTGGCGAACAGATGGCGCAAGCTTGCAAGAACGCCTGTTTTCGCCAGTCATGCAAATGACGGGTCTTGTTGCATAATGGTGGACCCGATGACGCTCAACGACTTGAAGCCATTTCTCGATAAAACGGTGACGCTCCGTATGACAGACGGCGAGATCGCCAAGGTCAGAGTACGGATGGTTGATGAGGAGTACGACGATCTGATCGTTGATGTTCTGGAAACATCGTCCCCTGAACGCTACCGCAATCATCTGGCTGCATATACTTTTGCGGCGACGGACATCGCGTCTGCTGAACTGGCGCAGTGATTGGCATTCTGAGTGTAAACGCCTGGTTTCGTCAGTGATCGGATAAAATGCTTGCCGAGAAGGTATGGCCTATCCTCGTGAGCGCCTGAGCCGTGTACTCGGATACCAACCGATCAGGATCAGCGCTGGTGGGTGAAACGAGCGATTTGGTCGTCACTTCTGGCCATCCCTTTGGCCATGACGGCAACCGGAATATCGGATAGCACGGCAGTTTCGGACGGGGTTCGCTACGTCGTCGCCCCGGGAACAATGCTCGCAGTTCGGGTTGTCCGGGTTGAGCCGAGTCATCGTGGCCTAGGTGTCTTTCTCGATGCCTTGCATTGGTACGCGACAGCGATGTCGTGTGCTCTTCTGCTGAATACGATCTTCTATGCTCTGTTCATCTTCTCGATGGTAACTATCATCTCC
>JBKPCG010000148.1:0-8716 GCA_046727255.1 Acidobacteriota bacterium | reverse complement strand
GTGGATAGAGAAAATTCGAAATGCGCATGAGAATGGCTCCCTCCCCTCTCCCTCCCCTGATCTTGTGGAATCATGGGGTTACACGGGGACTATGAACTAGATCTTTCATTCCACAGGGGATGCGGGCAAAATATAGAAACTACTGGAGTTATATATTATCTATACTTGTTCTCTTTAGGTTATAAGTCCTTACGGTAGGGCTAAGCGGGTCCGGGAGTCAAGGAGAAAGTGGTGTCAGCGCCCCGTGGCGGCGTATGTACAGTTGCAATGTATGTACATATAATGTACACTATTCACGATGTCCGAGTTCTGCGAGTTCGATTGGGACGCACAGAACGAAAAACATCTCGCGAAGCATGGTATCAGTCGTCCGGATGCAGAGGATGTCTTATCAGGAAACCACATCCTTCTGGAATATCAGGTAGAAGACGGCGAGCAACGGTGGATTGCCGTAGGGGCGACTCGCACTGGACGCATCTTGAACATCGTGTTTGCAGTTCGGGGCGCAGCCGTGCGTCCGATCACCGGCTGGGTTGCCGACAAAGAGACAGCGGATTTGTACGTCAGGGAGTGGGGGCGAGAATAAACATGGCCAAAGCAAAGATGAGAATGAGGCAGGCGGTGATTCCAAGGTTGTTGGGTGAAGCCGAAGAAGCGGAGTGGTGGGATCGTCATCGCTCCGAAATCGAGGCCGAAATCCGGCGGCGGATCAAGCAGAAGAAACCGCTCACGCTCGATCACCTTCTCCGGGGAGCGAAGCCCTCTCAACCCGTAACCCTGCGCATCGCCAAGGAAGACCTGGAAACGGCGCGACGGTTAGCGGCGCGCAAGGGGCTGGGCTACCAGACTTACATCAAGATGGTGCTCCGAGAGGCGCTTGCGGAGCGCGCGGCGGAGAAGTAAGAGGGAGGATCCCGCAGTCGCTCGCGAGTTTTCTTAAACAGTCAGCACCCACGTTTCAAAGAGCGAAACGTGGGGCACCCGAAAATTACCTGGGCCAGCCGCCCTTTCAAATTCTCTCAGACTTAAGGTTGTGCTATGGGGTGCCGCCGCCAGCTGGGCTGTGTTCGATTTAGGTAATTAGAGTTTTGTGCTCTACCTGGGAAGTCGGCGAAACGGCACTGTTGTGCAATGTAGCCTACGTGGTCATGGCCGCGCTGAAGGGGAACAATGAAGGGACTACCTATAATCGTAAAGGAACCGGAGCTCGGAACCTTCGATCGCAAGAGATCGAAAACGGGCTTTGTTCTAATGAAGAAGCTGATTGTGGTTTTGGCGCTGTCCGCTGTGTATTGCTTGCCAATCTACGCACAGTCTTTGTGGGAAAGCGGGAGTGATTTTTTACGCTTGTGTGAAGCGCCGAAGGGTGAGTATGAAGTAGCATGCGGCTATTGGCTTGTGGGGGGTGCAGCATGGTAGCAGCTAGAAGACCAGTTGCGCCCCGAGCACAAGAACTCACCCCTAGAAGACGCCGCCGCCAAAGCCCAACAGGCTCAACTAGCCAAGCTGGGAATAAGACCGTCCATGAGTTTTCCCGCCAGAAACCTTTGTTTACCGGATTCGGCAACCAACGCACAAATTAGACTAGTAGTTGTCAAGTACATGAAAGACCACCCGACTCAACTAAACACCCATGCAGGTCTACTGGTCGTAGCCGCACTGAAGGATGCGTGGGGCTGTCGGTAACAGTTTTGTGATGAGAGTCTGCCGAGAGCTAGTAGAAGAATTGGACGCCTCAAGTGGTGGGTAGAGGTGCATGCCGCGGGAAGTTCACCGCACGGTATTCGCCAGAGGCTGGATGAGATTTGCGGGAGAACATGCCAGTGAACTCTCGGATTATCGCGTTTTACACTGGCACCGCACCAGATCATCTCGGTCGTTACCTCCACGAGATTCAAGCTTGGCCAGATGATCAGTTGGAAGCCGCTCACGACTACATACAATGGCTCTTCCCTTTGCCTGAGCCAAGCGGATTCAATGCCGCAGCCCCGATTCTGACCCGCGAGTCGATGCAGGAGTTCCGAACGCGGGACGAGCTACAAGGGAGGTTGCGAGCCTCTTTCCTGTGCATGATGAACTTCTATGGTCTTGAGGTTCGTTCAAGCGAGCAGATCACGGTCACTCGCGCTCCGAATTTTGCGGCCAAGGCGACAGTCTGGCTTTCCCCCGCAAATCACAATCATCTGCGGATCACGAGAATCCTGAGGTGTTTGAGCATCCTCGGACTAGAAGCAGAGGTAAAAGCGTTCTTCGACTGTTTGTCTGAGATTTACGGGGATGAGCAGAACAAACCAATGCCCGCAATCAGCGATGAGACCGTCCTCTATTGGCGGAAAGCCAGAGGTCATGATTGCAGCCTGTAGCCGACGGCAGTGGCCCCATCACCGGTAGTAGACCGGGTAACTATCTCGTTCACAAAATATCGGCAGGCTGCACGATCGCGAACGCAATCCCGCGGGCGATCGCATCTGCGGCATCGCGAACTTGTCTCGGGAGGCGTTCACCTTCGGATTGGTCACACCTTCCGCGAAGGCCGTCCGGAGGAAGCCAGGCGAAATGACCGTCACGCGTACCTGGCTGAGAGCTGCAGATCCCTCGCGGCGCGGCTGAAGCCGCGCCCCTTCAAATCCTTCGAGGTCCCGAATTTGTGGCGCCCCGCAGCGGCTAAAGCCGGGCGTAGTGGGGACTCTTACGGCACGACTGAAGTCGTGCCCTCCCGGTGTTGCGCTCCCGGTCGTGTCCCCCGCGGCTTGCGCTCGCAGTCGAGGCCTCCCGATCGTGCCCTTCCCGGTCGTGCACACCAGCGCGCGAGTCCCCACCATTCACGCCGCCGTATAATGTTCGGTTCCTCATACGTGCCGAAGGTCCGGGGTTCTGCTGCTCCGGTCCGACGCACAGGAGCCATCATGTCCACTCATACCAAACCCGCCTCCCAGTCCGAAGGCCACCCCCAAGTTAAGACCCGCACCGAATCCGACAGCATGGGAAACATCGAAGTCCCGGCGAATGTTTACTGGGGCGCGCAGACGCAGCGCTCGCTGCTGCATTTTGATATTGGACGCGACGTCATGCCTCCGGAGCTGATTCGGGCGTTTGGCATCCTGAAGAAAGCTTGCGCGCTGGTGAATCAGGACCTGGGCAAGCTTTCTTCTGACATCGCAAAACTTATTGTGCAGGCGGCTGACGAAGTCATCGCCGGAAAACTGGATGATCAATTCCCGCTGCGCATCTGGCAGACGGGCAGCGGCACGCAGACCAACATGAATGTGAATGAGGTCATCTCCAATCGCGCGATTGAGATTGCGGGCGGCCAAATGGGATCGAAGAAGCCGGTGCATCCGAACGATCACGTCAACATGTCGCAGTCGTCGAATGACACTTTTCCGGCGGCGATGCACATCGCGGCGGCGGAGCGGGGGAAGAACGCGCTGATTCCGGCGATCACGACCGTGCGCGATGCGATCGCAGCCAAGGCGAAGGAATTTGAAGACGTCGTGAAGATCGGCCGCACGCATTTGCAAGACGCAGTGCCCTTAACGTTTGGTCAGGAATTTGGTGGCTGGGCGAGTCTGCTCGATCGCGACATCAAGCGCCTGGAGCAAGCGCTTGACGGTCTTTACGATTTGGCGATCGGCGGGACGGCGGTGGGGACGGGGCTGAACGCGCATCCAGAATTTGCCGAGCGCGCTGCCAAGAAGATTGCCGAACTGACGGGACTTCCCTTCCGCTCCCATCCGAACAAGTTCGCGGCGCTTTCGGCGCATGATGAAGTGGTGTTTGCGCAGGGCGCTTTGGAAACTTTGGCGACGTCGCTGATGAAGATCTCTAACGATATTCGGTGGCTGGCTTCCGGTCCGCGGTGCGGGTTGGGCGAACTGTCGATTCCGGAGAATGAGCCGGGATCGTCGATCATGCCAGGCAAGGTCAATCCCACGCAATGCGAAGCGATGACGATGGTCTGTGTGCAGGTTCACGGAGCGACCGCCGCGGTCGGATTCGCCGGATCGCAGGGCAATTTCGAACTCAACGTGTTCAAGCCGGTGATCATCTACAACTTCCTGCACTCGGTTACTTTGATCACCGACGCCTGCCACGGCTACGTCGAGTACATGCTCAAGGGCATCGAAGTCGATCGCGCCAAGGTGGACTGGTATGTGAAGAATTCGCTGATGCTGGTTACGGCACTCGCTCCGAAAGTGGGATACGACAAAGCGGCGCACATCGCGCACACGGCGCACGTCGACAAAAGCAGCCTGCTCGAGGCAGCGTTGAAGTTGGGATATCTCACGCGCGAGGAATTTGATCAGCTGATGAAGCCGGAGCGGATGACGCGGCCGTAGAGAACGCACCCCCTAAACTAAAGGGGCGATCGAGCGTGTAACTTTCGGCATCGCTGAAAGATGCCCTGATACGAACCCTGCGCCAAACAAACCTTGGCGTTGCGCGACGCCACTCAACCTTGCCGCTGTCCAAACTGTTCAGAGAGATCTTTTTCAGATTTGTGTCGGCTCGCCTGGAAACGCCACATGCCGCGTCTCTACTCTTGTTTTCTGCAGCGCATTTGCCATATTGCTCTCAGGGGCGCGTTTTCCCGTTTCTGAACACTTACCGAGGTAACCAACCAACGCCACTTTGAGATTACTTAGGCAGGTGGCGCCATCCTATGATTCTTAAGTCGAAAACCAATGTCTCGTTTCCGCTCACAAGCGCGATGGGCGATGCTCTGCCTTTTGTGTGCCACGCTGGGTGTATCGGCGTCGAACCCTCCTCCGATTCCGGATCATCCTCACTACGCAATTCAGCATTTCGGAGAGCGCTTCGGCCTGGGCTCGGCCACCGTTCTGACTATGGCGCAGGACAAGCAGGGGTTCCTGTGGATCGGGACCCAAACTGGCCTGTTCCGCTACGACGGCAATGGTGTCACGCGCTTTGGACGTGCGGAAGGACTGCCCGGCGAACTGGTGGAGCTGATCCTGGCGGGTCCGGACGGAAATCTTTGGGTGCGGTCACGCAAGGGGATCGCGCGGCGGGTGCGAGAGCGGTTTGAGCCGATTGTGCTGACGCCGGCGGTCGGGGAGTTGCACGACTCCTATCAATCGTTTGCAGTCGACAGCGCTGGAACTCTTTTTATTTCGACGCAGAACGGTCTGCTTCGGCTAGCGCGCGACCGCAATCAGCGCCAGCTTTTTCCAATTGGAAGTCACGCCTTGCCAGCCGCGGTCGATGCCGTCGTGCGCGCGGACGATGACGTCGTGTGGTTTGCGGCGGGAAGGCAGATTGGACGCATTCGTCCGGGAGAGAAGTCGCCGGAGGCGTTCGCCTCACTCGATTGGGATGAAGAACATGTGATCGCATTGCTTCCGGCTCCGCAGTCTCGTCTGTGGGTGCGAACTCCAACCCGCCTGGGATTGCTCAACCTCCATCGACCGGCAGCTGGAATCTGGTGGATGAGCGAAGATATTCCGGGCGCGAACAACATGGGCGGACCCAGTCTCGATGCGCACGGAGACATTCTTCTGCCGACCTCGCAAGGCCTGTATTGGCGCTCGGCAAAGCGCTGGCGCCTGATCGACCACAAGAGTGGCTTGACCAGCAGCGCAATTGCCTCGGCTCTCGAAGACCGCGAGGGTGGGATTTGGATTGGCACAACCGGGGCCGGTCTCGACTACTGGCCCGGGTCGAAGCAGTGGTCCGGATGGACCGACGCAGAAGGTTTGCCGGACGCGCTCGTTCTGGGCGTGGTCCGGGACAGCCGTCAGCGATTGTGGGTCGCGACCAATACCGCACTGGCGCTGTGGGACCCCGAAGACCGGGAGTGGAAGACCTGGACCGAGGGCGGCGCTCTGGGCGGCGTCCTACAGGTTAAATACACTCCTGATGGCGCCGTGTGGGCGCTCTTTCCCGGCAAAGGAATCTTTCGTTTCGACGCAACACTTGCTCATCCACGGGCAGAGCGGGTTCCAGCTCCGGCGGGCTGGAAGCCGTCTCGAATCGCGGCTGCGCCCGACGGTTCGATCTGGGCCGACGGCACCGACATGCTTCATTTCATCCGGCACGACCGAGGCCATTTCCGGGTCTCGGAGATCTTAGCGCCTCCCGAGAATGCCGGGACCATGAACAATGTTTCGGTTTCGCCTGAGGGCGTGGTCTGGAGTTCTGGGCCGAACGGTGTCTCCCGAGTGTTCCGCGGGCATTGGCAACTCTTCCGAAAACAGGACGGGCTACTGGCGGACAAGGTGGTGGATCTGAAAGCAGTTCGGGATGACGAAGCCTGGCTGGGGTATGCGGACGAAGGTCAAATGACGCGCATACGCGTCGCCGGCGACGGCAAGGCCGAACTGTTGCACGTGAAAAAAGGTATGTGCGTGATGGGCATGGATTCCCGTCACCGGGTATGGGCGGAAATGGAGGACGGCGTCGGAATGATTTCGCCCGATGGCCGAATCCGCACCTTCACGCAGAGTGACGGTTTGATCTGGAACGACGTAAACTGCGACAGCCTGTGGCAGGAGGCTGACGGAAGCATTCTGTTCGGAACCAGCAAAGGGTTAGCGCGCTACGATTCCAAGCAAGAAGAGCCGGCGCCCGGCAGACCGAGTGTAGTGCTTACAGCGGCGATGCTCGGGAAGCAGGATCGCCTCGCCGATCGGTCGCCCGAGATTCGATATTACGACAACACCTTCCTGGCGCGTTTCGCAACTCCGGTCTTTCACGATCCCGACGAAATCACTTGCCGCTACCGGCTCGCCGGCCTGGAACCAGATTTCACGGAAACCAGCCTCCGGGAAGCGCGCTACTCCTCGTTGCCCGCGGGCAAGTACACTTTTCAGGTTGTCTGTGGCTCGGCGGGTTTGGGACAGAGTGGTATGTCGTCGTACCCGTTCACCGTACTAGCACCCTGGTGGGGGACGTGGTGGGCGCGCTCAGCGGGTCTTTTCCTGTTCGGGCTAGCGATCTGGGGAACACTTTGGTCCCAAAAGGAGCGCGCCCGGCGCGAAAAGGAACGCCTGGAGCAGGCGGTCGCCGAGCGTAGTGCGGAGCTGGCTCAGGCAAACCGCGAGCTGCAGCAGGCCTCCTTGAGCGATCCTCTTACCGGGGTGCGGAACCGCCGTTTCTTCCAAAGCACCATTCTGGCGGATGCCAGCCAGGCAGTCCGAGCCTATCGCACCGGTGAGCACTACAGCCACGATCACCGCGACTTGATCTTCTTCCTGATCGACATCGATCACTTCAAAGATGTCAATGATCAGCATGGCCACGACGCCGGAGATCGCATGCTGGTCGAAATTGCGCAGCGACTGAACCGAGTCGTGCGGGAATCGGACTTCCTGATTCGCTGGGGTGGCGAGGAGTTTCTGGTGGTCTGCCGCTCGGCGGAACGCGACGAAGCCCCGCTCATGGCGGGCCGAATCCTGAGGGCGATCGGCGGCATGGAATTCGATCTGGGCAATGATCGGCAGATGCGGCGCACCTGCTCGGTGGGGTGGGCACCTTTGCCGTGGCTTCCACTGGAGTGCGCGGAACTCTCGGTTGACGAAGTATTGCGCCTCGCCGACCGCGGCCTGTATCTCGCCAAGGAACGAGGACGCAACCAGGCCGTCGGGCTGGTGCCGAGCACCAGCAAGCCTACTCGTCCCGGCAATTATTCGCGGCTGGAGCAACTGCTCGATGACAACTTGATCCGGGAAATCCCGACCTCCGGCGAAAGAGCGGCAGTCGCTGGGTCAGACTGATTGACTTCAAATCACGGAACTGTTTCCCACTCAATTCCGTAACCCATATTGCTGGCGCACGAAATCGCCGCTCTTAACGGCAACGCGCCCACGAAGGAGCTCCTATGGAGGACGGAATCACAGGATTAGTGGCGGTGACCATGTTTTTCGCAGTACCGCTCGGCGGAATGTTCACCTACTACCGCATCCGAAAGCTGCGCACGGAAGAGAAACTGGCAGCAATCGCACGGGGCGTCAGCGTGCCGATGGAGCCGGAGCTTTCGCAGGCCGCACGGTCGCGCCGTGCGGGCATTCTGCTGGTGGCCGGTGCACTCGGCTACATGATTGCCTTTGCGTTAATCGCTCGCACCGACCCAGAGGTGTGGAAAGCGGTCGCATTTGGAGTCATCCCGCTGGCGCTGGGCCTGGGATTTTTTTTGGATGCGACGCTGGTGCGGCGCGATTTGCACGCGTAACTGGTTTGCTGAAAAGTCCGAGGGTGAAGCCTCGGTGGCGCTGCAATCGCCAAGGACCATCACCCAACGACTGTTTGTCTGCGTGGACTCTCTGGCCCAAGCGGTCGCAGGCCCATCGCGAACAGCGGGTAGCCAGAGCGATGGGTCGGAGAGTCTGGCCGGAATGGTTGTTGGGTGAAGTCGAGGGGTGGCGCGACGGTTTAAGTGCGGTCTAGCCGAGACCGGCACTTTCGTTGGCCGGTGCCTCAATAACCCCACCCTGCCACGTTTCCACACCCCCGCTTATCGAACCGGACAGGCGGAGTTACCGCATCCGGCTCTCGGAAAAAACTCACGATGTTCCGTGTGACGCCATCTGCGACTCCGGAACACAACCGGGGGTGGCTCGACTCATCGTCAATGCCCCATGTCCTTCGTTGCTTCTTGCGTCCGTCTTTAACTGAGGCCCCTTTCCTCCGCCGGAGTTACCCGGCCTCTTCGGTAGTACGGACCTCTCCGCCACCCCACACGGCCCGGCCTGTCTCTCGC
>JBKPCG010000147.1:0-27435 GCA_046727255.1 Acidobacteriota bacterium | reverse complement strand
ACGGAAAACTAAGTCAGTGGCGCACTGCAGTGCAATCCGGCGAGGTTCCAGATTTTGGAGCTAACCTCCGCTACTAACAATCGCCGAGGCAGCGAGGACGCACGCAGTGAAGACACACGGACGGTGAGATCATTTCTCACTTCTGGCATGCAGCCGCACCATCCCGCTTGTAAATCTTCCCTTCCTTCATCACAAACTCGATGTTTTCCAGCACGCTGATGTCTTTCAGCGGATCGCCAGTGACGGCAATCAGATCGGCGTACTTGCCCGGCTTGATGGATCCGATTTCGTTCGAATGACCGAGAAGATCGCCGGCGTTGGTGGTCGCGGCCTGAATTGCCTGCATGGGTGTCATCCCATACTTGACCATGAAGGCGAACTGCTTGCCGCTGCTGCCGTAGGGACAGACGCCCAAGTCGGTGCCGAGCGACATCTTCACGCCTGCCTTCACGGCTTTGGTGAAGTTCTCGCGCTGGATTCGTCCTAGGTCGGCGTCGTGCTGGATGAAGTCTGCGGGAGTTTGACCGGTCTTCACTCCGGCCTGGATACATTCCTCGTCGTAAATGTCCATGTCGAGATAGGTGCCGTGCTGCTTGGCTAAGGCGATGGTTTCGTCGTCGAGTATCTCGGCGTGTTCTATGGAAGCGGCTCCGGCAAGAATCGCGTTTTTGATGCCCTGCGTGGCGTGGGCGTGCACGGCTACCCGAAGGCCGAAATTCTTTGCTTCATCTACTCCGGCCTGCAATTCTTCCGGCGTGAATTCGATCGACATCGGACTGCTGCCGTGGGTCAGGACGGCTCCGGTCGAGAGCATCTTGATCACGTCCACGCCGTTGTGAGCCAGCAGACGAACTTTCTGACGGACTTCCCAGGGACTGTTGGCTTCTCCGTAGTGCAGGTCCCAGGGGAGTTGGATGTCGGGAGCTTGTCCGGTCATGGCGCCGGCGCCGCCGGTGATCGTGATGTAGGCTCCGGCCACGAACATACGCGGGCCGATGATTTCTCCGCGGTTGATCGCGTCGCGCAGCGCGATGTCGTTGAGTGCGCGATAGGTTCCGACATCGCGCACGGTAGTGAAGCCGGACTCTAGTGTTTTGCGGGCGTTGGTAACAGATTCCAGCACAATCTGCGAGGCCGTCTTCTTCAGGACGTTGAAGGGTTCGCCGTCGCTGTGGCCGTCGGCTACGTGGGTGTGGCAGTCGATCAGTCCGGGGAGGACGGTTTTCGTGGAGAGATCGATCACGTTCGCGCCGTTGGGAATTGTGAGCGATTTCCCTACGGCTTGAATCTTGTTGTCTTGGATGAGAATGATTTGGTCGGTGAGAACGGTGCCGGAGTCGGGATCGATGAGGCGCCCGGCGCGGACGGCGGTGATTTGGGAGAACGCGATGGAACCATAGATCAGTAAGAATAATAAGAAGAGCGCGTTTTTCATGGTTGTCCTTTAAGTAAGAAACGGAGGGCGGTTTGCCCTCCGCGCCGGAAGTGCCGTCCGTACGGGACTACGTCTTTGTCTCTGCCTACCCAGGACTGACGTCCTGGGCTAAGGAATATCGCCGCTCCACGGCTGGGGCTTTGCTCCCGCCAACTCTCGGCTTGACCTGAACCTTCTAGTCTGCAGCCGCAGCGGTCTTGCCCAGACCGCCCTTCAGGTCCGCCGCTAGTAAACGATGGAAGAGCTGTTCGCCTGCTTCGCGTCGGACTGACAGACGCCCGGCGCGGTAGGCCCGTGATTTCAGGCCCCGCTGCACTGCTTCGCAGATGCCGAGGTCTTCGTCTTGCACTCGATTGCCGACTGCGACGCTCTGCTCGTTGTAGGCTCGGGCCGCTTCGCTGACGTCGGCGAAGTAGAAATCGAAAATCACGCGGCAATGATCCACATCGACAGGGATCACCAGGTTCGTATCCAGATATCCCTCGTAGCAGTTGAACATGAAGTTGGGATATTGCCAGAAGTACCAGGCGCGATCGCCTTTGCGCGTCGTGCCGGTTGCGGCGTCTTCCGCGGAACTCACCATCGGGCTCGACTGGAGGCAGTAGCGGTCTTCGTTTTCGATAGTGTACTGCTTGTAATCGAGGACTGAGTTGAGGCCTTTGTGCAGGTGCGGCACGTGATATCCGCCGTCGAGATAGTTATCGACGAAGACTTTCCAGTTACAGTGAATGTTGTAGGTTTGGGTCGTGAAGTAGTGCAGCTTGGTTAGTCCGAGCGGGGCCGTTCGCTTTACCAGACCGCCTAGAAAGTCCTGCAAGGAACTGGCATGCTGATCGAGATTGACGAAGACCAGCGTCTCCCAGGTATCGACCTTCACGGGGACGAGGCCATTGTCCTTGCGTTCGAAATTCTTTACGCCGTCGAATTCGGGCATGCCTTTGAGAGAACCATCGAGGCCATAGTTCCATCCGTGATAGGGACAATGCAGGATGGAGGCTTGTCCGCAGGGCTCGGTCACGACGGCTGCTGCGTGATGACGGCACACGTTGTAGAAGGCGCGCAGGACGCCGTCGTTTCCGCGCACCGCTACCAGCGGCTCACTGGCAACCGTGGCGGTCACAAACTGGCCGGGCTTTTCGACTTGATCTACGCGGCCGATGACGTGCCACGTCTTGCTGAACACGGTTTGCTGTTCGAGTTCGGCAATACGCGGGTCGACGTACCACGGCGCGGGAATTGTGTAAGCATCGGATAGTGGGGCTTTGTCGTCGTAGCCGGCGAGAATTTGTGCGACGGTCATCTCCGTGATCATGCTTTCTTCCCTGTCAGTTGAATCTTTTCCGAGCCGATGGCCCGGCGCAGCAGTTCGGTAAACTGCTCGATGCGCGCTTCCTTCTTTTCTGGGATTGAGCCCTGCTTGCGGAACAGGCCGGGGTCGAGTTCTTCGGTGAGGAGCGCATCCTGGAAGCGATCCATGGTCCACTCCAGGATCGAGCCGATCATGTCGACATCGAGATCCTGGCGCAGTTCGTTCCGGCTGACACCGTAGCGCACAAAATCGCGCCATCCATAGGGGTCTTCGGCCACCAGGAAGCGGTTGATCTCGCGGCGCAGTGCCAGGTCGGTACCGTAATTGCCGACGAGATAGATCCGGTACGATGCCCAGTTATCACGGACCATATGCTCGGTGCGGCCGAGCCAGTAGCGCAGCATCTCGAAGATGCCCTGCTTGCGTACTTCGAGCGGCGCCTCCATATATTTCGGGAACGAGCGCACGGCTTTTTTATAGGCTTCGAAAAACAGGCCGTCTTTACTCTTGAAATGCTGGAAGACGGAGCCTTTGGCAATGCCTAATTCTGCGGCGATGTCCTCGACGCGGGCGGCGCTGTAACCGTGCTCGGCGAAATGGCGGATGGCCACGTCGACAATTCGGGTCCGTTTGGCCTCGGAACGCGGACGCGGCTTCGCGTCTATCCGCAACTGAGCCGGTTTGGCTAGACTGCTGGCAATACTATTCATGCTTGACCCCAAGTCAACAGGCAAGATACAGGGCACGGAACCATTTTTCAATGGCTTTTTGCAATGGGTTCCGCTAGTTTCGCTTACCGGGGTCGGGACCCGCTCTTGACCAGTGGTCATTCGCGATGTCGAGCACTTCCAACCACATCTATGACGCGGTTGTCGTTGGCGCGGGGCACAATGGTCTGACCGCCGCTTGCTATCTGGCGCGCGCGGGGCTTTCCGCTTTGGTGCTGGAGCGCCGCGAGATCGTGGGCGGATGCTGCGTGACCGAAGAGATCGCGTCCGGCTGCCGCGCGTCGACTACTTCTTATATCGCGAGCATGCTGCGTCCGGAGGTAATCCGCGACCTGAAGCTGGCCGAGCATGGATTGCGCATGGTGCCCTGCGATCCCGCGTTGCAGGTTCCCTTCCCCGATGGACAACTCGTTTCGTGGTGGGCCGACCGGGATCATGTGGTGGAGGAGCTGCGGAAGATTTCGGTTAGAGATGCTGAGACGTTCATCCGCGTGGATGATCGCTTGAAGAAGCTGGCGCGATATCTGCAACCGTTTTTTCTCGAGCCGCCGCCTGAGCCGGATACGAAGTCGCTGAGGGGCTGGAGTGATCTGCTTCGTGTCGGCAGACGCTTTCGTGGAATTTCGAGTGCGGAAATTTCTCAGCTTGTTTCATTTCTCACGGGCAGCCTAGGAGATTTTCTTGATCGTAATTACGAATCGGAGAAGGTCAAGACGCTTTTTCTCGCTAACAACGTCTATGGCAAACACGGTGGGCCGTATCAGCCAGGAACGGCGCTGGGCCTGCTATTTCACCTGTTGAGCGGCGGGGAGCATGAGGTTCAGGGGTTTTACGGCCATGTGATGGGCGGCATGGGCGCGATTACGGGAGCGATGGCCGCGGCGGCGCGAGTCTTCGGAGCGGAGATTCGCACCAGTGCGCCGGTGGTGCAGATTGATTCCCGCAATGGACGTGCCCGCGGAGTCGCCCTCGAGGACGGGACCGAGATTCGTGCTCGGGTTGTGCTTTCTAATGCCGACCCGAAGCGGACTTTCCTGAAGATGATTCCAGAGCGCGAGCTGCCGGCAGATTTCGTGCAGGCGGTACGGGGCATCAAGATGGACGGGCCGTGCGCAAAGGTGAATATGGTCCTTTCCGAAGAGCCGCGGTTTACGGGGACGCCAGCGCATTACGATCCGCAGGAGCGATCGCTCTTCACGTTGATACCGTCGCTGGAGTTCGTGGAGCGCTGTTACGACATCGCCAAGTTCGGAGAAATTCCGGAGCAGCTTTGGGTGGATTGTGTCATCGCTTCCAATGCCGACCCGTCGCTGGCGCCGGCCGGCAGGCACGTTATGACCTGCTTTGTGCAGTATGTGCCTTATAAGCTGCGGCACGGGACGTGGGACGAGAATCGCGAATTGCTTGGCGACCGCGTCGTCAGGAAGATTGCCGAATATGCACCGAACGTTGCGAATGCGGTCATCGCGCGGCAGGTGCTTACTCCGCTGGATCTCGAACGCACGTACGGGCTGACGGAAGGCAACATCTTTCACGGCGATCTTACTCTTGAGCAACTTTTCTTCAATCGTCCGGTCGCGGGGTGGTCACAGTATCGCACGCCGATTGCGGGACTCTATCTATGCGGAGCGGGGGCGCATCCGGGAGGCGGCGTTACCGGCGCGCCCGGATACAATGCGGCGCACCAGGTCCTGCGCGACTGGAAGCAAGGCAAGTTCAAGGAGGCTGCGGCTTGAGCGGGAACGGATCTGCGCGAACGGCGGATGTCGTGATCCTGGGCGCGGGCGTGATGGGCGCATCGATCGCTTTCCAGCTGGCGCGACGCAAGGCGGGGCGGATCGTCGTGCTTGATAAAGATCACGTCGCCAGCGGAGGGAGCAGCCGGTCGTCGGCGCTCGTCCGCATGCATTACAGTTTTGCGCCTGAGGTGCAGATGGCGCTGGTGAGCTTGAAGGTATTTCAGCATTGGGGGGAGATTGTCGGCGAGGCGGGCGAATTTCGGAAGACCGGCTTTGTGCGAATTGTTCATCCCAACGAAACTGAGCGGCTTAAGCAGAATGTCGCGATGCAGCGGGAACTCGGAGCCAATGTCGAGCTGATTGATCGTCGGCAATTGCAGGAGCTTGAACCGGACTGGGCGGTGGATGAAGTGGATCTGGCAGCCTATGAACCGGACTCGGGTTACGGGGACGGCAATGTGGTGGCGAACGACTTTTTGAATCGCGCTCGCGATCTGGGGGCGACGTATCTTTCGAAAGCGCGGGCCACATCTTTCCTGATCGAAGGAGAAAGTATTCGCGGCGTTGAAACCGAGGGGGGCACGATTCGCGCCTCGGCGGTCATCGCCGCTACGGGCCCCTGGACGCGACCGCTCATGCAGCACGTCGGATTTGATCCGCCGATCGAGACGGAATACCACCAGGTCGCAATTCTGAAGAACGCGCCGAGCATGAGAAGCGGAGGATCGGCCTGCATCGATTCGGTAACTGCGACTTATTTTCGTTCTGACGGCAGCGACAAATTTCTCATTGGAGACTTTTATGGCAAGCGGCCGGTCAATCCGGATAATTTTCCGCAGCGCGCTTCCGAGGCGGAACTCGAAGAGATGATTGAGCGCGCCAGCCGCCGCGTCCCGAAGATCGAGAGCGCGGAAGTCATGCGCGGCGTGACTGGTGTCTATGACATGACTCCGGATGCGCGGCCGCTACTCGGAGAGGTTCCTGGAGTTGGCGGGCTTTATATCTGCGCCGGATTTTCCGGCATGGGCTTCAAGATTTCACCGGCGATCGGGCTGGTGATGTCGGAACTGATTCTCGACGGCTCGCCGACGACCGTGGACATCTCGGCGTTTCGTCCGACGCGCTTTGCCGAGGGCAAGCCGATCAAGGCGGAGTTTGAGTATAAGGATGATTAAGTAGTTCCGGCATCCGCAGGACGCGCGGTACAACAAATCAGGAGATCACATGGGTAAAAAAGGCATTCTCGAACGTTTGAAGGATGGACCCGTTCTGGGTGATGGCGGTTATTTGCTTGAACTGGAAAAACGCGGATGGGTGCGTCCGGGCCCGTTCACGCCTGAAGTTGCGATCGTGTATCCAAACGCGCTGCGTGAACTGCACATTGAGTTCCGCGAAGCGGGAGCCGAGGTCTTGCAGGCTCTTACTTTCTATGCGAGCCGCGACAAGCTTGCGACGGTCGGTCTGGAAGACCGCGTCGAGGACATCAATCGCTCCGCGGTGCGCGTCGCTAAGGAAGTTGCGGGCGATCAGTGTCTCGTGGCCGGGAACCTCAGTCTTACGTGGATGTATGAGCATGGCAGCGCTTCGGCGGCTGATCGCGTTCGTGAGACATTTGACGAACAGCTCAAGATCCAGTGCGATGAAGGCGTGGACTTCATCATCGGCGAGACGTTTTCGTGGCTGGGTGAGGCTTTGCTGGCCGTCGAGCGCGCGAAGAAGACTGGCCTGCCGGTGATGGTGACAATCTGCTTCGAGAACAAAGATGAGACTGCGGAAGGCAAGAGTGCAGCTGACGCTGGCAAGACTCTGCTGGACGCTGGGGCTGACATCGTCGGTATGAACTGCCTGAGGTCGCCTGAGCATACGCTGCCGTCGATGGAAAAGATGCGTAAGGCGGTGGACGGATATCTCGCCTGTCAGCCGGTGGGATATCGCACTCCGAAGGAGGCGCCAGATTTCACGAGCTTGCCGGAGTTTCCTTATGGGCTTGATCCGCTGCAACTCACGCGCAAAGAAATGGGCGAGTATGCGCTCCGGGCTCGCGAGATTGGTATCAACTACATTGGATCTTGTTGCGGGTCGGTGGCTGAGCATGTCCGGGCGATGGCGCGTGTGCTGGGCAAGTTGCCGGCGGAATCGCGTATCTGGAAGAAGGGCGGGGCGAAGCCGATGTCGGCATATGAGTATTATGATCACGATCGGATGACGACGAAGTAGCAGGATTTGGAAAACCTAGGCGGAGCAAAGAGCATGGCCCTCAGGGGCTAAAGCCCAGTCCTCATTATGATAATGAAGCGCTAAAGCTGATGCTCCGCCCACAATCTGCAGCGCGAACGTATTCGTGAGGAGGCCGATCATGTTGAAACTATCCGCCACATTTCTCGCCGCTGTATGTGTCTTAAGCATTATCGAAAGTCCCGTGAAGACGTGGGCGGCGGACAAGAAGCCTGACCGCCAGGTTGCCATTACGATTGACGACCTGCCCGCTGCCTCCAACTTACTGCCCGCACCGGCCATCACCGAGATGACTACGAAGTTGCTGACCACGCTCCGTGACCAGAAGATTCCGGTGGTTGGGTTCGTCAACGAAAAGAAGCTCTACAAATCTGGAGAGGTCGACGAGAGGATCAATGCTCTCAGGATGTGGCTCGACTTCGGATTTGAACTGGGCAATCACACTTACAGCCATGCTTCTCTGAATCGCGTGGGACTGAAGGCGTGGGAAGACGATGTGATCCAGGGCGAGAGTGTGACCAGTCTGTTACTGGCTGAGCACAAGATGAAGATGCGATATTTCCGGCATCCGTACCTTGACACCGGCCGCGACCTTCAGACCCGGCGCGAGGCGGAAGCGTTCCTTGTCGCGAGGGGTTATCGGATCGCTCCCATCACGCTGGATGCATGGGACTGGGCGTATGCCGGCGTCTACGAAGACGCCAAGAGGCGTGGCGACGCGGCGGCGCAGGGCGAACTCGCCAAGAGCTATCTGGCTTACAGCGACGCAGAGTTTGCTTATGCCGAGCAGCTCTCAAAACAAGTTGTGGGCTACGAACCGAAGCAGATTATCTTGCTGCACGCAAATCAACTGGAGGCAGACCACATCGCAGAGCTGCTCGACCTCTTCCGCAAGAGAGGCTATCGGTTTATTACGCTGGAAGACGCACTCGGCGATTCGGCTTATAGCCTCCCTGACACGTATGTGGGAGAAGAAGGGACTGGATGGATTGAGCACTGGGCTATCACGCAAGGCAAGATTCCGCAGGGAGCGCCGGTGTTTCCGCAAGCGGTGATTGAGAAGTGGAAGGCGCTGGCGCCGACGCAGCCGTAGTAGACAAGCCCAGTTCTCAGTTGTCTGTTCTCAGTTCTCAGTGCGACCGGTTCGGTTCGCTCTTACGAGAACCGGCAACTGAGTTGTCAACCTTACTGTCCGGGCTTTTGCGAGACCTGTAACTCTCGCGCGCGGCTGATGAGTTTCTTCAGCTTGCCCTCGACCGATGCGTCGCCGATACGCTCATCCTGCAGGACGCCGTCCGCATCGATTGTGAAGGTGTGGGGAATTGCCTGTACACCAAACATTCTTGATATTGGTCCGGTAAACCCGCCGTCGCGACACTGCAGCCAAGTCATTTCGTTTTTTACGATGAAGTCCTTCCACTTCTGCTCGTCTTCGTCCAGGCTCACGCTCAGCACCACGAGGGGCTGTCCCTGAAACTTCTTCGCGATCTCGCGCATGTGAGGCAAGGCCTCGCGGCACGGTGCGCACCAGGTGGCCCAGAAATCCAGCAGCACGACCTTGCCAGTCAAATCGTCCAGTGCAACGCGTTGGCCATCCGTTGTCGTGGCCGCAAATGGTGGCGCCATTCGGGCGCGCGCCAGTTCGGGCTGGCTGATAAATCGAAGCGCGCGCTGTCGGTTGGGATCAGTCTCGGGCCTCATCTTCACGAACTGCTCAAAGCGGGCTTTGGCGGCATCATCCTGCTTTAGTTGCGCGAGCGCTTGCCCATCGTCGTAGATTGCGTCCGGAAAGTTCGCGTACGCATCCAGCGCCTTGGTCATTTCCTCGTGCGCGCGATTGAAAACCTCATCCTTGTGCTTGTCGCGTGCCTCAGCAAGGAAGACCGCGCCCAGCTGAAAGTGCGCGAGCGCTACATTTTTCGGACCTTGAGCGGCGGCTATTAAGCTCGTCCGCAGCAGTTTCGGCTGTCTTCCAGTCTTGTAGCTCAATCCCGTACTTGATCATTTTCTTTTGGCAAGCTAGACAGTGACCGCCGTCTTGCTTGTCTGCCTTCTTAAAACCCTCGAGCGCCCAATGCGTGTCATGCTTGCGCTCAAGCTCGGACGCCTCCTTAAAGGTCTTTTGTGCCTTCTCGTTTGTCGGACCTTCCCCCGGTTCCTGTCCTAACAAAGACGGAAGGCAGCAGTACCAGCACATCGATGCGAGTACGATGATGCGCCAAGACATATCACGCTCCCAAGTACAGTCTGCGCACGAAACGCTACCATGATTTCATGAGTCTGGCGATGATTTTTGTAACTGACCTTCGAGTGCTTGAACAACACTTCCGAGAGAGGAACGCCGGAGCAGATGGCTCCTTCGCATTTACACAAGGCGGGACTTGGCGTCAGGAGCTTCCAATCCAAATCCCGGTGATAAACACGAGCACCCCGCCGACTACGACCTGAAACGCGGCCGAGAGCAGGGGCGTGTCCATGTAACGATTGCGAATCCAGGCGATTGCTGCCAACTCGAATGCCACGATAATGACGGCGGCAATGAATGCCACATGGAAGTCATTGATCAGGAACGGCAGGGTATGGCCGATGCCGCCGGCGGCGGTCATCAGGCCGGTCACGGCGCCGCGCAGGAGGGGGCGGCCACGGCCAGTGAGAGAGCCATCGTCCGACAAGGCTTCGGCGAAGGCCATCGAGATGCCCGCTCCGATTGATGCTGCGAGTCCTACGACAAATGCGTCGTGGCTGCTCTTGGTTGCGAACGCGGCCGCGAAAACCGGGGCCAGGGTCGAGACTGAGCCGTCCATCAGGCCGGCCAGTCCGGGTTGCACGATCTGCAGTACGAACAGGCGGCGTTGCGCTTCGTCTTCCGATTTCCCGGCGTCGGCCGTGATGTTTTCCTGGAGCGCCTCTGCCTGCACCTGGTGTTTGCGCTCGATCTCGGCCAGATCCCCTAGCAGCTTGCGAATGCCGGCGTCGGTTACCTGGTTGATCGCGCGCTCATAGAACCGGGTCGTTTCCAGTTCCATGATTTCGGCCTGCTTGCGGACTTCTGAAATTTTCAGGGGGCGCGTCAGCCAAAATGGGCGGCGTTGTATGAATCCCTTGATGTCCTGTCTGCGGACCAGAGGAATGTGTTCGCCGAAGCGGGTGCGGTAAGTGTCGATCAGACTGGCGCGGTGCTGCGATTCTTCCTCACGCATGTTTTCAAAAAGTTTGGCGGTCGCGGGATAGGTTTCGCGCAGGCCTTCGGCGAAATCGGCGTAGACGCGACCGTCCTCTTCCTCCAGCGCGATTGCGAGCGCCAGGATTTCGCGTTCGGATAGCTCTTTGAATTTGCGCGCCATCAATGGCTCCTCGCATGCCTGAACTGGAAAAGCCTCGCCCCATCACTTAGGGGGCTGAAGCCCGCGTCTCTAATGGCCTTCAACGGCACGGCTGAAGCCGTGCCCTCCCGTTCCCAATATTGAGGCCAACGAAGGATATCAAAAAGCTATCGCTGAGCGGGTCCTGGGTTTGGATGTGACTTCAATCCCGGCGGCGTGGTAGATTTACTTGGTAGCGAAGAAGCGAACATGCTTCCTGCCCTTCCAAACCGGTTCGATCGGTTCCGTCAGGCTCTCTGCGCCTGTTGTTGCTGTTGTTGTAGCTAAGGCTTCCCTGGCTACATCCAATTCTTATTGCAATCCTTAAGCCTCAGAATTTAGCGGAGCATTCATGAAGATTGCCAATGACGTGACTGAATTGATCGGCAAAACTCCACTGGTGCGGTTGAACCGGGTTACGGAAGGCGCGAAAGCTACGGTCGCGGCCAAGCTTGAGAGCTTTAATCCATGCTCGAGCGTGAAAGACCGCATCGGCGTAAGCATGATCAACGAAGCGGAGCACCAGGGAAAAATCCAGCCAGGTAAGACCATTCTGATCGAGCCTACCAGCGGCAATACCGGCATCGGGCTTGCGTTTGTGGCGGCCGTGCGGGGCTACCGGCTGATCCTCACCATGCCGGAGACTATGAGCCTGGAGCGGCGGGTTCTGCTGCGCGCTTTCGGAGCTGAGATCGTCCTTACGCCTGGAGCGAAAGGAATGCCAGGGGCGGTCGCCCAGGCCGAGCAGATATTGGCTGAAACACCAGGCGGCTATATGCTGCAGCAGTTCTCGAATCCAGCTAATCCGAAAATTCATCGCGAGACCACTGGGCCGGAAATCTGGAGCGATACCGATGGCGAGGCGGATATCCTCGTCTCCGGCGTCGGGACCGGCGGGACACTGACCGGCGTGGCAGAATACATCAAGCTGCGGAAGCCGTCATTCCGCGCGATCGCCGTGGAACCGAGCGCCAGTCCTGTGCTTTCGGGCGGCAAGCCCAGCCCGCATAAGATTCAGGGGATCGGGGCGGGCTTCATCCCGGAGGTGCTTCGCACCGACCTGATTGACGAAGTTATCCAGGTTTCGAACGAAGATGCGATTGAAATGGCACGGCGGCTCACGCAGGAAGAAAGTTTGCTCAGCGGAATCTCCTGCGGCGCGGCGGCGCATGCGGCGGTGCAGGTTGCGCGCCGCCCGGAAAATGCTGGCAAACTGATTGTCGTCGTGCTGCCGGACTCCGGAGAGCGTTACCTGACCAGTATCCTATTCGACCACTTGCGCCAGGAAGCACTGGCCATGGAAGCTGTAGCGGTGTAAACCATCATGAGCCTGAAACGCAACATCAGCGAACACGTCACCTCGATCATGGAGCGCGACCCAGCGCCCAGGTCGCGGCTGGAAGTCTTACTGTGCTATCCCGGCCTGCACGCCATTTGGATACACCGCTTTACCCATTGGCTCTACGGGTTTCGTTTGTACCTGCTTGCCCGCCTGATCTCGCAATGGGCGCGCTGGATGACTGGCATCGAGATTCATCCGGGGGCGCAAATCGGTAAGAGGCTGTTTATCGATCACGGCATGGGAGTCGTGATTGGCGAAACTGCGATCGTGGGCGACGACGTGACCATTTACCAGGGCGTCACGCTGGGAGGCACGGGGAAAGATAAAGGCAAGCGCCATCCCACGATTCTCGCGCACGTCGTGATCGGCACCGGGGCTCAGGTTTTGGGAAACATCACGGTCGGCGTGAACTCGCGGGTGGGAGCGGCTTCGGTGGTAATTGACAACGTTCCCGACAATTCCACCATTGTGGGCGTGCCGGGCCACATCATCTTCCGCAATGGCAAGCGCGTGGTCATTACCAACCCGCGCGACATCCGCGACCCGCTCTCGGACGCGCTTCATGAGGTTGTGCAACGCGTTGAGCAACTGGAAGAGAAAGTAAAGAATGCCGAGCGGCAGGGAGATGGAGTCCGGAGTTCGTAGCCCCAATCGTGCGGCGGAACCCAGGCGAAAACCTCGCACTATTAGCCCGGCAGCGCAAAACTGTACATCGACATGTTGGCGTGCTCGATGCCTTCGTAGATGGGCCTGACATACGAGTAGTCCCCGGCCGCGCCGAGCACGGGAAAGAGCGGAGCCAAGTGTTCCTCGGTCGGGACGGCGCGCGCCACCTGAGGCGCTAACTTCTGATAGTTGAAGATCGACGACAGATCGCGGCGCTCGACTGCGCTTCGCACCCAATCCTGAAATTCGCGGGCCCATGTTTCTGACGGTGCCTCTTTTTGCGCAAAGTTCATCAGCCGCAGGTTGTGTACGATGCCGCCGCTGCCAAGGATAAGCACGGCTTTCTCGCGAAGTGGGGCCAACGCCTCCCCGACACGGTAGAGCTCTTGCGGGGACCATCGCGTAGGCAGTGAGATTTCTAGTACTGGAATGCGTGCTTCGGGAAACATCAGACGCAGTGGCACCCACACGCCATGATCCCAGCCCCGGCGGGCGTCGAGGGTGGTGTCGAAGCCCGGGCGGCCCAACGCTGCCGCCACTCTTTCCGCCAGTTCGGGCGATCCGGGAGCTGGATACTTCAGTTCGTAGAGGGCTCGTGGAAATCCGCCAAAGTCGTAAATCAGTTCTGGCCGCGCCGCCGAGGCAATGCGGATGCCCGGCTCCTGCCAGTGTGCGGAAATAACGATGATCGCCGCTGGCGACACGGACTTCCCAAACTCCGCCAGCGCGTGGGCGTACGGTCCGCTCTCCAGCGCTGTCATGGGCGAGCCGTGCGAGACGAAGACCGCCGGCTGGACGCCGCTCTCTGTGTTCAATCCTTCCTCCATGAAATGCCCCGGAAATCCTCGCTGTAACAGATGATTGAGCGAACGAAACGATTCGCGGTGCACTGCGAGTCGTAAGGCCGGCTATCACCTAAGTAATGTTCTTTCGTAACTATCAATGAGGTGTAATGAACGCACCTTTTCCAGTAGGGAGGATATCCATGAAACGAGCACGACTGGTGCTGCTGGTGGTGATCTGCGCTTCTCTCGTGTACGCGAAGGACCGGCCGCTGGCGCAGTCTGGCACGCTCCTACAGATGGATTCGGTTGAGTGTGGCACCGACCAAAAGAGCGGCAAGACCTTCGCCGGTGAGATTCTCGGCACCGACGCCGCCCATCAGAAGATGCATACTCTCCTCTGCGCGGAATATCTGTTGCAGACTGACCGCATTCTCTACCGGATTCGTCCCAAGGATGAGAAGCATCCGGTGCTGCTGCCGGTCGGCGAGAAGGCACAATTCCGGATGGATAAGGACCACATGCGTCTCCGCGTCGAGGATTTGGACGACAAAGAACGCGACTACATTGTGGTGTCGATGACGCCGAGGGGCGAGGCTACGCAGGCCGATAGCAGGAAATGAGGGCATTCTGGAAGATAACTAGCTCCAGGGCGATAGAACCGTTTTCAGGGTTGGCTGGAAATCGGAAGTGTTGCGGGTAACAAGCATCAACTGGTAGACCTCAGCGGTAGCGGCGATGAAGGCGTCGCGCGGTTCGATGGGGCGGCCGAAAGCCTCGCTGCGCGCCACTAATCTGCCGGAGGCATCGGCGATTGCGATATCCACCGGTATGACTCTTCCTTCAAAACGCGGGAGCAGTTCTTCTCGCAGCCACTCGTCGAGGCGCTTTCGGCGATTGCTCGCTACCATTCGCTCGATACCGTAACGGACTTCTGTGATCGACACGACGCTAAGGAAGGTTTCATCCTCATCCACCGATGCAAACCAGTCCACCACGCCACGATTGGGCTGCGGTTTCAGCCATTCGGAGACTACGTTCGTATCGAGCAAGTAGCTCATAGTTCGGGTTTGCGCAGCCGCACCGACAGGCGCTCAAGATTGATTCCAGAGCCCCGCAGTGGTGAGCGAGCGAAAAACTCGACGAGCGTTCCTTTGCGGCGTGTTTTGCGCTCCCACTCTTCGGCCGCCACCAGCACCGCCGCCTTGCGTCCGTTTCGGGTAATGGTTTGCGGTCCTTCGGACTTCGCCTTCTCGATCACTTCACTGAATTTTGCCTTGGCTTGCGCCACGCTCCAAGTGTGAACGCTCATGTGGGCCCTCACTCACTTCCCTAAGATGGTCATAATGGTCATTATAGTCATAATCAAGAGACGTTGCAAGCAGCCACCGGACCGCATCCCCGAGCGTTGTACGATTGTCTAAACCGGCGACAACCAAAAGCCCGTGCCTGAACTGCCTGACATCGTCGTCTATATCGAAGCGCTCGAGAAACGCACCCTCGGGCAGACCCTCGAACACGTGCGGATCGCCAGTTCATTTCTGCTTCGCACCGCGGATCCGCCGTTGTCGTCGGTGGAAGGCAAGGCTGTCGTGCAGCTGCGCAGGATGGGCAAGCGGATTTGCATCGGCCTAGAAAATAGTCTTTGGCTGGTGTTGCATCTGATGATTGCGGGCCGCCTTCATTGGAAGAAACGCGGAGTCAAGGTTTCGCCGCCACGCGGGCTGGCGGCCTTCGATTTCACGAATGGCAGTTTGCTTTGGACTGAGGCTGGTTCCCGTAAGCGCGCTTCTCTGCACGTCGTTTCAGGAGAAGTCGGGCTGCGCTTGCTCGATCCGGGCGGATTGGAAGTTCTGGAAGCAAATTTGGCTGGCTTCGCCGAAGTTCTCACGTCGGCGAACCACACTTTGAAACGCGCACTCACCGATCCGCGGCTGTTCAGTGGCATCGGCAACGCTTACTCCGACGAGATTCTCTTTGAAGCTCGGCTCTCTCCATTGGCATTGACGCAAAAACTCAAGACAGAAGAAATCGAGCGGCTGTTTTTGGCGGTGCGGTCTAGTCTGGTTGATTGGGTTTCACGATTACGGACGGAAGCGTGTGAAGAGTTTCCCGAAAAAGTCACTGCGTTTCGTCCGGGGATGGCGGTGCATGGACGATACAAGGAGCCTTGTCTGCGCTGCGGCGCCAAAATCCAACGCATTCGATATGCGTCCAACGAGACCAACTACTGTCCTAACTGTCAGACGGGAGGAAAGCTGCTGGCCGACCGGGCTCTGTCGCGGCTGCTGCGCGAGGACTGGCCACGGACTCCGGAGGAGCTGGAGATGTTGACGCGGGACGCGAAATGAGACGTCGGGGAGAATACCTTGGGGAGCGGTTAGCGTATCGGGGGAGTAGGGGTCCTTCGACTCCGTAAGTCCGCTCGCTTCGCGTGCGGACTTACTGCGCTCAGGATGACAGAGGTATAAGGGAAGTGGTTACACCACGAAGTACTTGGCCGCGGGATGGTGCACCACGATCGCTGACGTGGACTGCTCCGGTTCCAGCAAGAATCCGCTGGTCAGGCGCACGCCGACGTTCTTTTCTGGATCGAGCAGCGTGAACAACTTGATCTGGTCTTCCAGGTTTGGACACGCGGGATAGCCAAACGAATAACGCGAGCCGCGATACTTCTGGTGAAAGAGGTCGCGGATGTGCTGTGCGTCTTCGCCCGCTATGCCCAGTTCTTCGCGCATCTTTTTGTGGTGATATTCGGCCAGCGCTTCGGCTGTTTCGACGCTTAGTCCGTGCAGGTAGAGATAGCGCGTGTATTCGCCGCCTTCGAACAGCTGCTGAGTTTCTACGGAGGCTTTCGGACCGATGGTTACCAGCGAGAGGCCCAGGACATCCATTTTGCCGGATGACTTGGGAGCAAAGAAGTCCGCGATCGCGAGCTTCCGGCCTTCTCTTTGGCGGGGGAAAGTGAAGCGGAGGATCTCTTTTCCTTGTGATCCCCCGTTCTTGGAATGAGCGGCGGCTTCGGGCTGATAGACAATTATGTCGTTGCCGTCGCTCTGCGCGGGAAAGTATCCGTAGACGACTTTTGGCTCGAAGAGTCCGCTCGCGAGCACATCTTCTTCCAGCTTCTTCTTGATCGGCCGGTACTTTTCTTCGACCAGGCGCGCGTAGTCTTCCTGTGCTGCCGTCTTCAGCTGCCATTGATTCTTGAACAACGCGGTGTCGTTGATGTACTGGAAGAGTTCGCGTAGCTCGTAGTTCTTCTCCACTCGCACGCCCCAGAATGGCGGCGTCGGGATGTTGGGCGCGTCGGTTACAACCGGGCTGCGCTCAGCAAACACGGGACCCGTCTCTTCGTCGACGGCCATCGCCTTCGCGTATTCTTTGACGGTCTTTCCTTCGGCGAGGCGTCCTTCGCGTTTGCCACCGCCGGCGGCCAGGTCTTCCATGACGTGCAGGCCGGCAAAGGCGTCTTCACCGTAGAACACGGCGTTCGAATATTCGCGCCGCAGATCGTCTTCTACGTACTTGCGCGTCAGGGCGGCACCGCCACAAATCACGGGGTAGACCAGCTTCTGCTGTTCGAGATCCTGAATCACATACTTCATCTCGAGCGTGGATTTCACCAGCAGGCCGCTTAGACCAATGGCATCGGCGCTGTGTTCTTTCGCCGCTCGGATGATGACGTCGCCTGGCTGCTTGATCCCGAGATTGACGACTTTGTATCCGTTGTTCGAAAGGATGATGTCCACCAGGTTTTTGCCGATGTCGTGGACGTCGCCTTTCACCGTGGCGAGCACGATCGTGCCCTTCTGGGAGCCGGCCTTCTTTTCCATCTTGGGCTCGAGATACGCGACCGCCGCTTTCATTACCGCAGCGGAGTCGAGCACTGAGGGCAGTTGCATCTTGCGGGCGCCGAACAGATCGCCGACTGTCTTCATGCCGTCCAGCAGCACGGTGTTGATCAGGTCGAGCGCCGTGTACTGGCTGAGCGCTTCTTCCAACAATTCTTCCAGCGATTTTTTCTGCGCGCCCTCGCCAACGGATTTTTCGCCGTTGATGATCGCGTATTTCAGCTTGTCCTCGATGGAAAGAGTCTCGACGTGGGCAGCGGTCTGCGCTTGTGGCTTGCCCTTGGTTCCGGCGAAATGCTGCATGTAAACCTGGAGTGGGTCGCCGTTCGACGTATCACGGAAAATCAGTTTGCGAGCGAGTTCAACTTCTTCATGAGGAATCTTGTAGAGCGGATAAATCTTCGAGTAATTGACGATCGCAACGTCGAGCCCGTTCTCAACGGCTTCATGCAGGAAAACGGAATTCAGCACGCGACGCGGATAGACGTCGAGCCCGAAGCTGATGTTGCTTACGCCGAGCACGGTCTTAACATCCGGCAGTTCCTGCTTGATCCGCTTGACGGCATTCAGGGTCTCGATGCCGGCCGTGCGATACTCCTCCTGTCCGGTCGAAATCGGCAATGTCAGCGTGTCAAAGATGAGGTCAACCGGCCTGATGCCGTACTTCTTCGTCGCGAGATCGAAGATGCGGTGCGCGATTGCGACTTTTCTTTCGGCGGTTAGCGCCATACCTTCTTCGTCGATGGTTAGGGCTATTACTGCTGCGCCGTAGCGCTTCGCCATGGGCAGAACTTTGGAGGTGCGCTTCTCGCCATCTTCCAGGTTGATCGAATTGATGATGGCCTTGCCGGGAATGCGCTTGAGCGCTTCTTCCACTACGTCGGCTTCGGTGGAATCGACCAGAATCGGCGCGGGGACACGGGTCGCGACCTTCTCTAGAATCGAAGAGATGTAGCCTTTCTCGTCCTCGCCCACGATGGCGCAGCAGAGGTCGAGCATGTGCGAGCCTTCGTTCGCTAGTTTTTTCGCGAGCGCCAGGATGTCGTCGTACTTTTTGCCTCGAACCAGGTTGCGGAAGTGTTCGACGCGTGTCGTGGTATTCATCTCTTCCGCTACGATCAAGGGCTTCGGTTCCAGATCGAGCGGCACCGACGTGTATGCGCTCGAGGCCGCGCCCACCGCTTTCACTTCCCTTCTGGCGGGCTCAACGCCGCTGACGGCATCGACCACGGCTTTCAGGTGTTCGGGCTTCGTTCCGCAACATCCGCCGACGATACGCACGCCGTAATCTGCGACGAAGTGCTTGTGGTATTTTGCGAGTTCGTCGGGCGTGAGTTTATAGACGGCGTGGCCGCCTTCGTTCTGCGGGAGTCCGGCGTTGGGCAGAATTGAAATGTGCTTGGTCGAGTTCAGGCCGAGATAACGGACTGCGTCGTTCATCTCGACGGGCCCGGTGGCGCAGTTCAGTCCGATGACATCCACGTCATAGGGTTCGAGCGCGGTGAGTGCAGCGCCGATTTCGGTGCCGAGAAGCATTGTGCCCGTCGCTTCGAGCGTCACCTGGATGGTGACCGGCAGGCGTCTGCCCGACTTCTTCATGGCGTCAAACACGCCTGCCAGAGCGGCTTTGGCCTGTAACAAGTCCTGCGAAGTTTCGATCAGCAGCACATCGACGCCGCCTTCGATCAGCGCCGCCGCCTGTTCATCGAAGGCTAGAGCCATGTCGTCGAACTTGATGTGTCCGAGGGACGGGAGCTTGGTCGTGGGACCGATCGAGCCGGCTACGAAACGCGGCCTGTCTTTCGTAGAGAATTGCTGCGCGACTTCTTTCGCGATCGTTGCCGCGGCGACGTTGATCTCGCGTACTTTGTCTTGAAGATCGTATTCGGCAAGCACTACTCGCGCTCCGCCGAATGTATCGGTCTCGACCACATCGCAGCCGACCGAGAAAAATTCGGAGTGAATGTCCTTAATAATGTCGGGACGGCTCAACACCAGGATCTCGTTGCAACCTTCCTTGCCCCAGAAATCGTCGACACTGGGATTGCGCACCTGAATGTTGGTGCCCATCGCGCCGTCGTAAACGACGACTCGGTCTTTGACGGTTTGCAGGAAATCAGGCATTAGAAGCAGTTCTCAGTTCCCGGTTCTCAGTGACCCCAGTGATAATCGCATGTTCTCACTTGCCGGGATCTCACTGAGAACTGAGAACCGGGAACTGAGAACTGGTTTTATGCACGAACGCCGGCCCGCGTGGGGACCGGCGTTGGGTTGATCTTGAAATCTGAAGTCCTCTAGCTCCCTGGTAGCACTTGCGTCGGCGCTCCGCCTTCGGTGTCGGCGCCGTTGAATACGGCATTCGCGCCCAGGTGCGCCGGCGTAATTGCCAGCAACTGTTCCTTGCGATAGATCAGGTTACTCGCATTGAACGATGCCAGCTCAAACCCATGGCCGTGGGTGATCGCATCCGTCGGACACGCTTCCACACAGTAGCCGCAGAAGATACATCGATTGTAATCGATGTTGTAAACCTTGGCGTAGCGCTCCGCGCCGGAAACACGGTTCTCAGCGGTATTCTCGGCCGCCTCAATGTAGATGCAGTTCGCCGGACAGGCCGCCGCGCACAGAAAGCAGGCCACACACTTCTCCAGGCCGTTTTCGTCGCGCTGCAGAACGTGCATACCGCGAAAACGATCCTGAAACTTCGCTCCCTTGAGCGGCCCGGGCCCATCAGGATAGTTCTCGACGATGGTGGGCTGGAACATCTCCCTGAGGGTGATGCTCATTCCCTGCGCGATAGCGCCGATGTTCTTGATCACCGACATACCCCATTAGTATAGCGGATCGACCTCCACGCGGCACAGAACGGCGAAACCCTTGACAGTTGAGCAGTTTGACTCCCTTATCGACCTCTTCGCCGGACAATTCTCGCTTTACCCGCGTCGGCTCGCTGCGTATCCTCCGGGGCTTCGCCATTCTGGCTTCTTGGTGAGCCCCCCTGGTAGCAGGCTAGACCCGAGGCAGCCAAGAGTACGCCACACACATTGGGAAAGCATTGTCACACGGCTCGGAGCCCAAATTGGGAAAGTGCAGCCATGAAGGACTAGCCCCAATAGTTATTGACACTTAGGGGAGTGCCCTTGTAGTGTGGCCCAAAGCAGAACTCCTGCCACTTACAAAGTCTATGACCAGCCGCAGTGTGCGTCTCCTGCTCGCCTGCCTCGTCGCATTAACTTTTTCATTCACTAATGCCTTCGGTCAGGGCTCGAAGATGAAGTCGGAGTACGACCCGATCGAAGAGAAAGACAAGGACCGCCCTGACTTGAGAGATCAGTGGATGATGCGTGGCCGTGAGGCACCTAAGGGAAAATCCGCGGCGGCGCTGCGCCTCAAGGCACATCAACACAAAATGGCCATGCGCGCGTTGCGTGCGGCAGCGGCGGCCAAGGCCGCAGCTGCCGGGCTAGACGTTCCCGCAGTCACCAACTGGGTCCCGCTCGGACCGGCGCCGCTAGCTACCTGGCCGGGTCAGAGTTATGGAAATGTAACTGGCCGGATTACGTCGGTGGCGATGGATCCGACGGATGCAACCGGAAATACTGTTTATGTCGGTGGCGCTTTTGGTGGCGTCTGGAGGTCGACGAATGCGGCCACTGGCAACCCCGCCAACGTCAGCTGGACTCCGCTAACAGATCAGCAGGCGGCACTCGCGGTCGGTGCAATCTCGATCAAGCCAGACGGTAGCGTGCTTCTAGTTGGTACCGGAGAGGCCAATAACGCTCTCGGCAACTACTACGGGCTCGGTTTTCTGCGCTCCATAGATAACGGAGCAAACTGGAATCTGATCTCTACGGCGAACCCGGGCCTTTCCCTTGCTGGCCTCGGCGTGTCGAACACGGCATGGGGAACAACCACCGGCTTGACGAACACGGTAGTTGCGGCGTTAGGATTCACGGCGGAAGGCATTGATGAAGGAAATTTTACCGGGGCCAGCAAACGTGGCGTCTATGCCTCAACGGATGGAGGTAGTACGTGGACGTACGAGATCCCCACAGACGGGACCGTAAGCAGCAACGCTACCGACATAGTTTTTAACGCAAAAGCAAATGGCGGCGCGGGCGCGTACTTCGCAGCGATCCGTTGGCACGGGGTTTATACCTCCACTAACGGCACCACCTGGACCCGAATGGCCACCCAGCCAGGTAGCTTGCTGACGCTGTCCAATTGCCCGAGCGGTTCCAATGCGACTAACACTTGCCCAATGTATCGTGGCCAGTTTGCCGTAGTTCCGGGTCGCAATGAAATGTACTTCTGGTTTGTAGACCCCGGAGACGGTGACCAGGGTATCTTTCGGTCTACGAACGGCGGAGGCTCCTGGACACTGATCAGCGAAACGGGGATTGCGGCCTGCGGCGACGGCTTTGGATGCGGCACACAGCAGGCATTTTACAATCTGGAAATCGCAGCCGTTCCCGACGGTACAGCCACTGATCTTTATGCGGGAGCGGTGAATCTTTTCAAATGCAAACTAGCTAGCGGCGCCACTACATGCTCCACGCTTGATGCGAACCAAGCCAACAAGTGGATCAATCTCACCCACGTGTATGGTTGCAGTCCCACAGCCAACATTGCTCACGTACACCCCGATGAACACGGCCTCGACTTCCGCGTCATTAGTGGCAAGGCGGTGATGTACTTCGGTAACGATGGCGGCATGTATCGCGCCTTGGATGGGTTTACCGGACTTAACTCCGGCACATGCACATCGCCCAACACGTCGGCAGGCGCGGGCTTCGAGAACGTGAATACGGGCACCTTGGGTTCACTCACCCAATTCGTTTCATTCTCGATTCACCCGACGGACCAAAACACAATCTTGGGAGGTACGCAGGACAACGGCTCTCCCGCTACGACGAACGCCACCGCTAACCCTCCGACGTGGTATACCGCCAACTTTGGAGACGGCGGGTTCAATGCAATCAACCCGACAACTCCGGCCCAATGGTTCACGTCCTTTGCGTTGCCTGTCGATATTGAGGTTTGCAACACGGCTCCTAATTGCGATCCGACAGTATTCCAATCCGTGGTCACGGATACCGGAAACCTTCAGGGCGACGAAGGCGCGTTTTATACGCCTTACATCCTAGACCCTCAGAATTCGGGAGAGATGCTGGTGGGCACCTGCCGCGTCTGGCGAGGTTCAACAGCGGGCGGTAGTTTCACGCCTCTCAGCAACACATTTGACGGGGCTGTTACTTGCCCCGGACAGGGCGGCCAGGTGGACCTAGTGCGTGGGCTGGCGGCTGGCGGACCAACAAGCGGTGGCTTTTCGAACGTGGTTTACGCCACCACTGAAGGGAGCGGGCCAAATGGCGGATTTGTGGCCGGTGAAGTCTGGGCCACTACTAACGCGGCCGGGGGGCCCGCGCAGTTTACAAACCGAACCTTCAACGGCCCGAGTGGCACGATCAACCCGAACAACTACGTGGTCTCCTCGGTGGCGTTGGACAAGAGCGACGCCACGGGCCAAACCGCTTACGTCGGGATCATGGGCTTTCTCGGAACCGGCACCCACATTTGGAAGACGACCAATGCAGGACTAAACTGGGCGGCTTTTGGCACTACGGCCAACGGCTTGCCAGACTCCCCGGTCAACGCGCTACTGGTGGACTCCGGAACTGTTTATGCGGGAACCGACGTGGGTATCTTTCAAAGTCCAACTTCAGGCGCCAGCTGGACTGAAGTCGGACCCAACGCACAGCCCGGAGCCACCGGTTATCTACCTAACGTGGCGGTGACCGCGATCCGGCTGTTTAATTCGGGGGGCGTGAAGAAGCTGCGCGTTTCGAGTTACGGGCGCGGGATTTGGGAGTTCGCGCTGGCAGTCGCACCGCCGCCCGACTTCACCTGGACGGGAAGCGGATCGCATACTGTGCTAGCGGGCCAGACGACGGCGAATTACAGCTTCACCGCGACGCCGACGAATGGTGACCCGACATTCGCGGCCGACGTGACGTTCAGTTGCGCCGGCTTGCCGGATTCGACTGCAGCCTGCGTCTTCAGCCCCCAGAAGATCACAGCCGGAACGCCAGCAGCGCTAGGGCAAGTGACGATGACCATCACGACCAAAGGTCCGAACAACGGACCCGGAACGAATGCGCAGATGGGTCAGCGGGCTGACGGACGCTCACGTTCGCCGTGGCTGCCTTTCGCGCTGCCGATCGCGGGCGTCGTGGTCGTCGGGATCACGAGCAGGAGATTGCCGCGTCGTTACTCGGTCGCTGGCCTGTTGGTCTCACTTTTCGCCATGGGATTGCTGCTCGCCTGCGGCGGAGGTGGCAGTTCGCCGCCTCCTCCGCCGCCGCCGGTGAGTGTGAGCGTCAGTCCTAGCACGACTGTGAACCTGTGGCCGACGGTTGCGGGATGGCCAACACAGACTCAGAAATTCACGGCGACGGTCAACAACTCCACCAATCAAAACGTGACGTGGGCGGTCACGGGCGGCGCGCCCAACGGTTCGATTGACAACGCCGGACTGTACACGGCTCCGGGGCTGCCTGTTCCTCCGGCTACGGTGACCGTCACCGCGACTGCGGCAGCCGACCCAACCAAGTCGGGATCGGGAAAGATCAATATCCAGACGCCGACAACTCTAGGGACGTTCCCCATCACGGTCACTGCGACCGAGGGCAGCACGTCTCATGCGTCGAGCGACGGACCGAGCACGCTGATCGTGAACTGAGACTCTGTAAGACGTAATCCACTATCTGTGACTTGGGGCGCGGAGCGATCCGCGCCCTTTGCTTTCCTGACGGCATTTTTTCTCGACCGTGCGATAGTATCGGTTGTGGCGGGGCAGCCACTCTTGGTAATTACCAATTACGAATACAAATTCCCATCTCATGTATGACATCGCGGTGATCGGCGGCGGCATTGTGGGGCTTTCGGTTGCGATGCAGGCTTGCGAGCAGTTTCCTCACTTGCGACTGCTGATTCTGGAAAAAGAAAACGGCGTCGCTCAGCATCAGACGGGGCATAACAGCGGCGTCATCCACAGCGGTGTGTACTACAAGCCGGGATCGTTGAAGGCGCGGCTCTGTGTCGAGGGCGCGCGAGAGATGGTGGAATTCTGCCAGCGGCACGGGATCGCGCACGAGGTGTGCGGCAAGGTGATCGTCGCGACTAACTCTGAAGAAGCTGCGCGTCTTGACGACCTGCGGCAGCGCGGAGAAGCCAACGGGCTGGTTGGTCTCGAGCTGCTGACGGCGGAGGCGATGCGCGAGATTGAGCCGCACGTGGCGGGAGTGCGGGCGCTCAAGGTGCCGTCCACGGGAATCACTGACTATGGGCAGGTGGCCCAGAGGTATGCGGAGATTGCTGTAGGGCGCGGGGCGGAGCTGAAAACGGGCGCGGGGGTTGTCGGATTCCGGAACTCTACCGGTGAAATCGTAGTCCAGACGCGAGCTGGAGATTTTTCCGCCCGCTACGTGATCAACTGCGCGGGCTTGTACAGCGACCGCGTCGCGCGGCTGGCGGGGCATGATCCGGAGATCATGATCGTGCCGTTTCGCGGCGAGTACTACGACCTGATCCCCGCGCGATCAGGACTGGTGCGCAATCTGATCTATCCGGTACCTGATCCGCGCTTCCCTTTTCTGGGCGTGCATTTCACGCGCCGAATTTCAGGGACCATCGATGCTGGACCTAATGCGGTTCTCGCGCTACGGCGTGAGGGGTATCGGCGAACTGATTTCCATCTGGGGGAGGCGGCGGCCACGCTGACCTATCGCGGCTTTCGCAAGATGGCGCGCCGGATGTGGCGCTACGGGCTGGCGGAGTATCGGCGGTCGCTGCAAAAAAGCGCGTTCGTGCGATCGTTGCAACAACTGTTGCCCGAGATCCGCGCGGAGGATCTGGTGCCGGGCGGAGCCGGTGTCAGGGCGCAGGCGCTCGCGCCGGATGGCAACCTGGTCGATGATTTTCGCTTCGTGCCTCGGGAGCGGTTTCTGCATGTGTTGAATGTGCCGTCGCCCGCGGCCACGGCTTCATTGCCTATCGGGCGAGAGATTTTGAAGATCGTTCCTAAACAATTCCTCCAGGGTTGAAGAGTCTGTCTGCGAGCTTGGGCCGTCCCTCCGGGACTTCAGTCATCACTCACTTTACCCAGCGCTGAAGCGCTGGGCCGAGTTGGTTCGCCTCCTTCGACTTCGCTCAGGGCAGGCTCTCCGGGGCTGATTTGTTGGCGACCGCGCTCCACTGCATCACGCGAGGTCAGCTCTCGCACGGGCACCGCCGGGCCGCGACACGGGCTCTACCGTGCTGCTACACGGGCTCGCCGTGCCGGGCTTTCACATGCCACCGTTTCGCGGCTGGAGTTTGGGTTGGTCCGACGGCTGGTGTAGTCTGGACACTCGCTATTACAGCTCAGGGAGAAATACGCATGGGCCAAAGTGTCACTCACAAGAAGAAAGTCGCGGTGCTGGGTGCGGGCAAGATCGGTGGAATTTTGTTGCAGGCTCTGTTGCGCGATGGCCTGCTGTCGCCGTCGCGGACTTGGGCCACGGTGGCACATCCCGAACGGGCGCAGGCGCTCAAGGACAAGCTGAAGGTTCACGCGGGAATCGACAATCTCGAGGCCGTGCGCGATGCCGACATCATATTCCTCTGCGTCAAGCCGCAGGTGGTGGTGGATGTGGTGCGGGAAATCCGGGCTCACGTGAACCGCAACCAGCTACTGATTTCGGTGGCGGCATCGGTGCCGACTGAGATGATCGAACGCGGGTTGGAAAAAGAAGTTCCGGTGGTGCGCGCTATGCCGAATACCCCTTGCGTGCTCGGGGCGGGCATGACTGCGCTCTGCAAAGGACGATTCGCCCAGAAGCATCATCTGGAAATGGCGTCGAAGTTTTTCGATGCGGTGGGGCGCACGGTGATTGTCGACGAAAAGCACATGGACGCTGTTACCGGGCTCTCGGCGAGCGGGCCGGCGTATATCTACATTATTCTCGAGTCGCTGGCGGAGGCCGGCGTGAAGGTCGGCTTGCCGCGTGATGTCGCGACGCTGCTGGCTGCGCAGACTACGATGGGGGCCGCGCGAGTTGTGCTCGAAACGGGGGATCATCCGGCATTGCTGAAAGACGCCGTCACTACGCCCGCGGGCTGCACGATTGACGGCATCATGGAACTGGAAGAGGGCAAACTGCGTGTGACATTAATCAAAGCGGTGGTGAAAGCGGTACAGCGGGCGAAGGAGCTGGCGTTCTCGTGATGCTCACGGCAATGATTCACCGCCGAGACGCCGAGCAAGCCGCTGTCTAGGTGGAACGACGGCTACGCAGATAGGCGGCCGGGAGCATGATAAGGATGCCGCCGATTCTCCTTCCGAAATATCGCCCAAAGTGGCGAACATCGCCGGTTAACAGGTGAGTGGCGTGCGCTTCGATCGCTGCCAGCATGATCGGAACATCTTTTTCAGGCAGCGAAATTTCACGCGGAATCTTGCCAGCCAAGGCATCGAAGAGATGCGGAACTCTAGTCAGCCTGCCCAGTCGCTCACGCTGGTCCAGTTCCGCCAGATTGATTCTCGCTTCCTCGATCACATAGTGGGACGCACACAGTGCCACATCGGGAAGCTTCCAGAGTTGGAGCAACCCGGCGTCTGGTCGATAGGCCGCGGAAAACAAAACGTTGGCGTCAAGAAATAGCCGGTCCATCTATTCCGGCCGATGATGGGGAACTGAATCCGGATCGAGGCCCAACTTCTGCACTTCCTTGCGGGCCCTACGGTAGTCGGATGGACTTGTCGCCGTCGAGAGCAGGAATTCTGCTTTTCGTTCAGGACTATACCGTTCCACGGGGACGACGACAGCAGGGCGGATCAGGATGCCGTCCTCCGTTTCTTCGGCAGTCACCAGAGTGCCTTCCTCAATTCCGAAACGTTTGCGCAGTCTTGCGGGAACAATCACTGCACCTCGTTTCCCAAC
>JBKPCG010000146.1:0-9313 GCA_046727255.1 Acidobacteriota bacterium | reverse complement strand
GCGACCGTCTTCGGTAAAGCTCACGGAGTCGTTATCAATCAGGGCGTGCCTAATGTTATGCGGTCGGCATACCGCGATGTGGATGGCGAGGACTATGTGATCCTCTGGCCTTCATCGCGCACAGAATTCAGGGTTCTATAAGACCGCTCTCGGCGCTCGGGCACAGAGCAACAAAAGTCAGTGAGTGTAATCGCGATATTTCAACAGTTGTCCCACTCTTTTTCGCCATCTGGGCTAATACCAGCGTCACATCAGCGAACTGACCGAGCCGCGATACCCTCAAACAATGGAAGTTTTCTTTGCGTTCACTTTGCTGCTAATCGCCCTGCATCTTGGGGGAATATCCGGCATCATCAAATATCTTCCAAAGGTTAGAAACGGTGCGGGTCTGCTGGTTGGTTTCGTTTCCGCTTACGTGTTCAGCATCGCGCTCGATAGTATCTGGGTCCATTTCATCGGCGGCGAATCGTTGGTTATCGTTCCCATTTTTGCAGGCGTTGCGTATGGCGTGGGTTTCTATTTCGCCGCACGCAAACTTGTTACCAAGGCGATTGCGGCACGCTCTGCCTACTTCTCGGTTGGCCTACTGGCTCTTTTCGCGGGGTTCGTCGGACACAGGCACAACCTTGCGGTGGCCGCCTCAATGCTGCTCCTGTCCATTTTCCTGCCGTTTGAGACTCAGATCGACTCAACCCGAAACTAGAGTCAGTTGGCGAAACCAGGCGATAGCGACCGCCTGGTCGAAGGAGCCCTTGCGGTAATACCCTTCCGCCTCTTTCAAAGGCCCCGCGGTTTCTTTCTGCGTGCTCGTACTGGGTTTTGTATCCTGCGGGACAACAGGCAGGACACAGGCGAGAAGTACGGCAAACAATAGCAACCATGCGGCCTGATCTGCGAAATCAAAGCGACGAAAGACATCGAAAGTCTCGAGGTACAGATCAAAGCGAAGGCAGCGGTGAAGTGGTGCGAGTACGCAACTATCCACGACAAACAAGTCGCCGGGAAACCGTGGGCATATCTACTCATTCGGCACGATGCAGTGAACGACGGGAAGACCATTCAGGGGCTGGCGGCGGGTTTTACGCTGAAGTCTCCGAAGAGTGCAGTTGAAGTTTAGGCAAGTGCGGCGCTCTGAAGTACTTCAAGGAGTCTAAGGAGTGCCAGCGTGTCCTGCCCGCAGTAGTCCAGCAGTGCCTGTCGTTTCGACTGGCGCTCAGCGTCGCTGCGATTGCCGCCGATGATAGTCCCCCAAGCCAGGCCAGCAGCTTGCCCGTTCGGTACTTCCATCCCCTCGTAGGTCATTTCCGGCACGAGTGCGGGAAGAACAGCCTTCAGAGAAAATGAGCCCCCGAATGCCGGATGGTAGACGTGGTTGCGCACCACTGGAAGCAAGTCCCAGAGACGGCGCTGAATGTCCCTGATGCGTTGAGTGTATTCGGGTAACCAACCCGCCAGTTCCCAGAGGCGCTGAGACTCGAATTGCTCGTTGTACACGACAATGCTTCCACTCTCACCCAGAGCCTCGCAGAGCGAAGAGATGAACGCAGGACGAGGATCACCGTTATCCATTGCTAGGAATTCGAAATGTTTGGGGGCTGCTCCGGGCTCCTGCTGAACGTGCACCGAGAATTGAAAGGGAATGTGATCGTAAGGATGCATTCCCACGAAACGAGGGATCGCCGGGTTGACAGTTTCAAAATCCATGAAGTAGAGCGGGTATTTGAGGGATTCAAATTCGCCATTCAAGTCCGCACTAAACCACGGTTGACCCGTTTTCATGGCAGTGCAGACACGCCGCTGGAACTCGCTTAACTCGAAATCATCAGGTATGTCGTGGATGGACTCGACACCCAGTTCCTCAAGCTGTTCCACTGCGCTGGCATGAAGCCGTGGAAGGTAGCCGATGTAGTCATCTGGCTTGGGATGATTGCAGTGATAAAAGAACTCGCAGACTACAGGGTTGATGCAATGCGGCCCCGTGGGAACTTCGGGAGGCTCGGGCATGGCAAGGATACGGAACTGTGAACGAAGGCGAAACGTTAGTTCGGGCTGTAAATTCTCCGCCCTGCGTGTGAGGTTACGAAATAAGAAGAACTGACGGGGATCAACTGTCATTCCGGTAAGCACGTATGTTCGGTTGATGTGAGCTAACCAGACCGACGCCAACTGTACACCGAGACCAGACACCACGTACTTTTGGATTGCAACATCTTCCAAGTGGTGATCTTTCAAATCGGCGGTGGATTTTACTTCAACAAGACGCCAGTGATTCGGTTTCCGGCGTTGCAGGATGTCAGTCTTAACGATCACGCCCTGATGCTCAAATGCACCCTCAAATATCGCCGGAACCTCGGGATTTCTAACCAGCTCTTTCGTGGTACGGATCGCCCGGTCCAATCCGCTGTAGCCTTCCACTTCAATACCACCCGGGAAAAGTTGACGGGCGAGTATTCCGACTTGACGCCCCTGCTCAATGATTGCTTCGTTTGCGCCGTCCGGCTTACCCACTAATTCGGGACCATGGACCTGCAAATAGAGCCTTTTGAGGCACTGGCAACCAGCGAGGAAGCGAGACTTTGAAATGGTGATCGCCATCTTTCAGCAGACTCCCGGCATACAGAAAAACGAGAATGCTAATAGTCTCATGCAACTCTCGCGCGTCAACTGCTGATCGGCGATCAGTATGCGTTAGCCGGAATGGGGGTGCGAAGATTTCGAAGTGTTCAAGCCATTTTTTCAGCCCACACGAAAGCCCACAAAACTACAGTGTCGTCCGTGCGCTCCAAGTCATTGTAAATATGTTTCAGCGAAGCCCTGAAAAGTCTGACAGTCGGCGCTTCAACTCGATCCCCAGGCCACGCCGAAACCTACGCTCGGCTGAGGGCATTGGCCCAAAAACTCGCGGTACAACGACGGTACAACCTAAACCTGGTCCTTAGTGTTCTCACCGGTTCCTTACAGGGCGTTGCAGAGCGACCGCTGCCTTGTAATTACAACGTGATCCAACAGGACATCGCCCTTTCACGGCGGTAACACGGGTTCAAATCCCGTCGGGGACGCCAACATTCCGTTTTCGGTGCTGATTTCCTCTAACGTCATGAACAGTGACGGCTTAGAGGTGTTCAAAAAGCCAGAATGTTCGGAGTAGAGCACTCCATCGGAAAAGAGCAAATTTTGAACACGCTGGCGCTGCTCGGCCCCCGCCTTGAGCCAAGCCACCGCGATGTCAACCAGCATCAGCTCTGAAAATTGTACGAACCTCTCTAGTGTGGCTTTACCCGTCTGAATGATTTGTAGTTGCTCTTCGACTGAGGTGATCTCGTCCGTGAATTCTGTGTTTGCCTGCTGATAGTCGGCTTGTGTGATTTCGCTGCGTAGCTTGGCTTTGAGAAGTTCGGTCTTTAGGCGTTTCTGGCTTTCCAGTCTAGTTAGCAGGCGTTTCGTACTTGCTGCGGCGTCCCCCTCCTTCTGGCTCCAGACTCTAGCTGCAATCTTCGGGAACGAGGTAATGGCCTCCTTATCCGGTTGTAGCCGACGCAGCAGAGCCACGAAGTCACTCTCAAGTTTCTCCTTCGACACCAGTACCGCGTGACAGTTCTTCTTGCGGCACCAGTGGTGACCATACTTCTTCGCCTTGTTCTTGCCGGTGGAGAATCCGGCGGTGAGTGGGGTCCCACAAGCTGCACACCGTACAAACCACTTTAGGGGGAACGCGGGGTTGTGCCGCTTGCGAGCTGCTACGGTCGGCCTCTTTCCGTTAAGCACATCCTGCACTCTGTTGAAAAGTTCCTCGCTCACGAGAGATTCATGCAGTCCCTTGACCCGAAGATCCCTCAAGCTGGGCGGACAAACCCAACCACAGTAAACAGGTTTCTTCAGCATCTCTACAAATGTTTGTGGCGGCAGGGGACCATTGTTGCGAGTTGTGCGAAGCCCCATCTCCGTGACAATCCTGAGCACCTCGGCCTTCGTGTGCAGACCACTGCCTATCAATTCAAAAGCCTTACGGATGAGTGGCGCACGAGCAGGGTCGGGGACGATGTTGGGCCAGTTTTCGCTTTGGAATTCCTATACCCGATCGGAGCAGGCCAAGGGAAACGTCCAGCGGCAACCGATGCCCGCATCCTATCCTGCATCTTTTCAGACAACGCGTCGGAGAAGTATTGATTAAATGCGCCGTGAATGTTTGCAGCAAGCTCCCCTGCGGCGGTTTCGTCGATGTTGCTTTCATAGGTCGAGCGCAGGAGCACCCCGTGCTTCCGCAGTTCCCTGATCGCGTCGGCCTGATCGGGCAGGTTGCGGGCAAACCGGCTCAAGTCTTGCACGACAACATAACCAACCTCGCGCCGATGTGCTTTGCAGAAACTAAGCATTCGCCGGAATTGGGGTCGATCTGCTGACCGTGCGGACTCGCCGGGGTCAACGAAGACCTCCGCCACTTTCAACCCTTTTTGTTCGCAGTACGTTCTGCATCGCTTTTCCTGATTGTCGAGGTTCAAAGGGCCGTTTGCTTGTTCATCTGTCGATACCCGGACGTAAATGACCGCCCCGGCAGGTTCTCCATTATTCATGTCTAATGTTCCTTTTCTTCTGGGACCGGACCGCATGCCTCCACGGACGGGCCTTGCATCGTCGAACGCTTCCAAATCCTATGCTGCTCATGCCCGTGCGGCAACAGCCAATGTGAGATCGGCTCGTTGATCCTCCGTCATCTCGCCGTACATGCGCAAAAAGATGTCGGCTAGTTGCTCCATCTCATCTTGCTTTTGCTGGCCCTGAAGTCCACTGCTCGGCTGAGGCGCGGCAGCGGTCGCCCTGACCGTAGTTCTATTGACATCCACGTTCTTGCACCTAAACGCGCCGAGGGTATGCCTACGACGTGTTTATTTTTCGTGAAATTCGGCGACCAATTAATTGGCCGCTCGGTGGCGGCAAGGTGTGCCGCAGGCAGAGGGTGCCGAAGCAGATTGCGAGGAGTAGTGCGAGGTCAGCAGCAGGGTGAAGCAAATGGCCCCGAATCCAGCGCTGGACGAGGCTCTTGGCCTGTCAATCTTTTGATGTTCAGCTCTCCTCTTACGATGCGCGTAAAAGAGGCGAGACGGGGTTTTGGAGGCCGATGTCAAGGTCAGACACTCCGATGACCCGAGTTCCCAAAAAATATATTTGTACGGTTCCTAATGCTTTGTTGATGATCAACTTAGGTTCGAGTTCGCAACAAAACGACAATTCTTGTCAGTTGCCTTCTCTTGAACATCTTGCATTCGATTTCTGCGATTCATGCATAAGTGCGTCATGCGACGGAAGACGATTCTTTCGTATCCAATGAACAAGAGCTGAGGAAAGTGAGATCGCTCCACTAGTCGAAGGACTTGCGTGCATCTCGTTCTAGCCTCGTCATGAACCAAAAATAATTGTGTATATACCGGGTGTTGGTAGAGAGGATTAATAAGGTTAGGCAAAGCCGAATGGAAGGTTGCTAACCTATTGATGTTACGTGCCGCTCCCTCATAACTGAGGAGTATTGCGCTAGAAATGTTGCAATATACGGTGCACGCCTGCCATGCGTGCTAGGTACTCTCGCGGTACTTTGACGGCTACTTAACAGCACGCTGGCGGCAGGCTGTGTTGCGCACGAATGCTCAGGTGCACTGCGAGCAAGGGATGAGGAGACGACAATGAAGAAGAAGTCCGTGAGGCGCACGGTTTATCTCGGCGAGCGCCTAAATGCAAATGTCGAGGAAATGCTGCTTCAACGCGAAATCGATTTCGGGACGATAGTTCGGCAACTAGTAGAGCAGGAACTATAATAGAACGTTGGCAGCGAACCAACATTCAGCTTACCCCTAAGGTGAAATCTAATGGAGGAATGGCTGGGAGACCAATGCTCACAGCTCAGGAGAAGCAATTTCGTGAACAGATTCGGGATTTGGAAGAGATTTACCTTGGTCTCGAAAACGACTACGCGAAAGAATCTGGAGCATTCGAACGAATGTTTGGTCGGCAGGTAGCTCTCTATCGGGAGGCAGTGGCCGCGAAGGACTTTAAGACAGTAACCTGGTGGATCGAGAATCAACCGTGGCGGTTTAAAATTTCAGCTGAGTTCGAAGCGCTGTGGAGCAGCCGAACTGACACTCCAACCCCTGAAACGGGCCCAATTGAGGATCGTTTATGACATTTGAGTCGACGGTATAACTGAATATGTCGTCCTCCACTCGGGATCTCAGGCGGGCTTTCTCCTCATTCGAGGCCGATTCGCACTCATCCCTCAAAAAATGCGCGTTTTCTCTTTTTTTTGCTAACCATCCCATTGATGGCATTCGATCTGATGAGAACGACCATTCACTACACAAGAGGCGCGCTACAACCCAAGAGATTGGCGGGAAAAGGGTTACTTCCCGAGGACGTTTTCAGCGACTAATGGCGCGATTTCCCCCGAATTTCACAAGCTATGTGCTAGCGAAGACTGGATTTCTGGTGAAGAGTGCGAGGGGCAGCAGACGATGACGGACGAACAAAAAGCCTTTTTCAAACAACGGACAAAGCAGGCTTTGGCGGAGAGGCCGCACTTGAAGCCCTTGCTCAAGAAGCTGCGATTACTCGGTGGCAAGGCGGTTGTCCTGTGGAATGGCAGCAACGGGCCAAACGGCGTCCCGCATCTCCTCGCTGACGGGAAGGTTTTCAGCAATTGCAGTCTCAAGATCGTCGAGGGTGAGCCGTCGGGATGCCATGACAATGCTTTTGCACTTTGGGAGTCGAAGCCCGAACGCTACATGGTCGTGACGGGCTACGGACTCTCGAAGGATGGCATCTGGCGTCCACACTCATGGTGTGTTGATCGAAAGGCGGGAAAAATCATCGAGACCACCGAACGTCGAACGAAGTATTTTGGTGTGGAGTTCTCGAAGGCTGAGTTTGAAGACGCACAAGAGGCCATTTCAACAGCGCCAGAAATCAGCTAGCCGAAAGCTGAAGAGGAAAACGAAGGGGAGGACTGCCAGAGGTTAGGTACTCGTTCCGGCGAGGTCATTTGAGACGGGGTTCTATTGGCCGATGCCGTTTTCGGCTGCTACGAGCCTTACCCGCTCTTCATAAAAAAGCGAACCGCTAGGTAGACCACCACAACAATAATCACAGCCTCGATCACAGTTGTAATCGTCATTTCGCCCCCCAACGTCGCCCAATGATCTCACCTATCCCGCCAGCGGCCAACAAGCAGGTGGATGAGGCATCGGCCCAAGAATCCCCGTCTCATGATTGAAGTTTCTAGCAGCGTCTAATTCGGGCCGCGAACAACGAGTTCCTCCTGCCGCCAGTCGGGTGTAGAATGTCGGCCCGACGGCAATACCCTTCCAAGATTCACATGTGTGGCGAAATCTCTGGTGGGTCTTGCCGCAATCGACGTACAGGGGTGATCTATGAAAAAACTGCTTGCTCTCCTGCTCTTGGCTCCCGGAATGTTGGCCGCTCAGACTTCATTCGATGGGACGTGGATTGCCAAGACCGACACGGCAAAGTTTCCCGAAAAGCCAGAGCAATACGTGTTGGATAAGGGGATGTACCATTGCTCGACCTGTGTTCCAAAAATGGACATCAAAGCTGACGGGCAGGATCAGAAAGTCGAAGGTTCCAACTACTTCAATACGGTAAGTGTCAAGGTGGTCGATGACCATACGGTTGAGATTACGGACAAGAAAGACGGCAAGACCATTTTCACGGAAACGGACACGGTGTCGTCCGACGGTAATACTTTGAGCCAGAAATTCAACGACCAGTCGATGACACAACCAGTCACGGGTGAATCCACCCTGAAGCGAGTCGGTAAAGGCCCCGCTGGTTCCCACGCTCTTTCTGGATCATGGCGTGCGGAGAAGGTTGACGTGTCAAAGAATGGCCTCACGATCACGTACCAAGCGACGGCAGACGGGTTGAAAATGTCCGACCCACAGGGCGAGACTTACGATGCGAAATTTGATGGCAAAGACTCACCCATTAGCGGTGATCCCGGCCAAACGATGGTCGCGCTGAAGAAGGTCGATGCGAACACGATTGAGGCAACCTACAAACGGAACGGGAAGGTCGTTGGTGTGGCGAACATGACTGTGTCCTCCGATGGCAAGACAATGCACGTCGTCTTCAATGACAAGGAACGCGGCACGAAAATTGAGTACGACTTGGAGAAACAGTCTTGAAAATGTGGGACAAGAGGGAACTGCCTAACCGAGGGGCGGGTTACCGAGACTCGCCCCTTTTTTCAATTCTGTTTCGTGATGATGCCTCAAGAGTGTTGGTCGAGCCTCTGTCGAGGTAGATTTAGCTTTTGGCGCTGGTGTTCCTTGGGTACACCGCGCAAACATGAGATGAAAACTCTCTGTCGCGCTGCAACTCGAAGTTCCGCATCATTTCATCAAAGGAATTGCCAGTCGGTGAATCAGAAGTGTTGAACGCCCAACCACATTCGGAGCAGCCAAAACCCCGAAACCGTTGTTCGTCAATCCATACAAGCCTACGCGGCATCCGTCTTTTAGGGTCGGTCTGTGACACAAACCACTCCTCCTCAGGAGAATGTTTTTGGGGGCAGACAGCAGGGGAGGAACGAACTCGACATGGATAGTGCAGGTATGTTGCCAACAGACGGATTGCAGGAATCAGTAGCTTAGGTGGAAATCGGGTCGGGTCACACCGTAGCTCTTACGCACGCGGTGTACTTCGTTACATTGTTACTTTCGTAATGCTGGTGCGGAAGACGCTGCAAAGGCCATCCAAACTTCGCGCTGCACCCCCCGAGCTAGTGTTGGTATAAGCTTCCGCTTAGGCTAGCCACACTGCCCACAGAGGCACCGAGCGGGCTATCCTCTGTTCCTGAAAAAACGAACTGCCACCAAGATCACAATCACGATTATCGCGATCTCAACCAGAAGTTTCATTTCGTTGCTTCCCGACACCGCCCAATTGTCCCAGTGATCCCTCCAGCGGCCAACAGCAGGCTGGTCAGGGCATCGGCCCTAAAACCCCGTCTAGCAGGACTGGAGCATAGTCGGTGTGATGGGCGATGTTTCGCCAACAACCCGGCCCGCCGCTCTCAGGCAATTCGCCGCGTACTTCTCTTAGGATGTTCCCGGAGGATTCCTTCGATATACACCTGTAATTCACCTGCCATGTTCTTCTTGGCATCTTCGAAACTACTGCCACGGACCGTGACCGACAGACTTTTACATAGCCCTTTCCAGCCATCTTCTTCCGACCAGAAATCGCAGTTAATCGGTATGCTTGCGGTCACCTCTAGGTTCACCACTTCAGAAGTCATAATTACTCC
>JBKPCG010000145.1:0-4404 GCA_046727255.1 Acidobacteriota bacterium | reverse complement strand
ATGCCAGAGACGCCCAGAGGGAGAAAAAGTTGCAAGCAAAACTTAAACGGCAAGCCAAACAACTGGGCTACGAGCTCGTTCCCATTGAACCCCAGGCCGCATAACTAAACGTTCAGCATCCGGGGCAGTTCCTTGGAAGCCCTAAAGCTGTTGACCTCTCTCAGGGGTCACCTCCGCCGGACCCGCCGAACCACACTATTACTCTGTGCTGGATCGATGTCAACTCCCCCGTCACCGCTCAACGAATTTTCCGAAACTGACTACGGAATAGAATTGATTGCACATCACGTTGTTGAAGAGGACCCGTTCAATCCGCCGCGCATCGTCTTCGTCATGCGTTGAGGTAGAGCTAAGGAGATGACGAACCCCAAAACCGGAAGGTCGCTTGGCCCATCCACAAAATCTTGGGAGTGGACATGGAGAGTCGCTGGAAAGTGGATGTGGCCGCAAGGGTGACGGCGATTTTCATTAATTCCTGGTGGGTCGCGATGCTGGGGATGGAATTCGCGGCACACGCCCGGTCGGTTTGATCCCCTTCGAATATAGGCACCGCAGAAGACCCCTTATCCAGCGCGTTTCTCGTTGCGGACAAACAGTGACCGTAAAGTGCGTAGGGCGCATTTCATGCGCAATACTTTGCGACTTCCAACGCCGCCGCTGAATTTTAGCGCTGGTAGCCATTTTTCTATGGGCTGCTCAATTGCTGTGTTATATACTCCTCCCAATTTCGGTTAGTGTCTTGATCGTGCTCGAGCGCCGCGACACCACTCAACACTATCCTCGCAAGTTGCCCATGGTCGGGCCGCTCCACTTCGACCCCGGCCCCTAAACAATCTGACCAGGAGGAATCGATGGCTTGCCGACGAGCGCTCATTTTTGTGTTCCTTGTATGTTGCCTTGCCCTTACAGGTGCACTGGCTATGGCGCAGGACGATCAATCCAAAACAATCGTGAGATACCCAACCGGCCACGCAGTCTCCCAGCCGCTCAGAGAACTGCCCATCGACGTGCTGGGCCTGGGCGATATGGAAGCTCCTGAACCGAAGCCAATTCCGCTCAGCTCGCGCGGAGGCCTGAATCCCGCCAAATCGGACTCAGTAGTGCAGAAAGAAGTTCGGCCCAACGTTTCCGCTACCAAAGGTATCGACTTCGACGGCATCGGGGCGCAGGGCTTCGCGCCTTCCGACGTAAACCTGGCCGTCGGACCGAATCACATTGTGCAGACCGTGAATGTGCGGCTGGCGGTGTACAACAAGAGCGGCGCGCTGCTCTCGGGTCCTACCAATTTCACGACTTTCTTTGCTCCGGTAGGAGGTGCGTGCGCGGCTGGAGCGAGCGATCCAATTGTGAACTACGACCGACTCGCGGACCGCTGGGTCATCAGCGACGTGGGCATCGGCGCAACTTTCTCGGAGTGTGTAGCAGTCTCGAAAACCAATGATCCTACTGGCGCGTACACGCTGTACAACTTCAGTTTTGGCGCCAACCTGAATGACTATCCGAAACTGGGAGTATGGCCAACCACCAGCAACAGCGCCTATCTTGCTTCGTATAATATTTTTACGAATGGTCGTTTTTTTGCTGGCTCTCAACTGTGCGGCTTCGACCGGGCGAAGATGTTGGCGGGTAATGCGAACGCAGCGCAGATTTGCAAGTCGACCCCAAACACCGAAGGCGGCTACTTGCCCTCCGATCTCGACGGCCCAACGCCGCCACCGGATGGTACCCCCGGCCTTTTCGTGACTTGGCAAAACAACAATCCCGGGCAGTTGTTCCGGCGGAAGCTGACGCTGAACTTTGCGGCCGGCACTGCCGCTCTGTCAGCTGCGACGACCATCAACGTAGCCAACTCCACGCTGGCCTGCGGCAATGGCGGCACCTGTGTGCCGCAAAAGGGAACGCCGCAGAAGCTGGACACGCTGGGCGACCGGCTCATGTACCGCATGCCTTACCGCAAGTTTGCCGATCACGAGCGGGTGGTGATAAACCACTCGGTCGACAGTGGCGGACCGGTGGCGGTTCGCTGGTATGAGCTTCTGGATCTGAGCGGCGCGGTAACTGTCAACCAGCAAGGCACGTTCGCTCCGGACGCGACCTACCGCTGGATGGCGAGCGCCGCGATGGACAAGTCCAACGATATTGCCGTCGGGTACAGTGCTTCCAGCAGCACCATTAATCCTGCGATTCGCTTTACCGGACGAGTGCCAAGCGATCCAGTCGGAACGTTAGAGACGGAAGCCACCATGTTCCAGGGTACCGGATCGCAGACTACTGGCCTAAGCCGGTGGGGCGACTACACAGCATTGCAAGTCGATCCCAGTGACGACTGCACATTCTGGTACACGAACCAGTATGAGAAAGTGAATGGCACGTTCAACTGGAGTTCCCGCATTGGGTCCTTCGTGTTCAGTAACTGCGGCGGGGGCGGTGGCCCAGCGGTTTCTCTGTCAGCGACGGCACTGAACTTCAAGAAGGTGCCGATCGGGCAGACGAGTTCGCCGAAAACCGTTACGCTCACCAATACCGGCACCGCTACGCTGAATATCTCCAGCATCACGACCAGCGGTGATTACCATATCTCCAACAACACCTGCGGAGCCACGGTAGCGGCGGGTGCAAACTGTGCCGTCAGCGTGACCTTCACGCCGACCAAGAAGGGCACGCGCACTGGCAACCTGACGTTCACCGATAACGCGCCAAACAGCCCGCAAGTGGTTTCTCTGACCGGTGTGGGCCAGTCGATCGTGCTGTCGCCGACCTCGCTGAACTTCGGAACAGTCGCGGTGGGCAATACCAGTCCCCAGAAGAATGTCACCGTCACGAACGTCGGCACCACGGTCGTTACGTTCACCGGCTTCGTCTTCGCCGGAACAGCCGCAGGCGATTACCTGATCTCCGCGAACACTTGCGGCGCCACTATCGCCCCAGGTGCGAACTGCTCGGTCGGAGTGAAGTTCAAACCAACGACGACTGGCACACGTGCCGCCAAGCTGAACGTCAAGAACGACGGCGGTGGCAGCCCGGCGAGTACCAGTCTCACGGGGACCGGAAGCTAGGGCTCGCCTCCGATCACCAAACCACAAAAGGGCGGGACTTCGGTCTCGCTCTTTTTGTTGCTTCAATGCACTCCAATGCCACGGGTCTGCGCGAGTCTCTTCATCTTCTGTACCAGGCTTCTATCTTTCCGATCCGGCCACGCGTGATCTGTTGATCGAATTCATTGCCTTTACTGCGGGCCTTTCTCAAACGATTCATTGGGGAAAATCCGGAAACGGATACGTGATCTTTTTAGGTGTGCATTCCGAGGCCCCCGCGAGCTGGAGAGTCGGGATGAAGTTCACGACCTCGGTAGTCGTGGATAACGCTTATGCCGGGACCCTGGTCATCGCCGCCCTGAATGGCGCCCCCTTCCCGCACTACTGAGTTTCAGAGTTGTTCAGTTCAGCAAACGCTAAGAGCAGGGCGGACTATCGCCGATCGCTCGTGTTCTATTTTTCTGCTACATCGATCAACATCATTAGTCCACCCCCACCTTTTTCCTCGACGTTCTCGTTTTCCGTGTGATGCGGAATGTGGCAGTGGATCAGCCACTTGCCAGAGCGTCGAGCAGGCCAGATCACGTCATACCGCTGTCCTGGCCCCAAGTTGATCGTATCTGCTTCGAATCGGCCTGCAGGCGGCAGCGTCACTCCGTCCCTGGCGATCACGGTGAAGGGACCTCCATGGACATGCATCGGGTGGATAAAGTTGTTGCTGGTACCAATGAACCGGAGCTTCACGGTTTGACCCACTCGCATGTGGATCGTGTCCGTTGCCGGATAAGCGCGCCCGTTAATGGTGAAATAATTCGGCAATCCGCCTTCCATGAGCATTGCGGGATAGGTGAGTCCTTCGCGGAGAAGCCACTCCTGTAGCTGAATGACGTACTCCAGATCAGCTCTCGGCTCGGTTGCCGAATCTTTGGGATCGATGATGAGAGCACCGTAAAGACCTAAAGCCTGCTGGCGATCTGGGGGTCATGGCTGTGGTAAAAGAATGTGCCTGCTTGATCGGCCGTGAACTCGTAGCTGTACGAGTCACCCGAACGGATGGGATCCTGGGTGATGAACGCAGGACCATCCATCTTGTTTGGGAGAATCAACCCGTGCCAGTGAACAGTCGTCGATTCTGGAAGTTTGCTGTGCACCACGATCCGCATGTGGTGGATTATGGACTTCGCGGTAAGTTGCCCACTCGTCCGGTACGGGAGCCTTCTATTCGGTCTTTGTCCATCGACTCGCACGTTTGTTCCATGCTTCCTTCGGACCTCGCCTCGCGGCGATAGCCCTTGCATCATCACTAGGCCTTCACCTCCATCAGGTCGGCCAGAGGACTTTCACCTCCAAGTTACTGAGCATGCCCAGC
>JBKPCG010000144.1:0-11895 GCA_046727255.1 Acidobacteriota bacterium | reverse complement strand
TAAGCAACATACGGAAGTGCGCTAGCGGACAGACAAGACTCCGCGCCGGAAGGAGAATCGTTTCGTTCGCCAGCCACGTTCGTCCTGAACGGAAAGGCCGGTGCCCCTTGCTGCAAAACCTACCTCACGAAGAAGAGTGGCGCACACTCGCACGGCAAGCCATGAAAGAGCAAGACCCGGAAAAGATGGTCGCGCTCGCCCAACTGATCGTTGAGGCGTACCAGGAAGGCCAACGGAAGGGCCCGCGCACGGCGGCACACGCAGGTTAGATATTCTGCTTGCCCACTAAACCGGGTCAACTCTCCGGTTTCCGCCTGCCTGATGCTTTCCCACCGCTGACCAAATTATCCGCTGCTAACTAGCGCAGCCTTGCCAGTGTGCCCTTGGAGGGCCTCGCGGAGCCGCCTCATCAATTCCCGTGCCTCGTCAGCATCCTCAGTTTCGACAACCTGGCGGACGAGATCCTGGATTGGGTCTTCTAAGCGGCATCGGGGCAAGCGAAGTGGCCTGTGAATCGATTTTCTATACTACGGGCGACCGCAGCCAACCGCTATATACCGCTAACACTGTAGGGTTCCCTACGTGGCCGCCGCGACTCGGCGGGCATACTGAGTCCCTGACGCTAGTCGGAATAATCTGACGTATAGGCATTACGCCGGAGTGACCGATACTCTCTCGGTGGAGCGAAGAAGCCGGCCAACAAACATAATTCCTCCCCCCGGAGGTCGCCTTTGCCCCCAAATCACGGTTGTAATCGCAACACGGTTGTAATCACAACGATGATTGACGGACCAGCGCACTGGATACCGGCGCCGCGCTGGGTGTCAAAGGGCGGTCAGAAGATCAAGGCCTGAGAGTCAGCGGGTAGGCCGCCCGGCTTTATCGCGACTTGTAGGGTTGGATAGGACCGGCACCGCTGCGTTTCTGATTCAGCCGCTTTTCCTTCTCGTCCAGTAGCCGGTTTATTTCCTGAACAAGTGCGATGAGTTTTTCGGGGTCCTGCTCGACGGCTGCGAGCTGCGCCAGTTGAAACCAGCGCTCTTTGGTCTCGCCTTCCATAGGCCACTCCAGGGCGGACATGTCAGGGGGAGTGACTTAATTATACGATACGATAAGCCGATGAAAATTCTTAAAATGTTGAGCAAGCCCGGCGCATTAGTAAGCGGATGGACAAGTGCAATTCTTTGTTTTCAGTGCAGCTAGTGGATTCTGGCTAGCCGGTGAGCATGGGAGAGCGATAGTCTGGGCTGTGATCGGCGTGGTAGAAGTGTTGGCTATCGCCTTGTAGCACCGCCACTTGCCGGATGACAGCGAATGATTACCCTGTCGTTCATGATCGCCGGGTTCAGCGTGGCGTTCCGAAACCCGAAGGCGTGGAGAGGCGCGTTAGCAGTCGTAGCTACACAATTCCCGCCCCCGTTGGGTCCCCATCTGTGCCATACTTCTAACAGTCTCCCGCCGCACATCTCCGCCGCGCACCGAACCGGTGACGGTCCTTTGCGTCCTCTGACGGAAAGGACCACCCCGATGACACCCAATTCCAAACCAACCGAGCAATGGCGCGAACTCGCATTTCAAGCCAGCACTGAGAACGACCCTCAAAAGATAGTTTCGCTTGCTGAGCAGATTGTCGAGACGTACAGGGACGAGAAACGCAATAGTCCGCGCCCACCTGACTGGACAGAACTCTACAAACTGGCCCTTACCGAACTTGACCCGACGAAGCTTCGGCAGCGAGTGGTCGATGCCCGTAACGCGATTCTTGACCGCGTCGAAGAAACTCAGACGAAGCCATCCCCCTACCAAGAACGGCAACAATTGAATGACGCCCTGAATGGTCTACGTGTCATACAACAGGAATACGAGCGCCGCGAACAGCGGTATGGGTAGCCTCGGACGGCACAGGGCAAATCGGGCTGACCCTGACTTCGGTTGTTGACAACCTTCGCCCGCTCAAAGATAATAATAGTCACATTTACATAGCTCCTTGAAAACATGATCCGCGAAAATGCGGCCATAACTCCTTTGTCCGGAATATTTTGCCTCCAACTCCTTTGGAATCAAAGATCTGCGCGACAATCAGAAATTAAGTCCTTATTCCTCAAAGATTTGAAGGCCGAGAGGGGAGGGGTACCCCACCCCGTTATCCTCTAGTTAATGGGCTGAAACCAGGCGGGGGATTCCCGTTTTGACTCAGTTCATGGCGTGATTCGGCAACGTTTTTTCAACCCCGGCCGCTGCGCTCTTGCACCTTAATCCGAGGTGTAAAATATTAGAGCACGCCCTACTACCGAATCCTCCAGACCCGAAAGGATTACTCCTATGGCAACCCTCGAAGCTCCGCCACGCCCGCGAGTTGATTTGCGCGCAGGACCATTTGTTACCGAGCCTTTTTTCGACTTCAGCCGGGAAGAGAATGCGCGCAAGATGCGCTCCGCTATCGAGAAAGTGCGCGGTCAGCTGGGCCGCGAGTATGACCTGATCATCGGCGGCAAGCGCGTTAAGACCGCCGACAAGATTCGCTCGCTCAATCCCACGAAACCTTCGCAAGTTGTCGGAGTTCATCAGAAGGCCGGCAAGGAGCACGTCGAGCCCGCGATGCAGGCGGCCCTGAAGGCATTCGAAAGCTGGAGCCAGACCTCGGTGGAAGAGCGAGCTTCGTTGCTATTCCGTACCGCTGACCTGATGCGTGAACGCAAGATGGAATTCATGGCCTGGCTGGTCTTCGAAGTCTCGAAAAACTGGGCTGAGGCCGATGCCGACATCTCCGAGACTATCGACTTCTGCGAGTTCTATGCCCGCGAAGCGCTGCGCTTCGCAAAGGCGGAAACGCCGATTCAGCTACCCGGTGAGCGCGACAGCCTGATGTACATCCCGCTCGGCGTTGGTGCCGTGATTCCGCCGTGGAATTTCCCGTGCGCGATCATGGCCGGTATGACGCTGGCCTCGATCGTCAGCGGGAACACGGTGATCCTGAAACCTTCAAGCGACTCGCCCACGATTGCAGCGAAGTTCATCGAGTTGCTGGAAGAAGCCGGCATGCCCGAAGGCGTAGTCAATTTCTGTCCGGGCGGCGGCGCCACCTTCGGCGACGCAATTGTTTCGCATCCCAAGACGCGTTACATCGCCTTCACGGGATCGCGCGAAGTTGGATTGCACATCAACCAGTCCGCCGCCCACCAGCAGCCCGGGCAGATGTGGATCAAGCGCACCATCCTGGAGATGGGCGGGAAAGATGCCATCATCGTGGATGCCGACGCCGATCTCGATTCGGCCGTCGAAGGCGTCGCACAGGCGGCGTTTGGTTTCCAGGGCCAGAAGTGTTCGGCGTGCTCGCGCGCCATCATCGACGAGCGCATCTATGACAAGTTCCTTGAGAAACTCAAGGGACGGGTCGAGCGCCTCACCATCGGAGATCCCGCCGAGAACGTGAACATGGGCGCTGTGATCAACGAAGGTTCGATGAAAGATATTCTGCGCTACATCGAAATCGGCAAGAAAGACGGACGCCTCATCACGGGCGGCGCGCGCGCAACCGAAGCCGGCGAAGGCTACTTCATTCAGCCGACGGTGATCGCCGACATTCCGCCGAAGTCAACGCTCGAGCAGGAAGAGATCTTCGGGCCGGTGCTGGTGGTGATCAAGGCACGCAACTTCGACCACGCTCTCGAAATTGCCAACGACACCGAATTCGGACTGACCGGCGCCGTCTACTCAAGCTCACGCGAGAAACTCGATCGCGCCATCCGCGAATTCCACGTCGGCAACCTCTACCTGAACCGCAAGTGCACAGGCGCGATGGTAGGCGCGCACCCATTCGGCGGCTTCAATATGTCCGGCACCGATTCAAAATCCGGCGGCCCAGACTATTTGTACTTGTTCACGCAGGCGAAGAGCGTGGGCGAAAAAATCATCGGAGAAAGAACTCCTGTGCGAACGGGTCTCTGATCCATCCAAGCCAGAGGCTTCGCCTCCGGCTTTTTATTTCACCGTTCCCGCCAAATACATCTCCGCGACCCGATCCGTAATCGGTCCAGGCTCAGCGTCGGCCTGATTGATGAGCACGACAACCGTCAGCTTATCGTCCACATAGCGCGAGATGTGTGCCTTGAATCCCTGCCACGACCCGCCGTGTCCGATGACTTTATGGCCATTCTTGGTTTCAATCGACCAGCCGAAGCCATAGTGATCCTGGTTGGGCTGACCGTTCTTGAGCTTGGCGACCGTCCACATCTGATCGAGGCTCGAACGCTTTAGAAGCTTTTCGGTGTAGAGCGCCCCATCCCATTTCGCAAGATCATTGATCGAGAAATAAAGACTGCCATCAGCGGTCGTGTTGATCATGGGAGCAACCCACTCCTGATTTTTCAACTCGCCCTTCACGAGCCGGTAGCCCGCAGCACGATTTGGGATGATGTCAGCTTCGCTGATGATGCGAGTCGTGCTCATGTCAAGCCTTTTGAAGATGCGCTCCTGGAGAAAGTCTCCGTAGAACTTGCCAGTGACTTTGTGGATCAGAATTCCAAGCGTGGCATATCCCAGATTGGAGTAGCTCCATTTGGTGCCCGGTGAATAAGCCAGCGGGATGCCCTCAACGATCTTGAGCACTTCGTCTTCGGTGTAATCTTTGCGGAAGTTGAAGTCCTTCGGATAATCGGTAAAGCCGGCAGTGTGGCTGAGCAGTTCGCGGACGGTCACTTGTTTCCATGCCGCGGGTGCGTCGGGGAAGAATTTGGTCAGCGGGTCCTCAAGGCCGATCTTGTTTTCCCCGACCAGCATCATCACTGCGGTTGCGGTGAACTGCTTGCCCACCGAGCCCGACTGAAAGACCGTTTCCGGTTTGACCGGGACTTGCAGTTCGACATTCGCCAGTCCGTATCCCAGCGCCCGGATCGGTTTGCCGTCGCGCGATACCAGCAGCGACAGGCCCGGAATGTGCTGCTTTTGCATCTCTGCCCGAACGTATTCATCAACCGCGTCTGGAGCTTGCTGTGCGAAAACGCTTGTTGAGCAAATCACGCCCAGTGCAAGCGCAACCCAGTGTCGGAGTCTCATTTTTGACCTTGAATTTGAGGATATGCTTCACCGCAAACTAGAAATACTACTCTTTCCAGAACGTTCCTCAACAACGATGACGTGCGGAAGCGCTCTCGATGCACTGCGGGACTGCTACCTCCGTAATGTCGCAGGGTACTGTCGGTTACCGATGATGCCGCAAAATTCGACGACAATCATTCCAGGGGGTTGTCATCTGTGTTGCGGCTCGATTACCTGTCATGTGTATTGACCGTTATTTCTACAATCCTGGTTGGACGCAGAATCTGGGAAGGCTGGGTCTTGGCGGCAGCTAACAGCGTCATCATATGCGTCATCGCAACTCAGACATCGCAGACAGGGTTCATTCCCGCCAACCTGTTCTGCATTGTTCTCTACGGGATCAACTTGCGTTCCTGGCGAAGGGATGACGCTTCGTCCTGACAGTGGTCGTCTGGAGAAAATCGTTCAAAAAAACGCCTTCTTGAACGCCCGGTGACGTTCCTCTGCCATCTTCATCAACCGCGCGAATTCGGGCTCATTGCGCAGACTGCTGAGGAGAGGATCGGCTGTGAAATAGGGATAGGCAAAGAATCCGTGCTCGATACTGTAGCGCAGAACCCGCGTAGCGGACGCGCGGTCGCCGAGCACCCCATACGCCTGTGCGATCTTGTAAATCGCCTCCGAATCGCGTACGTCGCGTTCTTTGATCCTGTCCTCGGCCTCATGCAGGATTTGCAATCCCTTCGCGCGTTGCTTTGCAATCGCAAAGCTCAGTGCCTTTCCCACTTGCGCCTGGAGAAGCGATGGATCTAGTTCGAAGGCGCGATCAAAGTCCCGCGCCGCCGCTTCCCAGTCTTTCTTGTGATACTCGCCGAAGCCGCGATAGAAGACAATGAACGCCGTTTCGCTCGTTCTAGGGAGACTTTGCAGAAACTCGTCGTACCGGCCCATGTAGAGATAGGCATTGAGAGCCGAGTTGTTGAGCTTGACGAGGGGATCAAGTTCGCGGGCTTGTCCGCACTCGGCCAGCGATTCCTTCAACATTCCACCGAACCGGTAGGCATAACCCAATTCCCAATGCACTTCCGCGCGGTCGGGATTGGTCTTCAGAGCTTCTCGCAACAAGGGCACTGCCTGTTCGGCTCGGCCAGTGTCGGTGAAGAAGTTGGCAAGATAGATTCGGGCGTCGATGAGCGCTGGCTGCAGTGCAAGGGCTTTTTCAAAGGCGGCTTGCGCTTTGCGGTAGTGCTCGCGGCCGCCGAATTCAAACGAGGCGCTGGCGTTGTAGGATCGGCCCAGATAGGCCCATGTCAGTGGATAGCTCGGCTCGATCTCCGCTGACTTTTCCAGCATTTTCACCGCGACTGGAAACATGTCTCGCGCATACAGGTCCACTCCTCGCAAATAATATTCATAGGCGAGCGGATCAATTGGCTTATCGGGCTTGAGCCGCTCGGTTTCCGATGGAGATAGATTCAACTCCAAGCCCTTGATAATCTCCTGCGCGACATTGTCATGCACGGTGAGGAGCTTGTCGTACTTCAGATCGAATGCGCCCTTCCAGAGTATGTTTTCGGTCGGAGCATCCACCAACTGGCAGGTAATTCTGAGATCGTCGCCATCGCGGATGAAATTTCCCATCAGCAGGGTGTCCACGTTCAACTCCGTGGCTACTTTCGGAATCTCAATCGTCTGGTTGCGATACTTTGCGATGGCGTACGAAGGCCGTACCCGAAGCGCCTGCACGTAACCGAGTTTGGTGATGACCGCATCGGCCAACGAATAGCCCAGGAAGTCGCTGTCGGGATCGCGTCGGAGATTCTGGAAGGGAAGAATGGCCAGACGGCGGCGCGTTTCCAATGGGTGTCTGCTGGTGGATCGCTGACGATAGGCGAAGTAGCCTACTCCCACCAGTGCGATTCCCAGAATCAGGAGAATGATCCCTATAGCGCGCGAGCGTGATATTGGCGCGGGCAGCGCGGGTTTCATCGGCGAGACTTCGGCCGCCGGGTCCGCCGGACCGCCAATCGGCTGTAGTATCGTAACTTTCGACCGCCTCGTTGGTTCGCTTTCTTTCCCAACCTCTGTTACCACTGCACTGAATCGATAACCATGTTTCGGCACGGTTTCGATGAACTGCTGCCCATCCTGGCTATCGCCTAGTGCCTTCCGCAGGGCGGATATGTTGACAGTAAGGTTGGCTTCTTCCACAAAGCTGTCGGGCCACAGCCTTCTCATCAACTCGTCCTTGGTTAACAAGAGCCCACTGTTCTCGAGCAAAATCGTTAGTAGTTCAAACGCCTTGGGAGTCAGGGGAACGGGCTTTCCCTCGTGCAGAAGCAGATGCTGACTGGGGTCCAGACGGAACCCCTGGAACTGGTACACGAGCTTTGTATCCAATGCCATATCTGCATTTGGAAGAATTTTGGATTTCTTTTGCAATTTTCCTTTGACGCACTTAGGACTTTGCCGAGCACTTCGGCTAGCGTGCGCTTGCTACCGAGCCGGTAGCCCTGACCGACTTGGAACGAGATTGTAGAGCGCGCCGTTGACGGCAGCAAGGGTGGAACCGGCCCAGTTCGCTTTCCCCGGAACTCAGCGAGCTGCAAAACTTTGCACACCAAAATTTTCAGTCACTTAAGGAGACATCAGCAATGACTCGTTTAGTAGGCAACATCACCAGATTGTCCTTCGGCAGGCTTATTCTTCTGACGGCTGCGGCGGCGTTTACCCTCGCCGTGCAGCCGGCGGCGGCACAAGTTAACCTCATCGATTTCGACCTGCACGTCAACCCGAAGTTTGCCGCGTGCCTAGGGGTCGCAGGCGCCCCCGCGCCGACTGCTCACGTTACCGTCAAAAGGGGGCCCCGCGCTGATACTCTGACGATCGTGGCAAATAACATCCGACCGCATCTCGCTTTCGACATGTTCACCATCCAGCGCAGCAATCTGCTGCCAACCGGGAATGCAGACCCGAACTTCACGAACTTTGGTCTGGCCTGGTATCAGAGCGACCTGCAAGCCAACGCACTGGGCCAATTCAAGGCCAGTATCAAGACCATTCTGTTAGACCAGATTTTCGGTTTTGATCCCAATGCGGCTCTCGCGCCTACCAACACCTTCCACGTTGGGTTCTGGTTCAACGACCCGAATGACGCCAACAAGAACGGCTGCACCTTCGACGTGACACATCCCACGCCGTTCAACGGCGAACACAAAGCCGGGCCGGTGGCGATGATCAGTGTGCCCGACGCGCAGACCGATCTTGGGCCGCTCTGTACCAATCCAAACAACAATGGAACCTGCAATCCGTAAAGCACTGCACTAAACCTGGCGGGGCGGACAAAGTCCGCTTCGCAGTTTTGTTTCTAACACCTCGACGATGCAACCGTGTTATAGTTCCGCGCATGCGTGCGAAACATGTGTTACTTAGTCGGACTTTGTCGCTTCTTGTCCTGACAGCTTCCCTGGCATTTGCCGGATCGGACGATCGCGAGCCCGCGCCACGCTTTCATGCCAAGACGCTCGAGGGCGAACAGTTCAATAACGCCTCCGTGAAAGGGAAGGTTGTCCTGTTTCAGTTCTGGACCACCTGGTGTCCGTACTGTAAGAACGAAGAATCGCTGGTGAACGACATCACCACGGAGTTTGCCGATAAGGGGCTCGTCGTACTGGCTGTGGATGTTGCGGAGTCCAAGAAGAAAGTGCTCGAGTACTTGAAGGAACACCCGCGTAAGTGCCGGATCGTGTTGACCGGCGATACCAATCTGGCCGCCATGTACGCCGCCAACTCCTATCCCATCTATGTAGTCGTCGATCGGGACGGAAACATCGTCGATACTCAGCGCGGAGCGGGCGGAGAACGATCTCTTCGCCGGATGCTGGAACGTGCGGGGTTGGAGTCCAAAGATTCGGAATAGGCCGCACCCTTTCTTTCCGCGGCAACCGGCGGGAGCGCATTTTGCACGCCCGAGTTGTTGACCTTTGCAATACGCCAGCCTAGTATCCGCTGATGGCGGTCTCCGCCCCCACGGTTGGCCAGGTGCTTGGCCACTACCGCATCGTCGAACAGATCGGCGCCGGCGGTATGGGAGTGGTGTTTCGTGCGCGCGATGAGCAACTCGATCGCGATGTTGCACTCAAGATTCTTCCCAAGCTGGCGCTGCTAAGCGAGCCTGCGCGCCGCCAGTTTCGTCGCGAAGCATTAAGCCTTGCCAAAATCACCGATCCCCACGTAGCTATGGCCTTCGACTTCGGCCATGACAATGGGATTGACTACCTGGTCACGGAATACGTCCCCGGCTTGACGCTGGAAGCCAAGCTCGCTGCTCGGCCTCTCGCGGAGAGCGACGTCCTTCAACTGGGAAAGCAACTTGCTTCGGGGCTGGAGGCCGCGCATAGGGAAGGTGTGATTCATCGCGATCTGAAGCCGAGCAACGTGAAGGTTACGTCCGAAGGCCGACTCAAGATTTTGGATTTCGGGCTGGCCTACCTGCTGAAAACTGAGACGGAAACGGCCGTCACCGCGCCTCTGACCGACACCTATTCCGACGCGGGAACGCTGCCCTACATGGCCCCGGAACAGATCAAAGGCCAAAGGCCGGACGCGCGTGCAGACGTATGGTCAGCGGGGGCCGTGCTCTACGAGATGTCCACCGGCAAGCGGCCCTTCGGCGAATTGGTTGGGACGCAACTGATCGCCGCGATCATCGAGCAGACGCCCGCAGCGCCTCGCGACGTGAATCCCAAGATCAGCGAGGGTCTGGAGCGGGTGATCTTGCGCGCGCTGCAAAAGGATCCTAAAGAGCGCTATCAGTCGGCGGGCGATCTTCGCATTGACCTCGCGATTCTGGCGACCGGGACGATGCCGATCTACCCGAAGCCAGCACCTTCGGTGAAGTGGGGACGGTGGGCGATCGCGTCAGTTGCGATTGTGCTGATCGGGGCTGGATTGTGGTGGAAAACCCAACGAGCGGGGCCATCCGCATCCGAAGAGAGAATGATGGCGGTCCTGCCTTTCGAATCGGTGGCGAACGATGCGCCGACCAACGCTCTCGGATTGGGGCTAACCGAGACGGTGACCGCAAAGCTGGTGCAGGCGGTTGATGGCGGACATCTGCAACTGGTTTCGACGCGGGAGTTGATCGCGCAAGGCGTGAGAACGTCCGAACAGGCTCGACGGGAGTTCGGTACCGATCTTGTGCTTGAAGGCAGCCTGCAACAGGACGGTTCGCGCATTCGTATCACCTGGAGTCTGGTGGATCCGCGCACGCACACCCAGATCGCGGCCAGCACCGTCACCGGGAATTCGGACGACATCTTCGGTTTGCAGGATAACCTGTTCGCTGAAGTGCTGGAAAAATTGCCACTCGGGGTCGATCCGGGGCGGCAGCAGTCGTTGCGGGGGCGTCTGGATACGAAACCTGCCGCATACGACTTCTACTTGCGCGGCCGTGGATATCTGGAAGACTACCAGCACCCTGACAACATCGAGAGCGCGATTGCGCAATTCGAACAGGCGATTAGCGTAGACAAGAACTACGCTCCAGCTTATGCGGCTATGGGTCTGGCTTACACCACCGGCTTTCAGTGGAAGAACCGGGGCAAGGACTGGCTCGACAAGGCAAAGACCCAATGCGAGCGCGCACTTGCCATCACTCCGCAACTGGCGGAAGGGCACACTTGTCTGGGCAACGTATATTTTTCGACTGGGCGCTACGAAGATGCGGTGCAGCAGTTCCGGCGCTCGCTCGATCTTGACCACCACAGTGACGAGACGCTAAGAATGTTGGCGGCGGCGTACCAGAAGGAGGGCAAAGCATCGGCTGCGGAAGAAGCCTACCGCAAGGCCATCTCGCTGCGCCCTAACTACTGGGGTGTGTACAGCGCTTTCGGCACTTTTTATTACAGCCAGGCCCGCTACGCGGACGCGGCGGGATTGTTCAGGAAAGCAATCCAGCTGGCTCCGCTGAACTACAGTGGATATTCAAACCTGGGTGCCATGTATCTTCTGCTCGGCCGCTACAACGAAGCGGTCGAGGCTTTGAAGCAATCCATTGCCCTGCGGCCTACGGCTGCGGCGTACGGAAACCTGGGTGCGGCTTACTTCTATATGCGCCGCTATCAGGACTCCGCCGACAGCTTGCAGCAGGCTCTGAGGATCGATGACAAGGACTGGCTGAACTGGGGAAATCTGGGGGATACGTTGTACCAGATTCCGAAGCGGCGGCCGGAGGCGATGAGCGCCTATCGCAAGGCCATTGAGTTAGCTCGTCCCCGGCTGGAAGTGAATCCGAAGGACTCGTTCACTCTGGCTTTTACGGCGGACTACTACGCGATGCTCGACGACCAGCGCCGGGCGCTGGAACAACTAGGCCGCGCCCTGGACATTGCTTCAACGGACTCTGATGTGTTATTCCGCGCCGCCATCCTGCACAACCATTTCGGAGACACCGAGAAGACGCTTGACTTCCTGAACAAGGCTGTGGCGGCAGGTTACTCGCGGACCGCGCTCCGAGATACGCCCGATTTCGACCGTTTGAAAGATGACCCGCGTTTTCACGCACTCTTGCCGAAGACTTATTGAGCATTGCATAATATAGTTACAAAGGAAACAGTTCCGCCTGTTGCCAAAAGGCGATCACCAAGCTCGGCCGTTTGCGCATCCGGCGGAGGGCTTGGCGAGCATGTTGGCTCAACTGCCCCGGATCTTTTCTTCGTCCCGTTCCAGCGCTCGTCCCAATCCCTTAGCTTGACTTATGATTCGCGAGCACCCACAATTCCTACCCGTCAAATGAGTTTCAAGAAAGAGGGCACGACATGAAAGCCTTCCGACTATGTGGTTGTTTGCTGCTGACAG
>JBKPCG010000143.1:0-21260 GCA_046727255.1 Acidobacteriota bacterium | reverse complement strand
ACGTCGCCCGTCGCCGGGTCCCGGCGAACGTAGACCTCCGAGCCCTCAAATCGATATTCGGAGGGCAGCCGGACGGCTTGGCTGCGGCCGTTCCGGAAGAGTTTTGCGGTTCTCGGCATGGTATATATTATGGTATAGATCAAAAGCTTTGTCAAATTACCTGATCTCTTCGCGATCTCTTGCCGCTTGAAAAAGCTTTTAACCGGAAAGGACGCAGAGTATCCGCAAAGAACGCAAAGTTTATCCTTCCCAATTTCTTGCGACTCTTGGTGGCCGAAAGCAATCAAACGGCTCACGTCGATTGTAACCAAATCCTCGTGAGGTCCCAATGTCCAAGGTCAACATCGCCGAGAAGTTTTCGAAAATTCCTGAACGGTGGAAGCCGCATATTGTCGGAGAACTCAACGGACAACAGGTTAAGCTTGTGAAGTCCAAGGGCGAGTTCGTCTTTCACCATCACGAAAACGAAGATGAAATGTTTCTGGTTGTGAAGGGCCGCTTCCGCATGGACTTCCGCGACCGCGATGAGTGGATCGAAGAGGGTGAGTTCATCGTGGTCCCACGGGGAGTGGAGCATCGCCCCGTGGCGGAAGAAGAGTGCTGGATTCTCCTCTTCGAGCCGGCCTCGACGCTGAACACCGGGAACGTCGAGAACGAACTGACCCAACGCCAGTTAGAACGGGTGTAGCGCACCGAGGAAATCCGACGCCAGAAGCGACTCCTGCCACTCAGCACCAGCATCTGGTTACGTTCGTCACGAAGTGTTTCCCCGACTTCGGTACCCTACACCGCCGCCTCCGAATCCGGCAGCATAGGTGTGCTGCCCGGATCCTCCCTCCTGCGCCGGGCTGAAGGTTATCCATTCATGTTCGAGTCAGAATTGAAGGATTCGCCGGTCGTTGAAAGCTGGCAGCGTTTTGTGCAGGGACTGCTGGGCGTCCTGGCGCTGATCGGAGCCGGGGTGATGGCCCATTACTATACTCCGCCCGAGACTACCGGTCTTGAGCAGCAGGTGCATCAACTCTCCCGGCAGTTAAAGGACTTGGAGGGGCAGGGAGTGTTTTCAGCCGCTGCGGTGGACGATGCCCGTGAGTCGGTCGGCTATATCTACGGCATCTATCGCGTCTCGGGTGACCCGGGCACTGCGCCCATTCACGCTCGCGTGGCGGGCACGGGATTCATCGTGGCGCCGGGCCTGATCGCGACCAATCGTCACGTTGCCGAGCCCTGGTTCGGAGACCGCGAGGCCGCCGTCGCCTTGCGCCATGGGGCCACCCCGGTGCTCGAAAAGCTTGAAGCCTATTTTCCCGGATCGCCTTTCCCGGTGGTGTTGCAGACGATCGTGCTGGCCAAACACGGAGACCTCGCCGTCCTGCGCATGGAGCCAACGGCCTTCACGGAGAAATTGCGGCCTCTGCCAATCGCGCCGGCGCCGCCGCATGTTGGTGAGCCGATCAGCGTGCTCGCGTATCCAATGGGAGTTACCGGCATGGTCGCCAAGTCGCCCGCTGCGGTCTACGAGCGCTTGTCGTCGCACCAGGACGATCCTGGCACGGCGGGCGAGCTGGCGGCACTTTCGCTGATTCGGCCATCGGCGACCTTTGGACACATTGGCGACGTATCCGCCGACAAGCTCATCTATGACGCGCCCACGGCGCGCGGCGGCAGCGGCGGGCCGGTCTTGAATATCCGCGGCGAGGTCGTCGGTATCAACGCCGCGTACATTGAGGGCTTCTCAGGCGGCACACTGGGCATCGCGGCTTCCGACCTGCGCCCGCTGATCGAGAAGGCTACACACGCCACGGCTACCACTCCCGAAAAATCAAGGTAGAACTCTCGCTCCCAAGTGCAAATTGTTGCGCAGGGCGCTATGCTGTGCCCCGCCCGGGTGTTCCCCCCTGGCAGGCAAGTGCTCTGGATTCAGGCACATTTGTATCTTGCTGATTTGAATAGCAAATTGGCCTTCCGGCTGCACCAACTAAGAGTAAGAATCCCAGAGTCGGCCGCGTTCAATCTTGCGGTGCTCGAGGGATTAGGTCCAAGATGAGTTCCTTCCGGAATCGGGTCAACATTTGAGTCAAAAAGAGATTTCATGATGATGAAGAATCTGCTCTTCGCGGTGGCGTTGTTGAGTGTGGCGTTGTGGACCGGCTGTGCGACGGGTGGCAGCGGCCATACCAAGGGCATACAGGTCACAGTGGCGTCGGTTGGCAATGCGGCGGTTGTGGGAGTGACATTGACGCTGCAGTTCACCGCGACCGTGACGGGAACTGACAATCACGCAGTGACCTGGAGCGTGAATGGTACCGGCTGCACCGGCAGTACTTGCGGGACGATCGATGCCAATGGCCTGTACACGGCGCCGGCGACCGCGCCGAATCCCGGCGACGTGAACATTGTCGCGACTTCCCAGGCTGACACCGGCAGATCGGGTTCGTTAACCGTGACCGTTGTGCAGATCACGGTGACGGTGACTCCCAAGCTCAAGAACGGCTCGTTGAATGCCGTCAAAGGCCTCACCCAGCAGTTCACGGCGACCGCGCTACCGGACGCCGCCCCGCAGACTTTCAACTGGAGCCTGGCTTGCGATGCGGGCGCGAACCTGTGCGGAACTCTCGACGCAAACGGCCTGTACACCGCCCCCAGCGCCATCCCAAATCCTGCGACCGCTCATGTAACGGCGACTTCGACCATCGACGCGACCGGCTTTGACACGGCGGACATCACGATTGTGAAGTCCCGGCTGGCCGCAAGCAGTACTTACGCATTCCATTTCTCCGGCTTTGATAGCGGCAACGCAGCCATCGCCGTGGCGGGCAACTTCGCCACCGATGTCAATGGCGCAATCCTTAGCGGAAACGAAGATGAACTGACCTCGATCTCCGCCAACCAGTGCACCGTCCTGAACACGAGCACGTTGGCTCAAGATACCAATGACCACGGCAGTCTGACACTGCGTACGAATTCCGGAGGCTGTGCAGTCAACGCGCGAATTTTCGAAGTCGTATTGAACGCGGAGGGCGATGGCCGGATGATCGAATTCGACGCGAACGGTCGCGCCTCTGGTGAAATCGCGCAAACCGTTGCCAAATCTAAATTCAAGAACAGCACACTCCCGGCAGGATCAACGTTTGTGTTCGGATTGACCGGCGTCAGTGAGGTCCTCAAACGTGCCGGTGCTGTCGGTCTCTTCCGGCCCGATGGGCTCGGTGGTATTGGCTCCGGCATGCTGGACATCAACAAGAGTATTACTTCCAGTGCCAGTACGAATGTCACCGGCTCCTACGATTTTCAAGCCACGGCAGACGGACGCGGCACGCTGATCCTCACCGACAACACTTCCGGGACTACTTACAACTTTGCAATTTATATCGTCGCAGGTCAGACCAATAAGGCGTTGAATCCCCTTACCTTATTTGTGATTTCTGTCGATGATCCGCAGGTGCATCCTGCCATTTCGGGCACGGTGGTATTTCAGGATCCAGCACTGGGATACGTGAACGCAGACTTCAACAACTTTGCAGTTTCCAGTCTCACGGGAGTGGACACCAACGGCCGCACTCTGGTCTCGCTCACCAATTTGATTGGTGACGGCAACGGACACGTTAGTGGAACCTATGACGCCAACAATGCCGGTACCATCATTGCTGCGAAGAGCTTCACTAACTATGCTTATGCCGCCAATCCCAGCGGCAGCGGACGCTACACCCTGGATTTGCTTGGCGACCCCGCCGCGAATCCGGTGGTACCGCCGGTGCACTTCGTCTTCTATGCCAGCACCAACAGTCGCGGCTTCCTCCTAGATCAGGCGAGCCTGGCCGTCTATACTGGCCAAATGGATCTACAGCCGGGCTCCAATTTTGCAGCTTCGGAGATGGCAGGCTCTTTTGCAGCTGCGACGGTCAACCCGGGAAGTCCCGGTGTGAGTCCAGCTGCGCTCAATTTGCTGTTCACCTCCGCGCTGCCGAACTTCACAGTGGGCGGTAAGCAGGATGACACTGATGGTGGTCTGGGACAAATATTGGCGGGAACCTACACCGTGAACTTCGACGGCACCGGCACGATCAAGCTGACGCAACCGGCGGCTCAGAATTACGTCATCTACCTGCTCGATAATACCAAGGATGGTCCGATTCAGAACTTCGTGATGATGAATGTGGATCCGGCCAATACCGATTCGTCCATCATCTTCGCGGGGAGATAGCTGGTGTGGAGCCGGGTTCCTTCGGCTCCGCTCAGGGCAGGACCCGCCCTGAGACCCGCCCCCACATCACTTCGGACGAATCACAACCTTTGCTGTGGCTAGATTATCGAAGCGGTCATAGGCGCGGACTACTACCACGTGCTCGTTCGAGACGGGCGTCGACCCCGCTTGCACAGCGGCCGTCAGGGGCACTCGGAAGTCATAGTCCTCGGTTTTCGAATCTGACAACTGTCCTACCGGTTCCACAAATTGCCACTCGCCGGCATCGAGCGAATATTCCGCTCGCTTGATGGGCGAGAACGAATCGCTCGCGCGAAAGTGGACTCGCAGCTGGTTGCCTTCGACCGTGCCAGTGAGCGCGGTAATCGCGGGCGGCGTGTTGTCCACTTCGAACCGGGAGCCTTCCCGTTGCGCGCTGAGCGCTTCTCCGGGCGTATGTGAGGGGGCGTCGGAAGCCTCGACCATCGCGGTGTAGGCACCATCGGGCAATAGGCTCGCGTCGAAAGAGTAGTAGCGGTCGCTGAGATTGTTTTTCAGCAGCAGCCAGCGCGATTCGCCATCGCCGCGGTAGTACAAGGAATATTCAAGCTGGTCGTCATTGTCGTCGTGGGCCGACCAGCGGATTCCGATCGAGTCGCGGTCGCGCACGCTGGGTGGCGGAGGATCGAAGCGCGGTTGCCCCTGCGGTTGCGGTTCGGTACCGGTGACGTGCGGAATCGCCTGGTAGCGATAACCCGGCTGAACGGTGATGTCGTCGATCTGCGGGGCGACGTTCTTGGGAAGGTAGTAAAGCAGAACGGCGTCCACATGCGGAGCGGGATTGCCGGCATGCAGCACCGCTTTCCACTGCACAAAGCGCGCGGGCGGCACTTTGAGTTCGGCGTCGGCCGCCAGATCCACGGGGGTCCAAGGACTCCAGTTGCGGTCGGGATTGTCCACGTTGCCGCTGCGCGCATAGAGTTCGGAATTGCCGGTAGCGCGCACACTGGCGCGTCCCCAGCGTGAGAACACACGGGCGTCCAGGACGTCGCTTTCGTAGGTGCCTTCGGTTTCCGGTGCTGGACCAAGGAGAAAAACCTTTCCCAGGTTGCTGCTCGAGGCGTACAGACCGCCCCCGGGCGCGCCGACGAAGGCAGTGATCTGTGTCCCGCTCGCCTTCACCAGATCGGTGAAATCATCTACACCGTTGATTGCGAAGATGTGTCCGCGATTTCCGGTGCCCGCGAGCAGGCGGCCGCGCTGATCGAAGCCCAGGGCGTAAACCAAATCCTCGCGCGAACTCCACAGTCGCATCGGAGAACCGTCCGGAGCAATACGATAGATCTCCGATCCGCCAGAGGCGCCCAGTCCCGGCGCTGGAAACGGCGAAGCCCCCGGAGATGAAACAGGACCCATGGTAATGGCCGGCGCGCCCGTTCCGGGCTGATTTGGCGCAGGAGTCGTCACAGTGGTAATAGTTCCTCCCTGCCCAGTTGGGCCAGGACGCTTTTCGCCCGCTCCAGCGGCATAGATATTGCCGGCGCTATCGATAGCGAGCGACGTGATCTCTTTTTTCGGCGCACTGTAAAGCACAAATGCTTCACCATTCGGGGCGATGCGATAGATCAGTCCGCTCCCGTCGGAGCCGGCAATCACATTCCCCTTCGGATCGACCGCGAGCACGCGAATGTGAACTTCGTCGCTTTTGAAGAAGAGCGCGTGCTGCCCCGCGGGCGTGACCTTGTAGATCTCTCCGCGGTCGCCAGTTGCGACATACAGGTTGCCCGCGTTATCGAGCGCGATGTCCCAGATGTACTTCGTGCCGGGATCAAAATAGGGCGTCGCGCTCCACGATGGCGCAGGCGGCTTCGCACCCTTGGTGGTGGCGGGAGCAGCTTTCGAGGCGATGCGGTACACCTTTCCATCAGGGGCGGTCGCGGCGTACACGGTGCCATTCTTTTCGACGAGCAGGGACTGTACCTGAAGTTCCTGCGGCTCGAAGATCGTCGCGCTCTGGCCATCCGGCGTGATTCGATAGACCCTCGCCGGCGATCCGGCAGCGGCGTAGACGTTGCCGGCCGCGTCCGAAGCAATCGCCCAGACATACGTCGAGGGCAGGGTCGCAAGCGTCTTGAACGCGGGTGCGAGTTCGAGGCCTCCCGCGCTGCGCAAGGCGACTCCCTTCGGAGTGCCTTTCACGAACTCGTCAAATTTGGATTGCTCCCAGGTGCGAGTGCCCTCGGCGAGGGCGATGGTGGAAAGCAGGGCAAAGAATAGAGCGGTAGTCGTACGAGCCAAATTGAGTCCTCGATTCAGCGGAGTGGCGTGGAAATTGGCAGCATACCGTATAGCCGTGTTTTTGATTGTAGCGCCGGCGTCCTCGCCGGCCGTCGCGGGGGCGTCTCGCCCCCGCCATCGACGCAATGGCGCCTTCATTGCGGTAGAAGAATTGGACAGTCTACTTCACGTAAACCGTCAGCATCTGCGCGCCCGCGACCACGTAATCCAGCGGTTCGGTCGAGGCTTCGTTCACCGACGATTCATTGAGCACGACCATCTCTTGGGTGCCCCGCATGTTGTCCATCACATTCATCACGGACAGCGGGAGTGTCGGCATCACTTTGTCGCCGACCATAGCTTCCGGGTCAGACTCGAACAGCGAGACATACACCCGATTGTTGCCATGCTCTTTGTTCAGCAGCGCGATTGTGGATGCGAGCCCGAGCCTACGGTTCGCCAGCGGCATGCCGCGGCGCATGCGGTCGAGCGTGTCTCCGTCACTCACCAGGATACGAAGCATTCCCTTCGAAGCCGAAGTTGGAATCCGGATCGGGATTTGCCGCACCAGCCGTTCGCCGCGATACGGGCGAAGCACAGTCTCAACGATGATCTGGTCGCCGGGACGAGCCTCGGTTGCGTCCGCGCGCGACGCTTCCAGGCGCGCCGAGCGCCGTTCGCGCACCAGATCGAAATCCAGCTTGACGCCCTGAATCTCTGGAACGTCGTAAGGATTGTCATAGATCCGTCCAAAGCGGTCGCCAATGGTGGCCGCCGCCAGCGCCGCCGCCGGCTGCCCGCTGTCCATGGGGGCAAACATGTTTTTCAGCGCGACGTCGGGATATCCCTTCACGCTGAGCGCGCCATTCATTCGATACGTGATGTCATCGCCGTACTCGTTCGTTCCGTGGAGCGCATTGAACACCGTCGCCATCATCGCAACCGGGCTTAGGCGCGCGTTGTTGAGGATCTCGTAGTGAAATTCCTTGCTCGCCTGCCCTCCGCGAACGGTGACGGTGACTGGAATCATCTTCGGCTCTTTGCCCATCTGTCCGAGGATGCCGTTATGGCGGTCCTGCACGAACGAGCCGATCGTCTCGGTGGTGTTGACGATCTTGAACGCGTTGAGCGGTGAGGCCAGCGTGGCGACCACGTTTGCCTTGGTCATGGGCAGATCCACTTGTCCGAACTGCATCAGGGGATGCCCACAGGCGAGAAGGCGTTGCGGATCGATGTATGTCACTGTGCAAGTGGCGGCGATATCCATATCGCCTCGTACCAAAACCGCGCTCACGGCGGAACCAGGCTCGATCGGTTCCGGCTGCTTGCGATCGCTCGAGGAGCCAACGCCCATCACCGGAACGATTCCCGCGGCGGCAAATTGCGACGTGTAAATACGCAGTGTGTCTTCCGAGAATCCCGAGAACACTAACGGAGTTTCGATCGGTTTCAGGTAATTGCTGTAACTCTGGGAGGGCAGGCTTACGTTTTCGCCCGGGCCAGCCGTTCGACTGGGCACACTTGGCTCTGCGGAATTGGCAGACCTCGGGCCCGGCGCGGGACGTTGATCCTGCGCATCAATCTCCAGCATTCTTTCGATAGGAGTCACACCGGCGATCGGCTCTTTCGAGAACTCTCCGATGCGGAAGGCGAGCGCGCCCGCTAACTTGCCATCGAAGTACACCGGGCTGCCGCTCATGCCGGCCACTACGCCCGTGTATTCCGGCTTCGTTCCATGTAACCGCACCAGGATGATGTCACCCCGCGCGCCATTGACGTTACGCAACACGCCCAGGACTTCGACATCCATCGGTTCGGGCTTCGTGCCCTCGAACACTGTATACGCCGTGCCGCGCATGCCTTCGTGGATCTGATCGAGCGGCATGATCGTTGACGAAAGTTTGTTTTGTGGCTGATTCTGAGCTGTAACCCAGATGGAAGACGTGAAACACAAAGCGGCGGCGAGCGCACGTACAGCTTTCCCCATGTAATCCCCGGAGGTCAAAAAATGACCTGTCTACTTCATTAGACTCCGCGGCTTGTCGCTGGTTTTTGCAGCAGAGGAGGTCTTCGTAAAAGGCCCGCAAAATATCCCAACTGCGGAGTTCTTGCATCTATACTAGCACAGGTTTTTTTGAGGCCTCCACATGTTTTCACGTCCCTTGGGAGAAATCCCAACCAAAGTAATTTCTTCTAAGCGATTGACCTTAATGGCCTTTAGCTTGGTCGTGATAGTTGGCCTAGTGTCACTGATGGCGGCCCAGGATACGACTCAGCAACCCCCCGCGAACCAGGCCCCTGCCAACCCTAATAAGCAGGACACCCCGCCCGCCGCTGGTGGCCCGCAGAACGATGTCGGGCCCTATGTCGTCCCGAAGAAGAAAGAAGAGCCTCCCGCGCCCCCGCCCGAGAAGCCGAAGAAAATCGAGGGCATGCCCGACTACTCGATCAAAGTCGACGTGCCGCTGGTCAATCTCGACGTGCTCGTGACGACCAAGGACGGCCAGTTCATTCCTGGCCTCAATAAAGACAATTTCAAGATCCTCGAAGACGGTGTGGAACAGAAGGTCGCAAATTTCAACCAGTCGGAGGCGCCGATTACGGCGGTGCTGCTGGTGGAGTTTGCGTCTACGAACTATTACTTCATGGTCGATGCCTTGAATGCATCCTACGCATTCGCGAACACCCTCAAAAAAGACGACTGGGTGGCGGTGATTTCCTACGACATGAAACCTTACATCCTGGCGGATTTTACCCAGGACAAGCGCGCAGTATATGGGGCGTTGAACCAGTTGCGTATGCCAGGTTTCGCGGAAACCAACATGTTCGACGCCGTTTTCGACACGCTGGACCGGCTTGATCGCATCGAGGGCAAGAAGTACATAATTCTGGTCACCACCGGAGTCGACACTTTCAGCAAGCTCACGTTGGACAAGATCCTCAAGAAAATCAAGTCCACGAAAGACACCACGATCTACCCGATCAGTGTCGGCTTCGCAGTACGAAACTATTGTGAAGTGCATCGCTGCGGCTACACCCACGGGTTCGGAATACCCGTCGACAACATGGACTACCTACAGGCGGACAATGAGATGAAAACGTTCGCGAGCCTGACGGGCGGGCACGCCTACTTTCCCCGCTTCCAAGGAGAACTGCCGGGAATCTTCCATGACATCGCCGCCGACATCCGCAACCAGTACAGCCTCGCCTATCACCCGACCAACGCCAAGCTCGACGGCACCTACCGCAAATTGAAAGTCGAATTGCAAGGCCCCGACGGCGGTCCGCTCAAGATTCACGACCAGAAGGGCAAGGACGTAAAGGTCATCATCTACGCGCGTGAAGGTTACACGGCGAAGCATCAGGTGGATTAGTCAGTACCCAGTGATGAGTACCCAGTACCCAGATTCGCCAATACGGATGGTCTCGACAGGCGAGGAGCAGCAACCGGGAACGCGATCGATGGCGCGCCATTACAAAGACCTGGTGGTTTGGCAGAAAGCCATGGATCTCGTTACAGACTCTACAGAGTCACCGATAGCTTCCGAAAGAAAGAGGTCTACAGTCTGACGGATCAGATCCGCCGCGCAGCCGTTTCAGTGCCGAGCAACATCGCAGAGGGACAAGCCCATTACAGCCATCGAGAATTTCTGCATTTCCTTCGGCACTCCGCGGGTTCGCTCGCCGAAATCGAAACTCAGTTGCTGATTGCCGAGCGGATCGGATATATCGATCATTCCGCTACCGAGCCATTGATCAACAAAGTTCATGAGGTCGGCCGCATCCTGAACGGATTAATTGCTTCCCTTCGCGAATAGCGAACAGTGCTGTTGCTGGGTACCAAGTACTAGGTACTGGGTACTTTCTAGTGCGCGTGGAAGAAGTGATCCAGCACGAACATCAATCCCACTCCCAGAAAAACCACTATCGCCATCTTCACACCTGGCTCTTTGTTGACCTCCGGGATCAGGTCCGATGCCGCGACGTAGATAGTGACGCCGGCGGCCAGTGGAAGGCCGGCGCTCACCTGATGGCGCAAGATTGCCATAACAAAAACTCCCGCCATGGTCGCTGCGCCCAGCAGCGCCGAAGCCCACCATGCCGTCTTCCGGCTGCGTCCACTTGCGAGCATGACCGAGGCGACCGTGAATCCTTCGGGAATCTTGTGCAGGAAGACTGCGAGAAAGATGATCCAGCCGAGAAAGTTCGAAACCAGGAAGCCGGAGGCAATCGCGATTCCGTCGAAAAACGTGTGGATGATCAGGCCGAGCAGCACGGAATAACTTTTATGGGTGTGAACGAACTCGTCGCTGTGAACCTCTTCCCCGAAGTGGAAATGTGGCGAAAGCGTGTGCTCAAAGAAATGGATGATGAGGTACCCGACAAGAATGAGAAAAGCGGCGTCCTTGCCCCTTAATTCCAGGCTGGCGGGGACTACTTCCAGCAGGGCGGTCGCCAGCATGAATCCCGCGCCCAGCGCGATGAAATATTTCAGGTAGCGCCGCTCCCAATGCCGCTGGACAATGATGGTCCCGCCGAACACGTTGGCCAACGCCGCAGTCAGGCCGAGCAGCAGACTGGTTGTAATGGGATGCATGCGGATTTGCAAGACTATCAGGTGTAGAGGAAGGTTTCCATTTTTTCAAAGCCGTTGCCGGCAATGAAAATACAGTCACACCTCGATCTATGCCATACTCCGCTCGGACCAAAGACTTCGACATCGAGGGCGAGGTATGAGCGACAGCGTTCGCCACCAACTCAACCGCAAACTGCTCTTGGTCGGGGCGGCACTCGGACTCGCTTATGGCCTGGTCTTACGATTCGCCTTCCAAACCACATTCCTAAACCGTTTTGGAAGGTTTGATGGCTTGGGCCTTCCTACTCGGTGTTCCATTCGCGATGGGCGATTTTTATGATTCAACGGCGAGAACCACAACCGTTTTGGGTGTCGATCGTCTGGCCGTGGATCCCAATACTTGGCGGTGCAGTCGGAAGCTTCTTGGCACTCATTGAGGGCGTGATCTGCATCGCAATGTTTCTGCCGATTGCCATGGCCGTTGCGACGATTGGCAAGGTGTTAGCCGGAACTCTTGTGCGGCTGTCTACAGGCTCCAAAACCAACAACGTGATCGCCGGCGCAGTGCTTCTGCTTCCGATGATGGTTGCCCCATGGGAGCAGAGAGTCCTCTACTCCAACGAGATTCACACCACGGAAAACTTCATGGATATCGCTGCTCCCCTCCCAGTGATCTGGACGAACATCGAGCGGGTACGCGCCATCCAGCCGAGCGAGTTGCCCGACTGCTGGAGTCATCGCATCGGCTTTCCGGATCCCGTCGAGGCTACGCTCTCCCACGAGGGCATCGGAGGTGTTCGTCATGCCACCTTCACCAGAGGCGTACTTTTTGTGGAGACAATCGACGTGTGGCAGCCCGCACAGCACCTCGGTTTCTCAATCTAAGCGCAAACCGACCAGATTCCGAACACCACACTGGATGAGCATGTCCGAGTCGGAGGGCCCTTTTTTGATGTACTGCACGGCGAATATCGTTTAGAACCGTTGGACAATGGCGTCGTCCGGCTGCATCTTTCCAGCCAGCAGCGTCTCTCTACAGATTTCAACTGGTACGCGCGGATCTGGAGTGACGCGACCATGGCTGATCTCCAGAGCAGGATCCTCAAGGTAATCAAGGCCCGCTGCGAGCACGAAAACGGCATTCAGCATTCGGCAAACTGAAAACCACTCGTTCTCCCAGGAGTGCTTGCCGAGCGATCACTTTTCTTCGCGAAGGATTGCCACGTTCTCCATCAACTTGTCGCAGACCTGGATGCAGTTGTCCCGTATCGCTTCACGCATTGCCTGGTCGTCACTGACAGCAAGCAGGGTGGCAGTTCCGTGACACAATAGGAAGAACGCGTCAAAGGCCCGGGCATATTCCTCCGGCTCGCCGCCAAAGCGCGCGGCCAGTTGGGTTAACAGCCAGGCGCGCCCGGGCCGCGGACTGCCGGGGGAAAAGAGCTGTCCCCACGACATACGCAGCAACTCGTACTCGTGCTGATTTGTTTCCGCGTACCGCAGATAACGCCGATATGCCTGCTCGAGGCTTGGCGACGAGAAGAGTTCCGCATTCAGCTCCTCGCGGAGACGATAAGCCAGCGCCAACCGCAGCGCCTGCTTGTTGCGGAATCGTTTGTAGAGGGTGGGAGTAGTGGTGCCAGCCTCGCGCGCCACCGCGCGCAGCGTCAAACCCCTTTCACCGCGCGTCCGCCATAGCCGCCGGGCGGCTTTCAGGATCCGTTCCTCCAAGTGCTTGTCCGAAATCGGCGGCATTGGGACCCGTCCCAAGTCTTCTTGCGGGATAAACATTTACACTGTACAACTATCTTCCCGAATGAAGAACAATCTTGAATCGAACCATTTGCTTCGACCACCAATACTTTAAGATAGTTACATCAATTTAACCGCGCGGAATCTACATGCCTTACGGTCATAATACGTCCGAATTATTATATTTACAACGTAAAACTAACAATGTTAAATTATGATGAATTTATTAACCCTCCCGCTTCGCCCTAGTGGAGTTCAATTCTTTAGGAGTACACACATGTTTTCGTGGGATAAAACTGGCGATCGCGTCGCCATTGTTCAAATGAACGCGGAATTGCGTCATGCACAATTGGAAATACTCAGCGCCCAGTGTGCGACTGATCGCCTCCGTCTCCGCTTCTCCGCGGAACACGTTGCTCGGCACGCCCAGCGTGACGTTTTGCGCAAAGCTTTGTCTCAGCAAACGCCTTGCATCACTACTACAGCGGGATTGCCCGCCAGGTCACCGATCCGGACTCGATTACCGAATCGAGTGGTCCTTCGTGGCAGGAAGAAAGAGTTACGGATGCGATAACCAAGGTTTCCCACTACCTGCACCAGCAGCGCGAGCAATTCCGCCCCGACGGGCGGCCACTCAGCGAGAATCATCGCGTAACGATGACTCCGTTCTTCGCCCCTGCGTTACTAGACAAGATCCGGATCGTCGCTCTGGAAGGTCGCCGGATATCGAACCCGCCCTTTTACGCGGAGGCCAAGGCGCAGGGTCTTAACAGCCTGCCCGAATTCACGCACATGGCTTCCTTGACTTTTGAGGACGTCGTGGTCTTTCACGGCGACATCGCCGCTCGAACCCTTTTTCATGCGCTGGTTCACGCCGTCCAGTTCGAAGTTCTGGGCCTGGAAAGATACACCGAATTGTTTGTTCGGGGCTTCTTGAGAACACGTTCCCATATCAGCGTACCTCTGGAAGCGCACGCGTTCACGCTGGAATCGAAATTTGCGGGAGACCCGGCGCAGACATTTTCTGTCGAAGAAAAAGTGTGGCTTTGGATTAATCAAGGACGCTATTAGCCACTCTTATCCGGAATGTCGGATGTGCATCACATCGCCATCTTGCACAATGTAGTCCTTGCCTTCCAGGCGCAAGGTGCCTTTGGCGCGGGCGTTGGCTTCGGAACCGGCGTTCAGTAGCTGATCCCAGCGGATGGTCTCGGCGCGGATGAAGTGTTTTTCGAGATCGGAGTGGATCGCGCTGGCGGCGTTGACGGCGCGCGTATTGACCGGGATCGTCCACGCCCGGCACTCGTCTTCGCCGGCAGTGAAGAACGAAATCAGGCCGAGCAGGTGATAGCTGGTGCGAATGAGGCGCGACAGGCCGCTTTCCGTCAGACCATAGCTACCGAGGAATTCGGCCGCATCTTCGTCGGACATCTCTGACAGCTCGGCTTCGACCTTGCCGCAGATCGCGCTCGCTCCCGCATTGGGACGCGACGCCACTTCAGTCAGCTTGTATTTCGCGACCGCCGCTTCCAGGTCTCTACCCAGTTCCGTGCTCTCGCCGATGTTGAGCACGTAGAGGATCGGCTTCTCACTCAGGAACATGAATCCCCGAAGGCGCTTCTTGTCCTCGGGCGTCATTTCCATTTCACGCAGCGGCTTTTCGGATTCAAGGTGGGCCTTGGCCTTGATCATTAATTCGTTTTCCCTCTCGAGTTCGGGCGAGCGCATTTTCTTCAGATCTTTTTCAAGTCGCTCGAGCCGCTTTTCGATCTGGCCAAGGTCGCTGACCATCAAATCAAACTCCACGTTCTTGATGTCACGCAATGGATCGATCGCTCCCACGTGCGGGACGGCCGGGTCTTCAAAGGCCCGTACCACATGGATGAGCGCGTCCACGTTGCGCAAGTGGCCGATGTAGGCGGTTTCTTTCAGCGCGTCCTGACCGATGGCTCCTACGTCCACGTATTCCACTGACGCGTGAGTCAGTTTTTTGGGGTTGTAGAGCGCGGCTAGCTTGTCGAGGCGCTCGTCCGGCACCTTGGCAACACCGACATGAGCCTCGCGCGGGTTGGAGTATGCCTGCTCGGAGAGATTCGCCTTGGTGAGGATGCGAAACAGAGCCGTTTTGCCCACCTGGGGCAGGCCGATAATGCCAGTTTTCATTGAGTTCTCAGTTCCCGGATCTCAGTTCTCAGTATGAAAGCAATGGTGCGGCGCTCATAGTTACAGGGCTCGAGTGATGACGCTACAGAATAAATCATGCGAGGCGGACGCGTGCGGGAGCGCGGCTGTCGCCTCAATCTCTAACACGAAAAAAAGCCGCCCCGCAGGGCGGCTTCGCACGACTCAAATAAAAAGCAGATCAGGCGGCGGTTTCCGCGGCGGCGGGCTGGAAGGGCTCGTCGTAACTGCCGCCGTAAATTGACGGACATTTCGATCCCATGGGGCGGAGATAGGTTGCCAGTTGTCCGCGATGATGGATGCTGTGATTGTTGAGGAATCCGAGGTAGAAGGCGCCGGGCAGGTTGAAGACACCGAAGAATTCAATCGGTGTCAGCAACTGCTCGGCTGATAACGCGCGCACCCGCTCGGCAGCCCGTTTATAGTTGCGGTCATACCAGTCGACCAGTTCGGCGGACGTCTTGGGTTTGTCGGCCTCAGCGGGCGTTTCCATCTTGAACTCCAGGTCGGCAATGCCGTCAAGGAACTGTATGTCGGTGTTGGCGAGATGCCAGGCCAGTTCCCAGGCAGTGCGGGCATGGGGGTCGGGGCGATAGTCGCGTTTATTGTCGGGAATGCAGGACAGGATTTTCTTGGTAGTTTCCAATTCATTGTTAAAACCGTCGAGCATGGTGTCGCGATAGGCTACAGCGAATTCGGGAGTCGGCGCTTGGGTTGACATCGGGGTTCTCCTTTTGAATCAGGTGACGGCTAGGTGAAAGGGACGCCTCCGGGGAGGCGTCAATACTCTAGTCGATGGGCAGAGGAAGAGCAAACGGGGGGCGACTTCGGACGAGCGCCCTGAAGAGCCGAATGCAGGGCAAAGATCCGAAACCGGGACAAAGAGGACTTACGTTGTGCGGCCAGGTTGCATCCAAGTTCGGAATCTAGGAGGAGTAACGTGCGCAGCCAGATTGTAATGAGTTTCCTTTTCCTTCTTCTTGCGATTTCGGCGGTGGCCGACCAGGTCGCTTTGAAGAATGGCGATCGTTTGACGGGCTCTATCAGCAAGGCGGATGGCAAAGAGCTGGTGATCAAGACGGACTATGCCGGGGATGTGACGGTCAAGTTCGAGGCGATCCAGGGGATCACTTCGGCGGGCGATCTGCATGTTGTCCTGGACGACGGAAAGACGGTGGTTGGCCCGGTGTCCACGAGCGGCGATAACGTGGTGGTCGCAAGCCGAACCGCGGGGACGGTGGAGGCACCGAAATCGTCGATCAAGACGCTGCGCAGTCCGGCTGAAGAGGCGGCGCATGATAAGAGCTTGCATCCGGGTTGGGGAGAAGGGTGGAACGGCGGGCTGAACCTGGGATTTGCTCTGACTCGCGGCAATAGCGCCAGCAAGAATCTCAATATCGCCTTCACGGCGACGCGCAAGGGATTCAAAGATAAGTTGATCCTGTATTCCAATACGATTTACGCCACCAACGACCAGAAGGGCGCGACTCCTTCCACCACGGCAAATCTAATTAGCGGAGGGGCGCGCTACGACCGCGATTTCGCGCCGCGCGTCTTCGGGTTCGTGAACGGGGACTTCTATCACGACGAATTGCAGGCCTTGGATCTGCGCACGATTTTTGGCGGGGGCATTGGATTCCACGTCATCAAGAGCGATGCGACTACTTTCGATCTGCTCGCGGGTGTCAACTACACCCACGAAAGTTATTCCCAGGCGTTTAATCCCGCCGTTTCGGACAGCAAATCGCGCAGCCTGGCTGGGCTGACCCTGGGCGATGAGTTCATGCACAAGATCAGTAAGAGCACGGTGATCACGCAAAACCTGTACTTCTATCCCGACCTGACCAACACCGGAGAGTATCGCGGGACGTTTAATTTCGGCACGGTCACGAAACTCAACAAGTGGCTGGGATGGCAGAACTCGTTCGGCGATGTCTACGTTAGCGCGCCTCCGGTGGGGAAAAAGAAGAACGATCTTCTGTTTTCGACCGGGCTGAATCTTTCGTTTGTACGTTGATACGAGTCGCCCACTCATTCAAAAGTCCAGGGCCGTATCAAATAACGGTGTCGGCTCGTGCTCCCTGTTTACCTGGGAGCAACCCCCCCGCCACAGCTACAGCGCAAAATCTTGGAAGCAAAGGATTTAGCGAGTGGCACCGCTTCAAAATCTTGATTTCAAAGAGCTTACGGGCAAAATATTCAAACTAAATGACTTGCTGCCTCGCGGGGCCTGCAAGTTATTCATTCTCCGTTCTCTGCAAGACCTTGCCTAGATGCAGATTGGATCATTTGCGACAGTGCGATCCGGCCTATTAGCCCTGAAATTCAGGTCTTGGGTTCGCCGGATTGAGAGCCTCGATGAGCTATAGTGCAAATAGTTATGATTAGCTTGTTGGCGGAAGATGTCAAGAACGAATATCTGTGCGCTCCCTCCGTAGTGGCGGGCGCCAGGGAGACATAGAACAGCCCACGTCACTTGCGAAACGAGATGTGGAATCTGAGATAGAAGCGGCCGCGATCTTCGAGCCTGCCGCCCTGTCCGGAGAAGATCAGACGCGCCACATTGCGAGCGCCGGTCGAGTCAGTCACGCTGGGATCAACGGTCAAGGCCGTGCAGAGCGCATTCGGATCAGCGGGATTTCCGCTAACCTCCGTGCACGTAACCAGTGCGTCGTTAGTGTCCGCAAATTCCCCGCGGTTCATACTCAGTACGTAACTGTCCCTGCCTAGGTAGAATCGGACATTCATGAGGCAGACGAGGGTGCTGTTTAAACCTCGCATGCCGCCAATGCTCGCGGGGCTCACCACGTGGCACTTAACGATGAAGCGTGCCGGCAGCGTCATGTAGGCGAACGGTAGATTGGCACTGCCGTCATAAGGTTCGCGCAGGTCGACCGCCACCTTGCGGACGGTAGAATCGGCTGTCGTCATCTCCCAGTCGCCAGCGCCGCTCCCCAGTTGTCCGCCTTGAAGGTGAGAGACCGCCCGGTCCACCCCCTGGCGATAATCACCGAGAAGGTCGTTCTGCAGCCGATAGTTGGGAACCGTCGGGTCCGCTAGAACCCCGCTTCCGTCAATGGTGGAAACCACAATCACTTCCGGAACGTTGCTGGGTTTGCCCGCCACGGCCTGGAGAGAGAAAAAGAACAGGACTGTAGCAATTGAGGTGAAACGCAGTTTCCCGATTGTCATGTTGGCCTCCAAGCCAAAAATCTTCCGCTATTGTTTCGCCTGGTTCGGGTATTAATGAACAACTACTGCGGTTTTCCCTTCTGGGCGGGTTCCGCCAGAAAGCATGGGTTGATCCGTCGGCTGCAAAATATTTGCCCACAATCTGGCCGGCCGAGTTGATGCCATACGCTCCGGTTCCCGTCGCTCCTGGGAAATCGAAGCTCGTGAACGTCGCCCCGACCATGAGGAATGCGTGCGATACATCGTCGATGCCGATGTAGACGCCAACGATTTGAGCATGAGCATTGATCTCATCCGCTTGCGTCAGAATGGTTCCATCAACAGTGAGCGTCGAAGCTGAAGCATTGAGCTGCCTTCGGGCAAGCCAAAGCATGCTCGATGTGTGAACTAAGGTCGGGAAGCCAAACGCCGACGAGATCACCGCGTGCGTTGATGCCAAAGAAGGCTGTAGCCTGGGCTCCAGGAAAGTCGAATTGCGTAAAGGCACCATCCTTCCAGGTAAAACCGTGAACTGCTAGCGTGTTGAAGTCCGCGTCCAGGAGATCCCAGTATCCGTCAACTATGCCGGCGTCATTAATACCCAAGGCGAAGGTCTCGCTCGCGCCGGGGAAATCGAGCATGGTCAAGACTCCATCTTTGAGCAGGAACCCGTGTCCGAACCCGTTCTCGTCGAGCATTTGCCCAACTATGTCCCCGCGATCGTTAATGTTGGTGGCTTCGCTGTAGTTCGTGCCCAGGATGGTCGTGGGTGCAAGCGGAATGAATTTGCTCTTTTTGATCAGCAAGGCATGACGGGGAGGGTCGATACGGTACGCACCAACAATCTCGCCGTGATTGTTGATTCCGCGAGCTGTGGTCAACGTGCCTTCGGGGAAATCGATGGACGTGAATTTGAGCTCGACGGTCTGTACATAGCCCATTGAAGCAAGACCCACGATTGCGACCATTACTACCAGTGCCATTTGAAACCCGATCTTGGACATAAACCCTCCTGGTGTGATTGTTCTGCCTCATGCTTCCTCTTGCGGGACTGCTTTTCTGGTGCAGGACAAAGAGGCTGTCGGAACGGGTCACTCATTTCAACCCAGCGGCTCATCTGTCGATACCTGTCCGTGCTGGCCGAACCCAAGCCCTAAGGCCGGGTTATGTGGTAATGGAACCGAAAATGGTAGTCTCCCTGGTTTCCGCCATTGGAATTCTTTCCGCGGCCGATGAAGGGGGGACCGACTGGACGCCCAACGGCAGAACCGGGAATAGGATTGCCCGATCCGTCATACCCTGCTGGAATAGGATCGATGAACCAGTCGTTGCAGCCGGAGTTATCAGCGGCGACCGCATTGCAGGTGACCTGGACATAGGTGGTTTCAGGAGTGGGAGGCTGGGTCCAGTTAGGGGCCATATAGATCCTGAATTCGTTGCCGTTCGAATCGAAGAAGTGCACGATAGACGGACACCGTAACGTCTGGCCGGCTGCCATGAGAAGCATGCTGTAGCAGAACTGTGTGCACTTAACCTCGACGTGAGCGATTACAGTCTTGGTGGTGAATGGCGGATTTGGATTTGCCTTCCTTCGTCCGCAACAAGTATCGGATTGGCGAAACTAACACTAACCTTTCGAAGGGTCGAGTTCACGGTACCCAAACTGCCAATCGCCCCAGATAATCCCGTTATATCCTCCCGCCGTCAGATAGCTGGTAACAGCGTCGACTCCATAGTAATAAGAACCCAGCGCATCGCTCTGGATGTCCGCGACAGCTCCAGCAGCATCTGCATCGGCAAAGCTGGTGGTGACCGGCAGGTTGGGAGTCACGTTGCGGCCTTTTGCAAGCGCTGCTGGCAACAGGATAGCTAGGAGAAGCAAGGGTAAAAAGCTACGTGGTCTGATAATGATTTGCCTCTCGTCAAGAATGTTGTTCCGATCAAAGAAATATGCAGCAGTCAGCGTTTGTTGCTCACTTTGTCGGATACGTCGTACCCGATGCAGTAACAATGGCCACACCTCTTAATGGGTGACCACGACCGTCTACTACAGCAACTGCAAATTGGGCGCCGAATACTTTCTTGCCCTTGCCATTTTGGTAGTTCAATGTCACGTCGTCTGCGCCTGTCGTGCCGAATGGAACCAGTGCGTTTGCGGATACCGTAAATTGTCCAGTGCGGTAAGCGTTATCGCCAGGAGAGACCGCTACCGTCGTGGTGCAGCTGCCAGAGAAGGCCTGAATACCACACTCGCCAAGGCCGACGCCGAGGTTCGCCTGCGCACTCAAGGTCCCATGGCCTGCATTGCCTGAAGCTGAGCCTGATACGGTCATGGTGACGCGCAAAAAAGCGTTGGTAGCTAAATTCGGAAAGGTAAGAACATCATTGAATTGAGCCGTGGCCACTGAGCCAGTGCTTGAGGCCGCTCCCATTACCGAGACAGTCACACTATCACTCACAAATGCCTGAAGCTGACCGAATCCAGCGGTCGCCGAAGCCGTTCCCTCCCCTTGTGCCCCGGAGACGGTCCAGCTGCCTGGCAGGTAGCCGTCTTGGGATCAAATTGTTCGCATGAAGAGGCGCCCGTAAAGTCCAAAACCTTTACGGTTGCACCAGTCGTCTGTCCGAATGCGTACTGTGCTAACAGAAGACAAATACCAGCGACAATCATTGCCGCTCTGCGCATGTGGTTCTCCTCTCTTGCGTTGAATACAGTTCGTTGTCCATTTGCCCCAACAAAGGCGATGCTGTGCCATCGCAATCGTTACGGTCCAAATGGATCCAAGTCAAATAAAGCAGGGTTAAGTTTCGGGTAAAGGTCTAACGGATTGATGAATGGTGTGTTACCTCTTATCGCGCTCGCCTAACGGGTGTATACTTTGCCGCGGATGAGCGCCGACCCGCGTTTCCAAGATTTGCTTCGTCGCATGAACTTTCCTCCGTAACGCTGCTCCTGAGACCCCATGCAACCCTGCCTGATTATTGAGCATTGCATAATATAGTTACAAAGGAAACAGTTCCGCCTGTTGCCAAAAGGCGATCACCAAGCTCGGCCGTTTGCGCATCCGGCGGAGGGCTTGGCGAGCATGTTGGCTCAACTGCCCGAAGTTCTGCGGGCAG
>JBKPCG010000142.1:0-5379 GCA_046727255.1 Acidobacteriota bacterium | reverse complement strand
AGAAGAAGCCCGGTTCCGACATGCCGCCATTGTGGAGTCCTCTGACGATGCCATCATTTCCAAGAATCTGGACGGAGTCATCGTGAGTTGGAATGGAGGTGCGCAGCGCATTTACGGGTATACCGAGGGGGAAGCGGTTGGAAAGCCGATTACGATTCTTGTGCCCCGTGAGCTAGTGGATGAGGAGGACAAAATACTTGAGAGGTTGAGGGCGGGAGAGCGCCTTGCACGTAAACTCTGTCGCACGAGGGGTGTAGAATGCGCCCGGAGTAAAGGCTGCAACGAAAATATGCGGAGGAGAGCATGAAACAATCATTACTATTTGTTGGAGCAGCGACGACGTTGATGATTGCGTGGTCCATTGGGCGAATGCAGGGACAGCAAGATCAGAAAGTGATCTTCGTCTCCGCCGATCATGCGAATTTTCAGGAGACCCCAACTAAGGGAGTTTCCATGGCCGCGATCTGGGGCGACGCAAATAAAGGAGCACACGCCACCTTCACTAAGTTCGTGCCCGGATTCGATGCAGGAATGCACACCCATACGAGCGATGTCTGGATCGTTGTCGTCAAGGGCGCGTATCTGTACAAGGATGATTCCGGAGCCCAGCGCGTAGAGCCGGGCAGTTTCTTGCGAGTTCCCGGTGGAATGAAGCATTGGAGCGGGGGCGATCCGAAAGAGGGAGCGCTTTTCTATGAAGAATCGTCTGGCAAGTTCGACTCGATCCCTGTAACAAAGATAACCTCATCTCCCAACTGAGACTCGCGTCCAGCAGTGGTTCACCCCACGGAACCCGATCACGATTGTCGAAATCGAACCACTACACGTTTTGACCGCACTGGAAGTGAAATCGTGATTTTGAAAGCAGTGGGAGGCGCCCTTAGTATTCAGCTCAAGCTCCAAGGGAGAGTGGCACCATGGACGCATTCCTCACCTCCTCCGGTCTGGTCGCGCTCATCACGTTGACGTTCCTTGAGATTGTGCTCGGCGTCGACAATGTCATCTTCATTTCCATTTTGTCGAGCAAGCTTCCGGGGTCGCAGCAAGGCCCGGCTCGGCGGATGGGACTCCTGGCGGCAATGGGCATGCGCATCCTGCTTTTGCTTTCTATTGTCTGGATCACCAGGCTGACGACCCCGTTTTTCTACATATTGGGACGCCCCATCTCCGGGCGAGATCTCATCTTGATCGGCGGTGGCCTATTCCTGCTGGCAAAGGCTACGATCGAAATTCACGACCGTTTGGAGGGCGAAGAAGGTCACAGTTCGGCACGAGTGCGGCCGTCCTTTGCCGCCGTCATTACTCAGATCGTGGTGCTAGATATCGTCTTTTCGTTGGATTCAGTCATTACCGCCGTCGGCATGGCAGACGAAATCACCATCATGGTTACAGCTGTGATCCTGGCCGTTGGCGTGATGATGTTTTCAGCCGGGCCCATCAGCTCCTTCGTTAACCGCCATCCGACGGTGAAAGTCCTCGCCCTGTCTTTCTTACTGCTGATTGGCGCCGCGCTGGTCGGCGACGGCCTCGGTATGCACATACCGAAAGGCTACATCTACTTTGCAATGTGTTTCTCAGTGTTCGTCGAAATGATCAACCTGCGCGTCCGGCGAGTCGCTGCGCCTGTGCACCTGCATGAGCCATACGTTTGAGGGCGGGGCTGCTTTTGCCCTGAAGTCGTCCTTCAGCACTCAAAGGAAAAGGACATCTTGCACTGCGCTTCTGGTACCAGGCACGACTTTGATTCTAGAAAGGAACGGGAACTGTCCCCGCGCGATGCACGCCATCATCTATATGCAGAGCACGCCAAAAATTGATTTGCCGGACCCGACCTCTCAATTTAGCATGGGCGTCCGCAACCGGCTACACACCTGTGCCGCGGCTATCGAAACGGATTAGTTAACGAAGACCACCACGTTAACCATATCAACGAAGGGAACGAATGGCCTGAGCTATTGCACCACGCCAGGAGAGGTGCTAGGCTAGGCGAATAAAAAGCGAATCATGCTGGAGTGCCGCATGTCTTCTTCTCGAAACCATTCAGAAACTCTTGGGAGACCTGGTTGCACGCTGTCGCCAGGACGAAGTGCTGACGGCCGTGCGAGAGATTCCGGCCCGAGACGCTAAGTTTCGTCCTGTGCCCGGCTGGGTGGCAAGTGCCTTGTCTGAGGCATATCGGGCCAAGGGAATCCAGGAATTGTATTCGCATCAGGCAGCAACGGCTGAACTGGTGCATGAGGGCAAAAACGTAGTTGTGGTGACGCCGACAGCATCCGGCAAGACACTCTGCTACAACCTGCCGGTTCTGGATGCGGTGCTGGAAAATCCCGACACTCGCGCTCTGTACCTGTTTCCGACCAAAGCCCTGGCCCAGGATCAATTGGCTGAATTGCAGGACCTTGGGAACCGGCTCGACGACAGCTTCGGAGTCTTCACGTACGACGGCGACACTCCGAGTGATGCACGAAAAGCAATTCGAGAACGCGGCCACATTGTTCTGACGAATCCGGATATGCTGCACGCCGGAATCCTTCCGCACCACACGAAATGGATGCGGTTGTTCGAGAACCTACGTTACATCGTCCTCGATGAGTTGCACACCTACCGTGGAGTTTTCGGGAGCCATCTGGCAAATTTGCTCAGGCGACTGAAGCGCGTCGCAAAGTTCTATGGTTCCGATCCGCAGTTCATTTGCTGCTCAGCGACAATTGCAAATCCTGGCGAACTGGCTTCCGAACTGATCGAGAAGGAGGTCGAGGTTGTCGCAGAGAACGGCGCACCTGCTGGAGAGAAGGCGTTCGTCTTCTACAATCCGCCGATGGTCAACCGAAACCTCGGAATTCGGCGCAGCTATATCAACGAGGCTACGCGAGTCGCCAAAGAAATTCTCGCCCGGAAGTGGCAGGCGATTATCTTCGCCAACAGCCGTCTGCACACGGAAGTGATACTGACCTATCTGCAGCCCAGTGGTTCCAGACCGGCCCACGAAATCGATCTCTTTCGAGGACACTTTTGAGCAAGACATTCTTTTGACGGAAACCGAGGCCATGATTCGGCACCTGGCGGAAAAGCTTTGGTCTGCATCGCACAAAGAATCACGTTTGGCACGCACAGTGGTCCTCAAACTGAAAACAAGCGAGTTTAAGATCCTCACGCGCAGTCATACACCAGATTCTCCTCCTTGTTCTTGCGAAGAATTGACGGCTATTGTCTTGAAGCTGCGAGAAAAAGTGGACCTTGGTCCAAATGAGCGTTACCGACTGGTTGGCGTCGGTCTGAGCAACTTTCGCGAGGCCGAGCAAACGACCGCGCAGCCACCTCTTTTCGAGTGACGGGCAATGGCATTTCGTTGAGAGCCATTCGCGAGCCAATTCGGTGACAGAAGACCCCGGAGTTCGACTTGGCTATTTTTTGATTGGAGATTTCCATTTCTTCACACCGTTAAAATAGCTTCCGCGGGAACAACGAGCGAAGAAGGGGACTTGGTGAGAGTTGCTACGTTCAACATTAACAATATTAATAAGCGGCTCGACAATCTCTTGGCTTGGTTAGCCAAAGCTGAACCTGACGTGGTTAGTCTCCAAGAGCTCAAGGCGGAACACGGGGCCTTTCCCGTCGATGCCCTTCGAAATCTCGGGTATGAAGGGTCTGGCAAGGGGAGCGTTCCTGGAACGGCGTAGCCATTCTCGCGCGAAACCACGCTCCCGTTCTGACGCGCACAAGCTTGCCGGGAAATCCTGAAGATCGCCAGGCCCGCTACATCGAAGCGGCTATTCAGGGAGTCCTGGTAACTTCCATCTACCTCCCCAATGGCAATCCGCATCCTGGACCGAAGTTCAACTACAAGTTGGACTGGTTTGAGCGCCTCATTGCCCATGCCAGCGAACTCATGGCGAGCGGCGCCCCCGTGGTGTTGGCCGGTGATTACAACGTCGTGCCGACTCCGCAAGACATCTATCCGACTCGATCGTTGGATAACAACGCGTTGATCCAGCCCGAAAGCCGGCAAGCCTTTGCGCGTTTGCTGGCTCAAGGCTGGACTGACGCGCTGCGAAGGCTGCGACCGGACGGCCCACTCTGGACATTCTGGGACTACAAATTTGAACGGTGGCAGAAGGACAAAGGCATGCGACTCGATCACTTTCTGCTCTCACCGAATCTGTCGCTCCGGCTCCTGGACGGCGGTGTTGACCGATGGGCGCGTGGGCAGAAAAACGCGAGCGACCATGCGCCAACATGGATAACGCTCGATTTTTAGATCAGAGTAGAGGTTCAATCAGCTCGACAAATTGAGAATTCGTCTATGGGGTTTGATTGCGAAGCTTCTCCCAGGCCACGGAACCGCCTTCCATTTGCAGAATCAATCTCCGGGGACGTTAAGGGGACGATAAGAAATGATCTCGAGCGTTTCCGGCGACCTATTCGCTGTGCTAATCTCTCCGGCATGAGTTTCAACCTCCTGTGCCCTGGGGTCGCATGGCAAGGCATCATTTATCAACCCTTTTCTGCATCGTTTGAGTGAGTAAACATGCCTCATTCTTCATGTAACGATGATGTAACGATAAGCTGTTCCTACTGCTTCCACGGGTGTCTTAGAGGTATTTACAGCACCACCTGCGCCCTCTAAGTTCTTGTAAAGCCGTCAGGGGGTCGCCTTTCACAGCGGTAACACGAGGTCGAGATTTCCGAGGAAGCAAACGTCGCCAAGCGAGAAGGAGCATTCGCTACACTGCGCGCGCCTACCGTAAAAGCAAGTTGCTCCGAGCACTCGCCGGCTGTGTCCAAACCCCTTCTGTTTAGGGCTCAGGAGTTTTGCTTGAGCGAAAAGCAGATTCCCCGATTCCCCACGTTATTGTTTTTTGAGACGTCGTCAGAACGAGGAGAGCGTTTAGAGCGGGCATTCGTGCGCCCAAAGCAGGTGTCCGATTCGTCGCACCACACTATCCCAACGTCACTGTCCTCAGTGGTCACCCCAAAACCGGCCAACGGTGGTCAGGGCAAAACCGGCCAACGGAAGAGGCCGGGGACTCAGTTGTTCTATCCTGCAACCTCGTGTGGAGGCAAGTCTATTTTCGTACGCCAACTCCGCGGACCGCATTTGGGTACGTGTCCGTGATGCAGCAAGCGGTCTAGCATCGCAGTGACGGCCGCGCTGTCTCCCAGCAACTTCCCCCAGTCCTCGACGGGTCTGTTGGAGGTGAGCAGAGTACTGGTGCGCTCATAGCGCCGCATTACGATTTCTAGCAACTCCTCGGCGGCGGTGACGGGCAGCTTACGCATGCCGAGATCATCGATGATGAGCAGCGGAACCGTTGCCAACAGTTCCATGTGTTCCTTGCGGGTTCCATCGAGGGTGGCTTCGGCCAGATCATCGAGCAG
>JBKPCG010000141.1:0-7515 GCA_046727255.1 Acidobacteriota bacterium | reverse complement strand
GCTTGCCCTGCACGGCAGCGGTTTGCAGCAGCGCGATTTTGCCCGGAAAGAGTACATAGCCCTGCTCTCCCGATGGTCCGCTACTATCTTCTCCACTGGTCGTCAGTGTTTCTCCAACAGTACAATATCCCTCCCCGGCCTTGTTCACTTCTTCTGTGGTGGTTACATTCACAGCGCCACTGGAAAGAACGGCGTGCAGGGCTGGAGAGAGGCCGAAATTTTTAATGGAAAAACCTATATACCAACGCTCAGATTCTTGTCGAACGGTTGGGGTGCCGTCAATTCCAACCCACGGGCGATTACTCGCAACGGCAGCCTGAGCCAAGGCATGGGTGTCAATCCCTCCTTCATGCATCTCCCTGAGTTGATTTTTCAGTATCCAGATCGTGAATCCGCTAGTCCCGGCCAAAATGAACGTAAAAGCAGCCATCCAAACCGTGGCAGTAGCGGTAAGCCGAGCCGCCCTGTCAGTGGGGGTCTCATGCTCCTTCTTGGCTTTGCGTTGCTGAAGTTTGCTTTTTACATAGCCGACGAACCGAGTCCACCAAGAGCTACGAGAGTGTGCTACTTGATCGTCGGCGGGTTGGCTTTCATCTGTGTGTGCCAAGGCTTAAACCTCGCTTTTGGATTATTGTAACACGAAAATGCTTGACAATCGTTTATTTATGTAATACAGTAATGGACATAGCGAACGTACTCAATACCGACAAGCAAATCGCGGTCATCGGCGCACTGGCCGAAGGTTCTAGTATCCGCTCAATCGAGCGCATTACGGGCGTTCACCGCGATACGATCATGCGCCTAGGGGTGCGCGTCGGGAAGGGCTGCGCGGCCCTCATGGATGCCAAGATGCGCGATCTAGGATGCCGCTATCTGGAGTTCGATGAAATCTGGGGGTTCATCGGCAAGAAGGAAAAGAATCTCACAGTGGATGATGGCCCAGAATGCGGCGATGCGTGGACGTTCTGCGCTGTGGATGCAGAAACCAAGCTGGTCCCGGCATTCAAAGTGGGAAAGCGCGATGGAGCTACGGCAAATGTGTTTGTGCAGGACGTTGCTAGTCGGATGAGGAATCGAGTGCAAATCTCTACCGATGGTCTACGCGCTTATGTCGAAGCGATAGAGAGTGCCTTCGGCAAGGATGTGGACTACGCCCAGATCGTCAAGACGTACATCCATGATGAATCGGGTCACCCGAATCGCCGCTATAGCGCCCCTGACATAGTTTCCACCGAAAAGAAGTGGTTTGCAGGTAGGCCCGATATGCGGCACGTCTCTACCAGCTACGTTGAAAGACTAAACGCGACTACACGCTTGCACATGCGCCGCCTGACTCGCCTGACGCTGGCATTCAGCAAGAAGCGGGAGAATTTTGAGGCTGCGGTAGCCTTGCACTTTGCCTATTACAATTTTGTTCGCCGTCACGCGACATTACGCTGCACGCCTGCGATGGCAGCCGGAGTTGAGAGAGACTTCTGGACCGTGAGCGATCTAGTAGAGGCAGTATCGTGACGTACTTGGAGGAATTGCGGGATGTGATACGGCGAATTCACGGGACCGAGTCAGAGCACATTGAGAGCGTACCAGTGAAAGAAACATTCCAAGGCAAGACTGTGTGGGAGGGGATGGTTGAGGTATTCGATCTTAAAGATCATCCCACGGCAGCACGAGTGTACGCATGGGCACATGAAACGGATGACCCACGAAATCCTCGCCGTCACGTCACGGTTTTACATCTGCATCCAATCAAATCAGCACGAGACGCTGTTAGAGCAGCCATAGTGCAGGAGTTCAGAAGCCTTGACCCAGCAGAGTAGACGCAAGAAGGCAGGACGCCCAAAATTGCCAAAGGGTGAGGCAAAAGGCAGGATCGTTCCTGTGCGCTTCAAAGTTGAAGATTTGAAAGCAATCGAAGCAGCAGCAAAAGCGAATAATCAAACTGTTTCCGAGTGGGTGCGGAGCACGATTCATGCCACACTTCGGCCATGAAAGCGGCAAATTAGGACACTACCCCGGATTCCGATGCAGCGAAAGGCCTAACCACCGGGGTCACAGAGAATCACAGAAGAGATCAAGAATTCCCCCGTGATCCTCCGTGACTCCCGTGGTTATAGTTTTCCTGCCGCCGACACGTTCCGAGGTGCGAGCCGTTTTGGCAGCGACGTACGAGTCAGGCTGGCTCCTACTCGCCCAGCTTCTCAAAGAACGAACAGATCGTCTCAATCCCTCGATGAAAATTCGGAATATGGAACTTCTCATTCGGCGCGTGCAGGTTGTCGTCGGGAAGCCCGAAGCCCATCATGACGCTGGGAATCTTCAGCACGTCCTGAAAATCGGTGACGATGGGAATTGAACCGCCCGACCGGATGAACACAGTTTCTTTCTTGAAGGTGTCGTGCAACGCCTCCGTGGCAGCCTTGATGAACCGATTATCAGTTCCGACCACACACGCCGGCCCCTTACTCCACACTTTGATCTTGATCTCAATCCCTTTGGGGGTGAGCTTTTTCACAAACGCCGTGTAGCGTTTCAGAATGTCTTCCGGATCCTGATTCGGCACCAGCCGCATTGAAACCTTGGCCGATGCCTTCGCTGGAATGACAGTCTTTGCGCCCGGAGCCGTGAATCCACCTGGCATCCCGTGCACTTCAAGCGTCGGACGAGCCCACGTCCGGTAAAGTACTGAATACCCGGGCTCGCCGGTCAATACCTTGGACCCGACTTCCATCTTGCGATAGCGCTCTTCATTGAAGGGCAACCGCTTCCACGCTTTCAACTCGTCCTTGCTGGGCGCCTTGACGTTCTTGTAGAAGCCAGGGATCAGCACCTTGCCCTTCGAATCCTTCATCTTGCTGATAATCTCGACCAGTGCAAACAGTGGATTGGGCGCCGCTCCGCCATACATGCCTGAGTGCAGGTCTGTCTTGGCGCCCACCGCTTCGATCTCCGTATAAACCAGGCCGCGCAGGCCCACGCAAAGAGTGGGCAAATTCGGAGCGAACAGCTCAGTGTCGCAAACCAGTGCGAAGTCTGCTTTCAGCTTTGCCCGCTGCTTGCGGACGTACTCAGCAATCGATTCACCGCCGACTTCTTCTTCCCCTTCAAAGATGACTCTTACGTTGATGGGAAGTTTGCCGCCATGAGCCTGCATGAGCGACTCGAGCGCCTTCACTTCCATCCAGAGCTGTCCTTTATCGTCCACCGCACCGCGAGCGTAGATGTTGTCATTGCGCTCGGTGGGCTCAAAAGGAGGGCTGTGCCACTCGTCCACCGGATCGGGTGGCTGGACGTCATAGTGCGCGTACATCAGGACCGTCGGCTTGCCGGGCGCGTGCAGCCAGTCGGCATAGAGCAGAGGGTGTCCCTTGGTCGGGATCACTTCCACATTCTCCATCCCGATGCGGCGCAGTTCGCTGGCAACAAACTCAGCAGCCTTCTGCACGTCGCTCTTATGTTCATCCAGCGTGCTGATGCTGGGGATGCGGAGAAGATTTTTCAGTTCACCGAGAAAACGTTGCTGATTATTGCGGGCAAAATCGATTGCGGGGGAAGCCATGGATTTTCTGCCTTTCTGGAATGCGGGCCGCGAATTAGGAAGCGTCAAAAACGATTCAGTATACTTGAATCCTACACGGTTATCTGAGCGAGGAGCGAGCGGGAGAGAAGCCCGCCAACTCAAACGGTGGCACTTGCCCGGTGACGATTGCGCCCATGATTTTTGCCGTCACTGGCGCCAGCAAAATTCCGTCACGGAAATGCCCGGCGGCCACGAAGTATCCCGGCGTACGGGTCGTTCCCAAGATCGGTAAGCCGTCGGGCGTTCCCGGCCGCAGACCCGCCCAAGCTTCCAGAATTCGCGCATCGGCCAATTTCGGAACAAGCTCCAGCGCCGACCGCCTCAGCTTTTGGATGGTCTCCGGAATAGTCTTTTTGTCATAGCCCGCCTCTTCCACCGTGGCGCCGATCAACAGGCGTCCGTTGGTACGCGGGATGAGGTAAACGTCCGCTGTGCGTATCACGTGGCGCACTAGGTCCTTCTCGGGCATGGCGACGCACAGCATCTGACCTTTGACGGGCCGGGTAGGGAAGGCATGCGGCCCAATTTGCCCAGCCCAGGCCCCGGCGCAATTGATCACCACACCACCGACAAAGCGGGTCTTGTTGGTGCGAACTCCGATGGTTGTTCCGGCGCCGACTTCCACCGCTAACACCTTGTCTCCCGAAGAGAAGTCGATGCCGCGATGCCGCGCAGCGGCCACCGCGGCCGCGACAAGATCGCGCGGATCGACGCTTTGCTCATTCACGAACAGGGGGGCGTGTCCCGTTAACGCGAAATTGGGCTCCAGCTCATGCAAGGAAGCAGGCAAGGGTTGAGCATCCCGCATTCGCGAGTCGGCAACCGGATCCAGGAGCAGCGTGCCTTCGGAGCGCAGGTCAATCTTCAGGCCGGACTCATCCTCGAGTTCATGCACAAACTCGGGATACATCCGTGCGCTCGCCGCCGCCAGCGGCTGAAGCGGCGGCAGCGTTTCCAGCCCGGATCCGACCAGCATGCCGCCTGCGGCCCAGGAAGCCTCCCGACCGGGCTCGCCTTTCTCGACCACCAGTACGTGCAGGCCCTGCTTGCGGAGTTCGATCGCCAGCGAAAGTCCAATAATTCCGGCGCCGACAATGATCGCATCGTAACGCTTCACCGGTCGATTCTATTATGGTAAGCTTCCGTGTAACTTCCTCAAGCAAGGGCATCCAACGTCTCTGCGTTTCTTCCCCTAACTTACAAGCATCGTTCGACGCGAGGGGCGGCCGAGCGAAAAAGGGAAGAATCATGTCCGCCAATGGTGCCGATCTTCTGCAACTAGGATTGAAGCACGTCGGAGAAAAATCCAACCTGGGTGCTGCGGTGGCCAAAGACAACGCCCAATAAGCCGGTCCGTGGGACTGCGCCGAGTTCGCTTCATGGATCGTGTTTCAGGTAGTGGGCGTACTGTTTGGATGCTCCAATGACTCTGGCAACCCCGCGACCGCCGATGCCTACACCGGCTTCTGGGACCGCGATGCCGGCATTCGGGGACACATCATCCCCATCGATGAGGCCGGCCGGACCCCGGGGGCTGGCGGTGTTGCGCGGTCCCGGCCCGAGCGGCATCGGACATATTGTGCTTTCCGATGGCATGGCAGGGACAGTGGAGGCTCACTCCAGCGCGGATGGAGTGATTCAGTCCAAGCTGGCAGGGCGGCGCTGGGATATGGGTATCCTCATCCCCGAGATCAACTATCAGCCGCTGAACCCAGTGACCGTGCCACCGCCTCCGTCGAAGATCTAACGGCTCGCCATTCCGCCGATGCACGGACCGATGGTACAGCAGATCCAGACCAACCTTAAGCAGAAGGGATTTGATCCAGGTGTAATCGATGGCAATTTCGGACCACATACCCAGGCCGCAGTGACGGCGCTGCAGCTCTCGTTGGGGCTCAACCCGGATGGCGAAGTGGGGCCGCTCACGGCGCAGGCGCTGGGGCTGACCCTGTAGCGGGCTCAGGTCGCAATGATCGGCGACAAAAAGGTGGCAAATCCGGGCAGTCGCCGCCTGCGCCTTGCGAGTCGCTTCGCCCCCGGAACGCGCTTCCCAGAACCTGAAACGGAATTGACACCGTAGCCCTTCTAACCAACAATAATGAGTACAGTCCACTTCAATTGGAGATACACCATATATGCCTGAGGGCGGCGAAGCACCCGTTTATCATTCCGAGTCCCACAACAATACCGGCAAATGGATTCTGATCGCGCTGGCGATCGCATTTGTCGCGGGGTCTACGTTCTTGCTGTTCGAGCAGCGCGGCAAGCTCGACAGGGTTTCGCAGGACCAGGCTGCCAGTCAGAAGCAGGTTGCAGACCTCACCAAGCGCGTCCAGTCCGCCGAGGCCGACGCCGAGACCCTGGCCCAGCAACTGGGCATGACCAAGAAAGAGCTGGCGTCGCGCGCCGAAGCTTTGCAGCGTCAACAGCGCGCCTCCGTAGCCAAGTTGGCGGAAGAACAAAAGAAAGAACTCAGCGCGGTAGCCGGCGAAGTAGGGAACGTCAAAACCGATGTCGGCGGCGTCAAGACCGACCTTGGAGCCACCAAAGCATCCCTGGAAGAAACCAAGGCCCAACTGCAGCGCACCATCGGCGATCTGGGTGTGCAGAGCGGGTTGATTGCCAATACACGCGGCGATCTGGAAGTCCTCAAGCATAGAGGCGACCGCCAGTACTACGAGTTCACGTTGCTGAAGGGTGCCAAGCCACAGGCTTTTTCTACGGTCGCGCTGCAACTAAAAAAGACTGACGCGAAGAGGGGCAAGTACACGCTGAACGTTACCGCCGACGACCGGACCATCGAAAAGAAAGACAAAAATGCCAGCGAGCCGGTGCAGTTCTATACCGGACGCGATCATATGCTCTATGAACTCGTTGTCTGGACGGTGGACAAGAACAAGATCACCGGCTACCTGAGCACTCCGAAGAATGCTCCGATACCGGTCACTGCCAGTCAGCAGTAACGATGCTGACCCCAGGCGCCCACACGCTGCTGCAAATCGCCCTCCGGACGGGCGTCATCTACTTTTTGGTGCTGATCGGGATCCGACTCAGCGGCAAAAGGGAAGTCGGCCAGATGACTCCGTTCGACCTCACACTTCTATTACTTCTTTCCAACTCCGTCCAGAATGCCATGACCGGCCCCGACACTTCACTGGCAGGCGGCGCCGTGGCTGCGGCTACGCTGCTAGTACTCAACTACCTGGTTGCCGAAGTCGCCGGTGTGAACCGCCGCTTCCGCAGGGTCATCCAGGGCCAACCGAGTTTGCTGATCCACGACGGCGAAGTGATCGCCGCGCACATGGCCCGCGAGCACATCACCATGGACGCGCTCGAGTGTGCGGTGCGCGAACATGGCATCGCCTCTTACAAAGAAGTTGCCTTAGCTGTGCTCGAAGTGGATGGCTCCATCAGCATACTGAAATACGAAGAAATTCAGCCAACCGCCCAAAACCACCTCGCACGCCGGCGCTTCATCAAGAAACGCTAAGCGGCATTATTTTGCTGAAGAAACTTTGACCTTGGGTGGCCGCGCGGTCTAACAAACAGTTGACATAAGATCGCATTTGACCGGGTTGTGAGTTTTATATGGGCCTGCGGCCCACCCATCGACATGAAAATTAGGTCGAGTCGGCGCGTGTACGATCAATCATGCGTGGACGGCAAAGGTCGTTTGCACTCTGGATGAAGTGAGGCCGTTTGTGAGTTTGATCTGGAACGTGCGTTTTGAACCAATCTGTGTCGCGCCACCCATCCTGGCGGGAAGGGTGGTAGCACGTGAGGGTGTGTAACCTTTCTCGCGCGCGTTCTGCCGCTTCCACGCCAGGAGGAAGCTATGTCGTACAAGATAGCAGGAATTGACGTACACAAGAAAGTGCTGATGGTGGTAGTGATCGATGCGACTACGCCGGAAGAGAAACCCGAGCGGCGACGATTTG
>JBKPCG010000140.1:0-35562 GCA_046727255.1 Acidobacteriota bacterium | reverse complement strand
CTCTTGTCCGCCGCCGTTGAAGTTGATTTTGGGGTTGTCGTCGTGCTTCCCGGACTGGTCAGCAGTAAGACCTCCCGGCGCAATGGAAGACAAACCCGGGTTGATTGGACAAACCAAAATCAAGAGCAACAGCAACAGCGGCGGACAAGAGTGTCCGCCCCACACGCACGCATACTGAATCCAGCGTGCTTCTTGTGGCATCATCTACGTATGCCGCAGATCCAAATCCCGACTCCGCTGCGCCAATACGCCGGTAAACAGGCGACCGTAGAGGTCACGGCCAGGAATGTGGGCGAAGCGCTGGACGGTCTCATCACGCAGCATCCGGAGTTGAAGCGTCACCTCTACACTGACGACGGTGCGCTGCGGGCTTTCGTGAATGTTTACGTCAACGACGAAGACATGCGCTACCTGCAGAAAGAAGCCACGACGCTGAAAGACGGTGATACCATTTCCATTGTGCCGTCCATCGCCGGCGGCTGCTGACCTTATGATCTGCGCCTTGACACATCGCCGAATGACCTGCCCGGCGCGCTGTTGTCGTTGCTGTTGTCGGTAGTCCGCCGTCGAACCAAATACACTTTTCCTGAGGATCTTATGGCCACGTTGACCGAAGCCAAACCCGAAGCCGTTCTGAGCAACGACGAAATTTTGCGCTACTCGCGCCATCTGATCATGCCAGAGGTCGGCATGGAAGGTCAGCAGAAGCTGAAGGCTGCGAAGGTCCTCTGCATCGGCGCGGGAGGTCTGGGATCGCCGCTGGCACTCTATCTGACCGCCGCGGGTGTCGGCACCCTCGGCATCGTGGACTTCGACGTTGTCGATTACACCAACCTGCAGCGCCAGATCATCCACAGCACCGCTGACGTTGGCCGCAAGAAGCTCGATTCCGCCGGCGAGAAGCTGAAGGCCATCAATCCGTACATAAATCTGCGAACGTTTAACACGCGCCTGACCAGCGCCAATGCGCTCGAACTGTTTCGCGAGTTCGACATCATCGCCGACGGCACCGATAACTTCCCCACGCGCTACTTAGTCAACGACGCCTGTGTGCTCACCGGCAAGCCGAACGTTTACGGATCGATTTTCCGATTCGAAGGTCAAGCCAGCGTTTTCGCTACCGAAGAAGGCCCGTGCTATCGCTGCCTGTATCCCGAGCCGCCACCTCCCGGGCTGGTTCCGTCCTGCGCGGAAGGCGGTGTGTTAGGCATTCTTCCCGGCTTGGTCGGTGTGATCCAGGCAACGGAAACCATCAAGCTGATCCTCGGCCAGGGCGATCCGCTCATCGGGCGTTTGTTACTGGTGGACGCGCTTGGCATGAAATTTCGCGAACTCAAGCTGCGCAAGAGTCCGGACTGCCCCGTCTGCGGCACGAACCCGACCATCACCCAGTTGATCGACTACAACGAATTCTGCGGAATCCGCGGTGAAGAAGCACCCGTCGCCACCGACGTGCCAGCTATCACCGTGGAAGAGTTAAAACAGCAACTCGACGCGAAGAAAGACCTCTTCATCCTCGACGTCCGCGAACCGCACGAGTACCAGATCTGCAATCTGAACGGCTATCTCATCCCGCTCGGCGATCTGCCCAAGCGCGTGCATGAGCTCGACTCCAGCCGCGACATCGTCGCCCACTGCCGTTCCGGCGTGCGCAGCGGCAAGGCCGTAACCTTTCTGCGCCAGGCCGGATTCAAGAAGGTCCACAACCTGACCGGGGGGATTTTGGCTTGGGCAGATAAGATCGATCCCACGATGCCAAAATATTGAAGTCAGTGGTTAGCGGTTTGTTTTTGGTGGTTAGGCGTCCCTTGTTCGTATCTTGGGGCACGACGCACGGCCGTGCCGCTAAAGACCTTCTTACAGTATTTCCTTTCACATAATCTCTGCACAGAGCATAATGGCTTTGTTCCCGGCCCTTGTTTCCCAAACGACTCTTGAGTAGTTATTGATCGGAGATTCTCGATGAAGGGAACTATTTTGTACCTGGTCCCACTCTTTCTGTCTGTTGGGTTAGTGGGCCAGGCAACCAACACCAACGCGCCCGATGCAACTCCGGCTCAGCCGATAGTAAAGCCATTCACGCAAGAGCAACCCGCAGACACCTCGAACTTCACTTCAGCAAAGGGGTTTGTGCTCGAGGATTCGATTCCTGTGAAGCTTCGCATCAATCGCACCATTTCTTCAGCGGATTGCCATGTCGGGGATACTGTTGACTTCGAGGTCGTGCAGGACGTTAGCGTGAACGGAACCCTGGTCATTCCAAAAGGAGGGCTTGCTTTCGCGACCGTTACGGAGGCTCAGGCCAAGCGAAGAATGGCGCGCGGCGGGAAACTGGGAGTCAACATCGACTATGTCAAGCTGGTGAGTAGCGAGAAAGCGCCTTTGCGCGCGGTCAAGGACCTCAAGGGCGGAGGTCACACGGGAGTCATGGTGGGAGGCATCGTGGCGACCGGCATTGTATTTTTTCCGGCAGCGCCATTTTTCCTGTTCATGCACGGCAAGGACATCACCATCCCGAAAGGGACTGAGATAACAGCTTATGTGAGCGGTGATATGAAGCTGGACATCGCGAAATTCCAACAGACTCCGATAAGTCCTGGCTCCCAACAGAGTCTGCTCTCCGCGAGCCCTACCCAAAGTGCCGGTACCTCATCCGCAAAGCTCCAGCTTGAGTCCAATCCTCCCGGTGCAGACATCGAAGTGGACGGCAACTTCGTCGGAAACACTCCGTCGGACGTCCAGATTTCAGAGGGCGATCACACTATCTCGGTGAAGAAGACTGGGTTCAAGAACTGGGAGCGCAAGTTAAAGGTCAATGCTGGCAGCAGTGTGCACTTGAGCGCTGAACTGGAGAACGCTGATACACCTTAAGGTCGCACACCTATGTCGATGAGTCTCCGCAGGAAATCCCCACGGTTGCCTTCGGTCCTATTGTCCTTCGATTGCATCCTTGAGATGCTTGGCACAGGACTCCGCAGAGCTGCGCTTGCCGTGAGTGGAGGCCTCCTGGTGGACAGAATAGGCCCACACAACTTCTCCACTCTTGATGTTGCTGAGCGTGATGCTGGCCTCTTCGCGCGAATGCCAGTTTCCCATGATCAGTATCTTGGCCGTACTGGCCTTTTGAGTCTCGGCCGTGCCCGTGATCTCATAGTCCGCCTGATCGCGGTTCGTACTAATTTCTACCGGGACCTTTTTCTTGGCGATGGCATCTTTCAGAAACGAATCAAAACCTTGCGCGATGGGCGCAACGAACACCTTGGCTCCCTTCGGGATTTTTTGGGAGGGCGGCGCATTCTTTTCGCCCGCCAGCGCAATTACGGCAGCCGCAATCAAAAAGAAAACCATGCTCACCACTCGTCTGTTGGCCATAGGTCACCTCTCCAGTTTCTGCCGACAAAACGGCGCACTACTCAATCACAATTTGCTTGATGTGTTTGGCGCATGCTTCTCCTGCGCTCTGCCTTCCGCGCATAGAGTTGGTCTTGTGGACGGAGTACCCAAAAATGACCGCGCCCGTCTTGAGATGGGCGATCTTGATACTCGCCTCCTCATTGGAGTTCTGTACGCCGATGAACAGCATCTTCGCCCAACCGGCCTTCTCGCTCTCTGAAACTCCACTAATTTCGTATTCAGCCTTGCTGCGGTCCATCACTACCGTCAGAGGTACCTTCTTGTTCCGCAATCCGGCGATGATGTAGTTTTCGAACCCTCCTATCATCGGAGCGACATAGACTCTCGAGTAGGAAGGGATTTTTGCGTTGTTTACAGTAGCAAGTTTCCCTTCGTCGGAGGAGGCTTGCTTCAAGTCAGGAGCAACTTCCTTGGCAGGCTCATTGGAAGCTGGCTTTGTCTCGCTAGCTGGCTTGCTCTGATCCTGCGCTGAATTGGTTTCCTGAGACCGCGCAGACTGCGGATAGACGCTTAGGATGAGCGCAGCCAGAAAGAGAGACTTCGGCGCTACGTTTTGCATAATGCTCTCCAGGAGGTAGCTATCTCGGTTCTCTATCGTCGTTGACACCACTTCATTAGCCAAGTGCAGCCGCGGCGAGTGTATCGCCGCGGCACCATCCTGACAAGTACATTTGAATGTCCGACATCCCAGAATTTCCCGCCAAGGGAATCGGGGAAATTGTGTAATACTCCTCTCTCCCCTGGAATCGGAGGCTGCATGTTAGCCCTAACTCGTCGAACATCCGGGTGCGTGACTGTTCTGCTCGTGCTATCTTTCCCCCTCCTCGCCGCCGATACGCCCGCCCAGGGCCGCAACTCCAATCCCGCTTACCAGCAACTGCGCAACCTCACGCTCGGCAGTGAAAGCGTCGGAGTCCGTAACCTCACGCTCCATCGCGATGCCGCGACTTTCCACTTGCGCTCCGGTGCGATCTGTTTCGTCGCGCCCGTAGGCGGCAAAGTAACGGGAGCGGTCTTCGTCGGGGACGGCAATCTCGTTCTCGATCCGGGTCTGCCTTCCGAAGCGGCCAGCCTCAAGATGTTGACCAGAGAAAGCGAATTCAGCGAGAACTCAGCCAGGCCGTCTTCCGTTTTACCGACTCGACTTATGACGAGATCAAGAAAGCGGGAGGCACCGCCTCAGGGGCCTGTGATGCCGGCTTACTCCACGACAGCCAAAGTACGATGCGTCACAACCAGATTCTGAAGTGGAACCTGGAAGCGCGCCTGTTGCAGGACGTTTTAAGCACCGAGCCCGGAGGCTTTTTCCTGGCGGTCATTCACGGCAAGAAATACAGCGGCAAAGAAATCTTCGCGATCGATCCTCACGGCGCCCCGCCGCTGGTCATGCCGGTGGACCCGGAAGAAGTTGAATTTGCCACTTACGACGACAACAAGCTTGGAGTGTGGGCGGCATTTCACTTCGCGGACGAATACAAACAGGGCACGGCCCTGGGTTCTCAGGCCAATGGCGTGATTCACATCGAACACCAGCAGCTCGAAACCACCATCGAGAAGAACGCCAACCTGACCGGCAAGTCCACCACCACTTTTGTCTCGCGCGTGAACGGATTGCGCGTTGTGCCTTTCGATCTTTACCGCCGGCTGCGGGTGCAAAGTGTGACGGCCGAAAGCGGCCAATCCCTTTCATTTATTCAGGAAGACAAAAATGACGATGCGGATTTCTCGGTGATTCTTCCCAAGACTCTGGCCGCGGGTGAGAAATTCACGATTACCACCAGCTACAGTGGGAAAGAGGCAGTCTCTAACGAAGGGAATGGCAACTATTTCCCCATCGCCCGGCACAATTGGTACCCCAACAACGCCAGCTCTTCTCTCGGAGAGTACACCGCTTACGACATGACCTTTCGTATCCCGAAAGGCATGAAGATTACCGCCACCGGCAGCCTGGTCAGCGACACCAACGATGGCGGCCAAGACGTGACTGTGTGGAAGAGCGAGGTGCCGCAGACAGTAGCCGGCTTCAATTTCGGCAGGTTCAAAGTGGAAGAGGCGAAACTGACGGCCCCCGACTACGTGGTGCAATCCTATGCCAACGAAGAGCCTCCCGACTGGGTGCGGAGCCTGCAACATGCCGTTGACGAAGATCTCCCCACGCAGGGTTCTCACATGGGAGCGCCTGTCGCTTTAGGAAACATGAACACCACGGGCATGATCAAACATGCGCTCGCCGAGGGACAGGTCTCGGTCCAACTCTATTCAGACTACTTTGGCCCACTTCCGTACAAGCACCTTGGCGATGTCGCAACAGACGGCTTGCGATTTCGGCCAAGCCTGGCCGACTCTAGTGTGGTTGCCGATCTGTTCCTTTTTCGACACGACCGTGCGGCACTCGCTGGGCCTGGATTTCGGCGATCGCGGTTACTGGAAGATCGTCGCGCCCCACGAAGTCGCTCATCAATGGTGGGGACACCTGGTCGGATTCAATTCCTATCGCGACCAATGGATGAGTGAAGGCTTCGCCGACATGTCGGCATCGCTCTTCATTCAGCTCATCGAGAAGAATCCCAAGAAGTTTACGCAATTCTGGAACGATGAGCGTGAGTTGCTGACATTGCGCAACAAAGAAGGGTTTCGCGCCATTGACGTAGGTCCCCTCACCATGGGCTACCGTTTGAATAACAGTCGAGGCGGATTCAACGTCACGCGCGATCTCATCTACCCCAAAGGCGCCTACATTCTGCACATGATCCGCATGATGATGTGGGACCGCCAGACCGGCGACCAGAACTTCAAAGCCACCATGCAGGACTTCGTGAAGACCTACTCCGGCAAGGCTGCACCACCGAGGACTTCAAAGCGATGGTGGAGAAACACATGACGAAAGAAATGGATCTCGACGGCAACCATCGCATGGACTGGTTCTTCAACGAGTACGTCTACGGGACCGCGCTGCCCAGCTACAAGATGGACGCAACCTTCGACAAGGACGCAAACGGCGACGTGGTATTCGCTTTCAAGCTGACGCAATCCGGCGTGGACGATAGGTTCCGTATGCTGGTCTCCATCTATCTGGAGCTGGCGGACGGCCGCACCGTCAACCTGGGCCGTGCCAGCCTGATTGGGAATTCCTCGATTGACCAGAAAGTGCCGCTGCGAGGCGTGAAGACCGCTCCCAAGCGGGCGTTGGTGAACTATAACTACGACGTCCTGGCCTCGAACTAAAAAAGGACAGGGGAGAAAAACGCGCCTCCCCTGTCTGCCTCGTTCAGGAAACGACCTCTACCTGGTGCTCTCGCCCATCGCTGCTTTCTCGGCTCCGCCGATCTCGAGGGCATACTTCTTGCCGGCAAAGCGCACTTCCGTGAGCGATGGCGTGCTCGAACTGCGGTCGATGACCGCGGCGTCGTTGCCAAATGTGCTCTTGAGCTCGACCACTTTCGCCGGGGCCTTCGTCACAACTTTCTTCCCCTGCATGAAACTCACTTCCACGTTCGATCCTGTGCCTTCCCAGCGCAACTGGTACTCTCCTGCTGGAACCGCTTGTCCATTAACCTGGGCCGCCTGGCTCAGATGCAGAGAACCTTTGTTATTGCCTGCGAATGCGCTCGTTGCCACCAGTACGGCCAGCGCCAGCACTACACTCTTTGCCACATGGTTCCACTTCATAATATTGATCCCTTCTGCCCGGCTTGGCCGGTCCCAAGGGCGGCTGGTTGTAGTTTTCTTAACGTAGGACTTGTGTTTTTCTGAGAAAGTCCTACAATGCGCGTGTCAGGGTGACGCAAAAAGACGCGGGCCGCGAACTCGTGCTCTTTGCCTGGACTCGACTCACCTGGGCCGCCAAACCAAGTGTGAGCTAGTCCCGTCACCCTGCTTAAATGTTGTTTGAGTAAGTCGAGGGGCCTCCTCCACTCACCCTCAGTAAGCTCGCTTCAGGATACGAATCCCTGGTTTGGGAAGTTCCGTTTTCCTTGAGACTTGAGTTTTGGACGAGCTGCGGCGGGCCGCGTTAGCAACTTTGCCGACTTTACACGGTTCGTAACAGGTGGGATTTGTTTTGTGAAGTATCACCCACGACAGCGAGGGCCCCGGATAAAACGTGCCTTGCATTGCGCGTCTACGTCTCTACCAATGGTTTTCTTTTTAGGCGATCTTTAGGACTATCTTTCCGTAGTTCTTGCCTTCCTGCATCAGCGTGTATGCTGCACGCGCTTCTTCGAGCGGGAACACCTTCCCGATTACAGGATGCAGCTTGCCTTCATTGAGCCATTGCGACAGTTGTCGCCACGCCAAATCCATCAGAGCCCGATTGTGGCTCAAGTAACTCAGCCACAAACCGTGGACACTCGTGCCTCTCGCATGCAACAGTCGCGTGTCGAGCACGGGAGGCTCTCCGGTGGCCGCGCCGTAAACGATTACGCGTCCAAAGTCGCGCAAGCACTTTACGCTCTTGGCAACGTGCTCGCCGCCGAGCATTTCAAACACCGCGTCGACACCTTCTGCGCGCGTCAGGTCTTTGATCGCGTCCTGATAGTCCTTTTGCTTGTAGTTGATGCCGTGCTGCAGGCCGAGTTCGCGGGCTCGGGCGAGCTTCTCGTCCGAGGAAGAAGTGCCGTACGTTTCAACGCCCAGGATCTTCCCGATCTGGACGGCGGCAGTACCGACTCCGCCCGCGACCGCATGGATCAAAACGCGCGTCCCCGCCGGCTTGTCTATCAAGCCGGCTTTCCAGTAGGCAAAGTAGGCGGTGAAGAAGATCACGGGAAACGCAGCCGCCTCCTCCGCAGTCCATTTCTCGGGAACCGGCCACAATAAGGAACGATATCCAGCCGTCTTCCCTGCGAAGGCCGACCACTGCGTGTATCCCATGAGCCGCCGACCGCTGGCGATTTCGATACCCGCAAACTCCCGCCCTGCGACCAGCGGCGGTTTCGGAGTTCCCGGGTATCCGCCGCGCGCCGTTAGCAAGTCGGCAAAATTCAGGCCTCCCGCCTGTACTTGCACGAGAGTTTGTTCAGGTCCGGGATGCGGGTCCGGGACTTGCTGCAATTCCAAGACCTCCGGGCCGCCGAAACGAGGGATAACCAGTGCTTTCATGCTGCCAGTCTAGCAGTCGAGCGACCACGAAAGTTTGTCGCCTCGGCGCCGCCCCTGGCATCTATAATCGTGTTGAGTTTCCGACCCTCACGCGCCTTGGGAATACCTGGCGCTGGGGGCGAGGGTTTCGCCAGAAAATTGGCGAGGTCCGAGGGTGCAGGTGGAAACGCCTGCGCCTCCCGTGTTTGGAAAGGAAACGCTCGCCAGGGTCATTCCTGCCCGTGCTTCTTTTCCGGAAGGCTTTCAGCACTTGGCATTTGGCGCTTGGTATTTAACCGACCCGCCTCAAGCTAAGTGCCAATTGCTAATTGCTAAATGCCTCTTTCTGACAACTTCGGCCGCTCGATTCACGACCTCCGTATCTCGATCACGGACCGCTGCAACTACCGCTGTGTCTATTGCCGGACCGGAACGAACGGCGCGATCTATGCCGAGCTGCCCTTTGAAGATTATCTGCGGATGACGCGCATTCTGGTCGGCCTCGGAATTACCAAGGTCCGGCTGACCGGAGGAGAGCCGCTCCTGCGCAAAGGCGTCGTGGAGTTCGTGCGGGAACTGTCCAATCTGCGCACGCTTGCGGGCGAAAAACTCGACATCGCGATGACCACGAACGGCCACCTGCTCGCCGAGATCGCCCAGCCGCTGAAAGAAGCCGGTCTGAACCGCGTTACCGTCAGCATGGACGCCGTCGATCCCGATCGCTTCGCTCGCATCACCCGCGTGCCCAATGGATTTGACAGCGTGTTCGCCGGCGTCCGCGCCTCCCGCCGCGCCGGACTCGATCCGGTGAAAATCAATTGTGTGCTACTGCGCGGATTCAACGAAGACCAGATCATCCCCTTCGGCATGTTCGCGCGTGAAGAAGGCGTGGTCGTGCGCTTTATCGAATTCATGCCTCTGGAGGAAGATCGGGTCTGGACTCCGGAAATCGTCGTTACTCTTGACGAGATCCTGATTCGTATGGCGGAATACAAACCGCTGGTAGAAATTTCTCACGAGCACAGCGAAACCGCGCGCCGCTACGTATTCGAAGATGGCATCGGCGAAATCGGCATCATCGCTCCGGTATCGCATCCCTTCTGTGGCCATTGCAGCCGCATCCGCATCACCTCCGACGGCAAAATCCGCACCTGCCTGTTCTCAATTTGGGATCACGACCTGCACGAACTGATGCGCCGCGGCGCGTCGGACGACAAGCTGGCTGAGTTCATCGTGGGAGTCGTGCAGAAGAAAGAAGAGCGTCACCACATCGGCGAACCTGGGTTTGTGCCTGCGTCACGGACTATGGTGCACATTGGGGGATAGCGGTTAGTTCAGTTTCCGGTTCTTAATAAAACGCATCGTACTTCGTGACTACCCACTGTCCTTCCTTACTTTCTTCCGTCACCGAAAACAGGTCCTTGTAGGTGGCATCATGGCTGGGACTGGAGTAGCGTTCGCCTTTGTAGTGAAGGATGACCAATGGTGCCGCGTCTTCCCACTCGATGAGATTCCACGAAATCAGCGGATGTTCGGACTCGGAATCGCAGATGAAGTCCGCGCGCTTCTTGCGATAGTCCTTTTTCTTCTCCCACTTTGCCAGAACCTGGCGGCAGTTTCCATCGCGCATTTCGCGAATGAAATTGCCGGCGGTCCGTTCGATCGTGCGATCGCGAAACGGATTCATTGTGATGCTCAGCGGCATGCGAGTCAGGGGATCGCGCTCTTCCGAACGCGCCAGCACCGGGGGCTGGTTGCTGAGCCACCAGAGATAGCCCAGGAACACCAGGACCAGCAGGCCTCCCGCGCCGAGCGCAATGCCGAGATGACTGCGCGAAAACTGCATCTAAAGAGTCTCGGCTAAAGACAATCTCTTCGCAAGGTTACGAGAGAAACCAGCGTAACCCGGTATTTTTCCCGGGGCCGAGAGTCCGCGGCGATCTCTTAAAGCACAGAACCGCGGGCCAGCAGACCCAGTGTGCGCCGAGGCATTGGTGGTGGCGCCGGAAGGCTCCACTCTGTAATTCTCCGAACCATATCGTACGCTGCTCCGGTTTGTCTTTTCGCACTCGCAGGCGTATAGTTAGTGATGAATACTGTTGTGTCGTAGTTCTTAGGAATTGTCGAAGCACACCAGTGGGCGCAAGCCCACTTTTTAGTTTGGGGCACGATTAGCCCGGCGATTCGGGCTGAAGTTACTGAAAAGATGGCTTTTGATGAGCAGAAGGTGCGGAATATTGCCGACCGCGTGGCAGGTTCGAGTGGACTGGAAGTGGCGGACATCGAATTCCACGGGGCGGGCAAGTATCGCATGTTGCGGGTTTTCATTGACCGCCCGGGAGCGATCCCTTCTCACGACCATCCCGACGGTGTAACGCACGAAGACTGTGCGAATTTCAGCCGCGAGTTCGGAACCATCCTGGATGTTGAGGATGTGATGCCGGGCGGATCGTATCTGCTGGAGGTTTCTTCTCCGGGACTCGATCGCAAGTTGACCAGGGCGGCCGATTTTGAGCGCTTCCGCGGACATCGCATGAAGTTGATGACGCGCCAGCCGGTGAACAACAACAGGCATTTTGAAGGCAACCTGGAAAGCTTCGAGAACGGCAAGCTGGTGCTCGATATGAGTGTCGCCCGCCGCAAGATGGGTCCGAAAGACGGACAGGCCCCGAAAGTGGAAATTGAATTGGCCAACGTTGAGAAGGCCAACTTAGTACCGGAAATTTAAAAGAAAGGTCACGGGTCCACAGGTGACGGGTCAGAGGCTCACTGTACAGCCTCATGACCTGTGACCTGTCACCTGTGACCCGTGACCCGAACTTTTATGGCAAGCGAGCTTTACAACATCATCGAAGGGGTCAGCCGCGAGAAGGGGATCGACCCGCAGATTGTAGTCAGCGCGGTCGAGGACGCCATCGTCGTCGCGACTCGCAAGTACTACAAGTCCCAGGAAAATCTGCGAGCGGTCCTCGACAAGGATTCCGGCAAGATCAACGCCTATGCGGTCAAGGCGATCGTCGAGAATCCCGAGCAGATCGAGGATCCCAACTTGCAGGTGACGGTCGACCAGGCGCGCAAGCTCGATCCCAACGCGGAAGCGGGCGGCGAGTTGCTCATTCCCAAGGTCACCGAGGGAATTCTCGGACGCATTGCAGCGCAACTGGCCAAGCAAGTCATCTTCCAAAAAGTACGTGAGGCTGAGCGCGACACCGTTTACAACGAGTACATCGGCCATGTGAACGAAGTGGTGAATGCGACCGTGAAGCGCATCGAGGGTCCGGATGTGATTCTCGATATCGGCAAGGCCGAAGCGCGCATGGGACGCAAGGAACAATCGCGCCTCGAGTCCTTCGCCGTGGGCGAGCGGGTGCGCGCGGTGATCGTGCGCGTCGAAAAGGCCTCCAAGGGACCGGGTGTTGTGGTTTCGCGCGCCGCTCCGGAACTGGTACAGCATCTGTTCCAGACCGAAGTTCCCGAAATCTATGACGGTACGGTTGTGATCCGCGCCATCGCCCGCGAGGCCGGGGAGCGCACCAAGATCGCCGTCATGTCCAAAGACAAGGACGTGGACGCGGTGGGTGCCTGCGTTGGCATGAAGGGTATGCGCGTGCAGTCCATCATCCGCGAACTGCGCGGCGAGAAGATTGACATCATCGAGTATCACGAAGATGCGGTCACTTTTGCCGAAAAGGCGCTCCAGCCGGCCAAAGTCAGCCGCGTTACGGTCGTCGATTCCGCGGAAAAGCACCTGGAAGTCGTAGTAGACGACACTCAGCTCTCGCTGGCCATCGGCAAGAAAGGCCAGAACGTCCGGTTGGCGGCGAAACTGTTGGGCTGGAAGATCGATATCAAGAGCGAGGAAGAAAAGCGGCAGGAAGTCGAGCAGCAGATGTCGGCGATGCTCCCGCAGAGCGTGACGCCGCTTGAGGACGTTCCGGGATTGGGCGAGGGCCTAGTCGAAAAGTTGAAAGCTGCCGGGGTGACTACGGTCGAATCACTGGCCGACATGACGCCTGAGCAACTGGAGGCCATCGAAGGCATTGGTCCCAAGACGGTGGAAAAAATCAGCATCGCGGTCAATAATTATTTCTCGAGCCTTGAAGGCGGCGAGGCGGTAGCGGCCGCGGAATCCGAAGGCATACAGGCGGTGGCCAGCGAGGAAGCGACTGCGGAAGGCGCCTCCGAGGCGGCCGAGCTGCCTGTCGAGACGAAGTCGCTCGAAGCGGCGGAGACTTCAGCTGATGATGACACCGCGGAAATCGAGGCGGCCGGCGAGCCCGTGGGTAGCGAGGCCGCCGAGACAGCGCAAAGCGGGACTGAGACCGAGCCCGCGATCGAGAAGGCCACAGAAGAAGAGAAGAACTGAAGCGGCGCTCGGATCCGAACCGGTTCGTATCGGGGCATCGCTTTCAGCGATGCCGAAATTGTGAATGCTTGACGCCCCTTTAGGGGCTGCACGATTGCAGCATGATTCACTCCCTGAGGTCGATATGAGAGCTTAGCGGAAACCAGAAGGCGAGAGGGTGGATGAGCAAGATTCGAATCAACGATCTGGCGCGGGAGCTGGAAGTCAAGAGCAAAGCGATTCTTGACGCGCTCACTGAGGTCGGAGTAACCGAGAAGAAGACGCACTCCAGCTCGATCGAAGAGCACGAGGCGGTGCTGGTCCGCAAATATTTCCGCGCTCATGCAGAAGAAGCCGCCGCATCCTCGAAGACTTCCCGCGCCGCTCGCGCCGAAGACGAGATCAAAACCAAGATTGATTTGTCTAATATCTCCCGCCCAGGAGATGTCCTGCGTGCGATCCAACAAAAGACAGAAGCAGCGACCGGAACTCCGGCTCGTTCGGTAGCCAAGCCGGCGGCTGCAGCACCCACGTCGGCTAAGCCCGAAGCCCCTTCCGCGCCGTCTCAGGGTAAACCGCCAGCATCGGCCAAACCGGCCGCAGAACCTCCGGCGCCGAAATTTGTTACGCCGGCTTCAGTCGCGGCAGCGCGGCCACCTGCCCCCGTCGTCACTCCGAAGCCGCCGACCGCTCCACCGCCAAGTGCGATGTCAACACCTGCGGCGGCGGTTGCAATTCCTCCACGGCCTGCACCTCCCGTTGCTCCGAGCCCCATTGCTTCCGTTGCCGCACCGCCACCGGCTCAATCCGCGCAGTTGCAGGCCGCCGCGTCCAAGCCGCCCGCTGCTGCCACCGCGCCGCCGCGAGTCATCATGCCCCAGACGGGACCGCGTCCGGTATACAAAGCTCCGCTCTCGTCAGCCGGCACCGCATCGCGCCCTGCTCCCGGACGCCCCGAGCCGGGCAAGCCAATATTCCAGCGGCCCCGGCCGCCGCAATCCGCGCCCGGAGCTCGTCCGCCCCTGCGTCCGGGCGAACGTCGGCCCATGCATCCCACGCGACAGTCGCCTACCGGCACTCGTCCGTTGGGAGTAGGCCCCGGAGGAGGCGCAATGGCGCCCCCCGGACCGTCGCGTCCCGGCGCTCGTCCCGGTGGGCCCTCGCGGCGTCCCGGCCAGCGCTACATTCCGCGCGGCATAAAAGAAGGCCCGATGAAGGGCTACACTCCTCCGCCGAGGGTGACGATTTCCAACGAGCCGCTGCCCATCACGCGGAACATCACCATCACCGAAGGAATTTCGGTCAAGGATCTGGCCGAAAAGTTGGGCATTCGCGCCAAGGATCTGATCGCGCGGTTGCTGGCGAAAGGTGTTTTTGCGACCATCAACCAGACGCTCGACGCCGAACTGGCCACCGAAATGGCGCGTTTCTTCGGAGCCGACACCGAGGTCATCACTTTCGAGGAACAAGCTTCGAAGGACATGGCCGATACCGTCCAAGGCAGCGAAGAAGGCGCCGATGCCGTTCCGCGTCCGCCCGTGGTCACTATCATGGGCCACGTCGATCACGGCAAAACCACTCTGCTCGATTCGATTCGCTCCACTAACGTGGCCGAAGGTGAAGCCGGCGGCATTACCCAACACATCGGCGCCTATAAAGTCCGCATCCTCGACACAGCGTCTCCCGCTTACGGTCGCGAGATCGTCTTTCTCGATACGCCCGGTCACGAAGCTTTCACGCGCATGCGCGCCCGTGGCGCGAAGGCCACTGACATCGTCGTGCTAGTCGTAGCCGCTGATGACGGCGTTATGCCGCAGACGCTCGAAGCGATCGATCACGCGCACGCTGCCGAAGTTCCCATCATCGTCGCCGTCAACAAGATCGATAAGCCGGAGGCATTGCCCGACCGCGTCAAGAAGCAACTCGGCGATCGTGGCCTGCTGCCCGAGGAGTGGGGCGGAAAGACTGTCTTCGTAGATGTATCAGCGAAGAAGAAGAGCAATCTCAACCTGCTGATGGAAATGATCTGCCTAACCGCGGACCTGCAGGAACTGAAAGCGGTCCCGGGACGGGCCGCCAGCGGCGTCGTTCTCGAAGCCAAGCTCGATCGCGGACGCGGCCCCGTCGGCACCATCCTCGTGCAGAACGGCACTCTGCGCACCGGCGACAACTTTGTCGTCGGCAACGTGTATGGGAAAGTCCGCGCCATGTTCGACGACCGCGGACAACAGCTCCAGGAAGCACCGCCCTCGACGCCGGTTGAAATCCTTGGGCTTGAAGGCCTGCCACAGGCGGGCGATCAATTCGTCGTGGTGACGGACCGCGAGAAAGCGCGCGACATCTCCGATTATCGTGAACAGAAGGCCCGCGAAGCGACGCTGGCCAAGAGTTCCCGCGTTTCGCTCGAAGGCCTGTCCGAGCAGTTGAAGACTTTGGGTATGAAGGAATTGAACATCATCCTCAAGGGCGATGTCGGGGGCTCGATCGAAGTACTCACCGATCTTCTCGCGAAGCTTTCGAACGACAAAGTTCGCCTGAAGGTACTACGAGCGGGCGTGGGCGCGATTACCGAAGGCGATGTGCTGCTGGCTTCGGCGTCGAATGCGATCATCATCGGCTTCAACGTGCGACCCGAGCGCAAGGCGCAGGAACTAGCGGAACAGGACAAAGTGGACATCCGCCTGCACTCGATCATTTACGAACTGCAGGACGAGATCAAGCGCGCCATGACTGGCCTGCTCGAACCGACGATCAAAGAAACCTATCAGGGACGCGCCGAGGTGCTCGAAACCTTCCGCATCCCGAAGGTCGGCATGATTGCAGGCTGCCGCGTAAACGACGGCCTCATCAAGCGCGACTCTCAGGTACGCTTGCTGCGCGACAACACCGTCGTTTTCACCGGCAAGGTCGCATCGCTGCGCCGTTTCAAGGACGACGCTTCTCAAGTAACCAACGGCATGGAATGCGGCATCTCGATCGCAAACTACGGCGACATCAAAGTCGGCGACGTGATTGAGGCGTTTGTGACGGAGAAGATTGCTGCGGAGGCGATGGCGTAGGGCAGTGGTTGATGGTTCGTGGTTAGCGACCGGCCGAAGCCCGCAATCCGGCAGTTCGCTAACCGCCGCTGGGAATTCACATAAACTTCTTTGCCAGGATATTCCCCGGGGGTCTCGCTGTCGGCTACTGCGAGGCCTGCTGGACGAAAGCCCCGCCGATATCTGCCCCGTCCTCCTGCACCATGAATCCGGAATTGCTGGAGCTCAGGTACAACACAATTCCGCTGCTAACGTTGTTGACTACTACGGTGACGCGGCCGTTCGAGCCCACTTGATACGTGCCGTTCGTCGTGGTACTGCTTGGCACTCCCCCAAGATTAACGTCGAACGAGTTCGCCTGTTGGTTCCAATCTAGGGACCCGCTCCCGTTGGGCGTCAATACTCCAGAGCGGTCCTTGTAAGCAACGTCGAATCCGTCCATAAAGAAGGCCGACTGACTGTCCATGCTGCTGTTCGAAAACGGGGCGCCCTGTTGTTGGGAGAACGTTCCATCTTCGATCGCGGCCGAGCTATTTACGAGAACGTACGCTCGAGTCGGACTCACCATCCAGAAGATCTTCTGGTTCGAGAGGCCATTGCTCAAGTCAAGGTTGAATTTGCCACGGCCATTGGTGTCGAGGGAATAGAAGCTCGTATTCTGCAGCGAAATCTCGGAATTAACGGTTGCGTCCTGCTCCCAATCAACGGTGCCGGTGAGGTTCCCACTCCCGTCGGTAGTGAGTACACCCGCTGAGTGGATTCCGACCGGATTGGAGATCGTGTCTCCCGAAGTGCCGAACACGTACGAATTGGGCCCGAGACTTGCGGTCGAGAACGGACCGCCAGTTTGCTTCTCTGCCTGTCCGATCTCTAGAGTGGAACTTGAATCCGAGAAAAACATAAAGTGGAATTTGGAGGAATTCACCATGTAGTAGGCGAACGTTGACCCATCGCTGAGAGTAAATGTGCCGCGCCCATCTGCATCGGGTGCTGACGCGAAAGAACCCGTGATTGCGGTAGGGGAATTTGGAAGGGAAGATCCAAGAGTAAGGAAGTCCTCCAGCGCATTGATATTGCCGCTAGAAACGGCCATGCTTCCCACGCGCGAACTGATCGACAAGTTGTGACTCTGAAACACAAATGTTCCCGAAGGCACCGCTGAGAAAGCGGTTGTGTCCTGTTTCTCGCCGGTTCCGGATGCGGTCGCGAACACATCCCCTTGAATCACATAGAAATGATTGTCATCAACCAACGTGATTCCATAGTTGGACGAATTGAATTTCAGGACGCCCGTTCCGTTCTTGTTGATTCCGTAGGTGCCGGATAGAGGGGGTGACTGCAAGGAAAACGACGTCCCACTCTGATCAAAGTCATCGACCGTAACGCTCAAGTGGCCACTTCCGTCAGCTGTGAATACGACTACTTCAGAAAATGGTTCCGACGCGTTGGCCGCCTGGTTTACTCCAATGCCAGTAAGTGAAAACACATACTGTCCCTTTAAGCTGGCGTTGGTAAACTCTCCGTTCCCTCCGCCACCGGCGCCATTGCCGTTTCCGCTACCGCAGCCTGCTGCGAAAATCAGGGTTCCAGCTATGACCAGCATCGCCACCAGGCGCGCTACGCGCCTCGGAAAGGCAGAAAGGAAATCCATTGGCACACTCCTCTAATCGGTAAGATGCTTCTAAACCCGGATTTTAAAAGAAAGTTTTGTGTGGAAAGGTTGAAAGGGAGGTTCGTCAGGCCCGAGTTGCTTCCGCTGAATCCGTCCGCAATGCGCGCGCGGTTGGCTTTTTCCGCGCCTCTGAAATCCAGATGACAACTCTATATAGCAACAAAACACTCAAGACAAAAGCGTATTGCAGAGGCTTTCGCAGATCTGCCTTGACCAGCCAGATGTAATGGATGACCGCCGCGATTCCGGTGACATAAATCAACCGATGCAGCCGCTGCCAATTCTTCCCGCCCAGACGCCCGATCCAGCCCTTGGTCGAGGTCAACGCCAGAGGAATCAGAAGTACGAAAGCAGTGAAGCCGGCGGTGATGAAGGGACGCTTGTAGACGTCCTTGATCATCTCGTGCACATCGAATGACTTGTCGAGCCAGATGTAGGTAGTGAAGTGCAAACAGCCGTAGAAGAACGCAAACAGTCCAATCATGCGCCGCACGCCGATCAGCCAGTACTGCTTCGTCAGCTTGCGCAGCGGAGTGATCGAGAGCGTGGTCAGGATCAGAATCAGCGTCCAATCGCCAGTTGAGTGGGTGATGACCTCGACCGGATTGGCGCCCAAGCCGTCATGAAAGGCCTTCCAAGCTAGCCGTCCCAGCGGAACGAGCGCGGCGGGAAAGATCAGAATCTTGGTGATTCGCAAGCGATTCATAAAATGCAATTGCAGAAGTTAGAGAAGTCAGATTGCAGGAGTAAAGTCTTTGAATCTCGGCAGTATTCGGCAGGAGCTTTTTACTTCTGCAATCTGACTTCTAACTTCTGCAATGTTTTAACTCTGACCTCAGAAATTCTTCTTCAGGTCCATTCCTGAGTACAAGCTCGCCACCTGGTCGTATCCGTTGAACATAAGCGTCGGCCGCTTCAAGAACTCGCCGAGGCGGCGCTCTTTGGCCTGGCTCCAGCGCGGATGATCTACATTCGGATTTACGTTCGAGTAAAAACCATATTCGTTCGGAGTGGCCAGTTGCCAGCTGTTCATCGGCTGTTCTTCCGTGAATCGGATACGCACAATGGACTTCGCGCTCTTGAACCCATATTTCCAGGGGACGACAATTCTTAGCGGCGCCCCGTCCTGATTCGGGAGCACTTCTCCGTACATCCCAAAACAGAGCAATGCCAGCGGGTGCATGGCTTCATCCATACGCAACCCCTCCACGTAGGGCCACTTCAATACTGGCACGCGCTGTCCCGGCATCTGTTTGGGATCGAGGAGCGTAGTGAATTCGACGAACTTCGCCTTGCCCAGCGGCTCCGCCCGCTTGATCAATTCGCTTAAAGAAAATCCAACCCACGGCACCACAATCGACCAGCCCTCGACGCAACGGTGACGGTAGATACGCTCTTCGGGAGCCGCCATCTTAATGATCGCGTCGACGTCGAGTTCCTGCTTTTTCTTGACCAGTCCGTCGATGGTTACTGCCCACGGGCGCGTCTTGAAATTCTTTGCCAGTCCGGCGGGCTCGTACTTGTCAGTCGAGAATTCGTAAAAGTTGTTGTAATTACTCACGTCCTTGAAGGGCGTCTGCGTCTCGGTGGTGCTGAAGGGACTCTTCTGAAGCCCATCGATCTTCGCGTTGGCCTGGGTCACCAGAGATGGCGACCCGAGCTCGCGAAACGCGAAGGCGGTCGCCGCCGCGGCCCCAGCCACTGCTGCACCCGCGATGAACCGACGCCGGTTCAGGTACACGCTTTTGGAAGTGATTTCAGAAGACGGAATATCGGCTGGCTTCTTAATGAGCATTCCCCACCCACTATTTAAGATACGCGAAGCGGGGCGTGCGTGGATGTGCCCCTACCAGTATAGGACGCCGATATGTAGGAAAAGTTGCACGCCGCCCGGTTTTGGTATCAGTTCGTCCCGACGCGCAGGACTTCCCGCACTTTGCGGGCGAGATTTTGCAGGGTGAAGGGCTTTTGCAGGAACGCGGTACCTGGACCAAGCGCTCCCTGGTGGAGGATCGTATCTTCGGTGTAGCCGGAGAGGTAGAGTACAGCTAGATTCGGACGTATCTGAAGCAGCCTTTTCGCCAGTTCCCTCCCGCCCATCCCGGGCATGACCACGTCCGTGATCAGGATATCGATTCCGTCGCCATGGGCTTCCGCAACGCGCAGACCGCTCTCGCCATTTTCAGCTTCCAGCACTTTGTAGCCGCGCGCTGCCAGGGTTTCCCGTACCAGTTCGCGGACCGACGCTTCGTCTTCGACCAGCAGAACCGTCTCGCAGCCGCCCTTTTCATTCTCCTGCGATTTTGGCGGAGCCATCTCCTCCGGCGACTCTTCCACTCTCGGCAGGTAGATATAGAACGTCGTGCCCGCTCCCGGCTCGCTCTGCGGGAACACGTATCCGCCGCTCTGCTTCACGATGCCGTACACCGTCGAAAGACCGAGGCCCGTGCCTTTCCCCTTTTCTTTGGTGGTAAAGAACGGCTCGAAGATGCGGGATTGTGTTTCCTTGTCCATGCCGTGCCCGGTGTCGCTCACGGACAGCACCACGTAGCGGCCCGGCTGAATGAAGCGGTGCTCCCGGAAATTCTGTCTCACGGTCACTTCGGAACTTTGCACCGTGATCTTGCCGCCCTCGGGCATCGCGTCTTTGGCGTTGACCACCAGGTTCATGATGACCTGCTCCAACTGTCCGGCATCGGCGCGCGTGCGTCCGGCATCCGGAGAGAGTCGCGTGCTCAGCCCGATGTTCTCGCCAATTAATGGACGCAGCAGTCGCTCCATGTCGCTGATTACCGTGTTGACGTCCACCACTTTCAATTCGAGCAACTGCTTGCGGCTGAATGCCAGCAACTGGCGTGTCAGGGTAGCGGCGCGGTCTGCTGCCTGTTGAATGGACTGCACTTTCTGGTGCATCGCGTCGCCGGACTTCAGTTCCTCGAGCAGCACCTCGGTGTATCCATTGATAACCATCAGGAGATTGTTGAAGTCGTGAGCGACGCCTCCCGCCAACCGCCCCACGGCCTCCATTTTCTGGGCTTGACGAAATTGCTCCTCGAGTTGCCGCCGGTCGGTGATGTCCTCGGCGATGATCTCCAGTTCTTCTGCGGGTTGTTCCGCTCCACTAACGGGACGGCCGCTCAGGCGGACCACGATCACATGTCCGTCCTTACACTTCCACTGCACTTCCACACCATTCAGGGTTCCCGTGCGGCGGTAGTCTTCAGTCAGCCGGTCGAGTTCCTGGGAATTAAAGAAAACGTCTCGTCTCGCATCCAGTTTCAGAACTTCTTCCATCGAGCCGTACCCTAGCATCGCGATCAGAGCGGGATTCACATCCAGGAAGGTGCCTCCCACGGTGCAGCGGTAAATGCCGTAGGCTGCGCTCAGGATGAGAGAACGGTAGCGCGCTTCCGAGCGCCGCAATGCCTCTGCATACCGTTTGTGCTCGATGGCGGTGGCGATCTGCTGCGAAACGAATTGCAGGATGTCGCGATCTCGTTCTCCAAAGCGCACGTTTTCGCTGTAGCTTTGGACCACCAGCGCTCCGATGCAGCCATTGCTCCCCTTCAAGGGAACTCCCAGCCAATCGAGCGATGCAGCGCCGATGAGTTCGGCCTCGCCCCGCCGCACCAGATCTTCGAACACGTCTGGAGTGGCTAGCAGCGGCGCACCCGTCCGGATGACATACTCGGTCAGGCCGCGCCCCAGACGCTTTGACGCTGGAGCCGGGTCCTCTTCATCCACGAAATAAGGGAAGGTCAAGAGCTGCAACTCCGGGTCAAGGAGCGCGATATAGAAGTTGCGCGCATACATCAGCTGTCCCACGATGCTATGAATGGCGGCAAAGAACTGCTGCGGATCTTCGGCCGAGTGTGCGCGCGCTGCGATCGCGTAGAGCGCGGAGTTCAGCTCTTCAGCGCGCTTTTGCTCTGTAATATCGCGATAGGAAGCGTAGGTCGCAACCCTGCGCCCGTCGACAATCACGGGTGAGACGGAGAGCAGCACGTCCACCAGAGTTCCATCTTTTCTGCGGCGGCGGGTTTCGAGCGAAAGCTTGTTTTCATTGCGGACGCTTTCGCCGATCCAAACCGTTTCCGCGGAGCGGTCCGGCGGCACGATCAGGGCATCAATCACTCTTTCGTACGCTTCCTCCGCCGTAAAACCGAATAGCCGTGTGAATTCCCCGTTGATGCGCATGATGCGCAAGTCGAGGTCAAGAATGCTGATGGCTTCGGGAGCGTTTTCAACGATCTGTTCGAGGTAGGCTTTTTCGACGTCGAGGCTGTTGGCTGCGGAGTGGCCGTTGGAAGGCGCCTCAGAAACCTGCGTAAGGACCGGTGGAGTGCCGCGCTTGCGGGCGTCCCGCAGCGCCTTCGCCCGCAGCACCTCCGTTGAAGCGGCTGGCGGGGTGACTTTCTCCCCCATAGACGTTCCTTCCCAATCGCACCGTGCAGTAGTGCGATGGTACCTACCCCGGTTTGCAGCAGAAAGTTACCGCAGTAATGGGGTGCTCTTATTTGGCGGGACAGTCACGAGTTTCAGAAAGCGCTGGAGAGGACCTCGCACACCCGGCGAAGCGTGTCGCGCTGTTCGTTGGTCACAATCAGGAATTCGAATCCGCAGCGCAGTCCTTCGCTGTAGCGCGCAATCGCTCTCACCTTCATGAAATAAGGCGGCAGGGGGATGGGGAACTCCATGGAAACAACTTCGCCGACCTTAATTTCGCCGCTCAGAGTGGCCCCGACGCCATCCTGTCCCAACTCACTGGTGCGGCCCCAGAGCGAGGTCGTGACTCCTTCACGAAATACCGTCAGCTGAATTCGTGCGTCCAGACGATGGCGCGGAAAACGCCTGCGCCGGTCGTAAGCGGAAGACGTCCCGAAACTGTCGTTGCTCAATCAAGTCCTTCCATCACTGCCCCGAAGGGAAAAGACACACCAAATTTCAGTTTCCGTGCAGGGGATACCCTGACTCCAAGGGAAGCTTGCCGCCGATCTTGACCACTTTCACGGCCCCGGTGATGGAGTAAACATCCACCAGACCGACCGCTCCGGGCATTGATTCCACTTTACGGATTACCTCTTCGTCACTCGCCCCCAGGATGATCGCCGGCCGGTCTGAGCGGCTGTGATTGGCGGACGCGATTACGTCTCGCACGTCCTGAGAACTCAAAGCGTAGATCTTGTCTTCCACGATCTTCAATTCGGCAGAGCCCGGCTGCCGCATGATAATCGTGACCGGTTTGCCATCCGGCCAGCGGATCAGCTGTCCCTTGCAAACTTTCACTACGTCCGCCAGGGCCATCGTGGGGACGGAATTATTCTTGTTCGAGATCAGCGCCACGTCTTTAGCCGCGGCCGTGGCGGTCAGGGCGCCCAGCACTAGAATGATCGCCCGAGTCTCCCGTGACAATGTTGCCGTTGCCAGACTAGGAACGGTCATCTTGAGATTGTGCTTCAGACGGGCGCAACCCTCAACGGCTGAAAGTCCATGTACCACCGACGGAAACAAGGGGGGAGGTCAGAGGTGAAAGGTCAGATTGCAGAGTTGGGACCTCCAGCAGTGGGTGTTTTCATCTCTGCCAATCTGACCTCTCACCTCTGACCTTTACTGCTTTTTCACCCTGTAAAAGTGCGTAAACGCGCGTGACAATTGCTTGCGCGCCATCTAGCATTGTATTTCTGATGTCTTATCGTTCGAACGCCGCTGAAGCGTGGTATCCGGAACCAGAACCTTCGGTATTGCCACCTGAGATTCCAATTGATCTGCTTCCGCCCGCGTCCCTGACTCGGCCTTTGTGGAAGTCCCTCCTGACCAATCTCCGCGACACGTTTGCGCCGGAAAAGCTGCCGCATCTAGAACTTACGTCGCGGCCTGTCAATGTCGGACTGCTCCTCGGCGACCGGTTGAGCCTGCCCTGGTTTCGTACCGTGTTCACCAACCTCGGCGACGTAATTTCTCCCGAAACTCTGCCGCCCCTTGAGCTCGAGTCCACTCCCGTCGATATTGGCGAGCTGATCACCGACCAGCTCAGCCACTTCTGGTTTAGTTCTCTGCTCCGCAATCTTGCCGACCGCCTGGTTCCGGAAAAGTTGCCGGCGCTCGAACTAACGGCCAAGCCGGTTGCCAACATCATCCCAGAAACCTGGATACTGCTGCCCGCCTGGTCCGAAGTCATCAGCACGCCGAAAGTGTTTTACCCTGACAAGCCGAATCCTGTTGGCCCCAGCGCGCCTCCACCGGCCCTGAGGCCCGCAGTTGTCGTGGAAGGGGAGCAGGTCCGTTCCGCCAACCCCACCGAAGCGGGCCTTCTGCGTGATCTGCGACGGTCGCGCATTCGCCGGCGCATCTGGATCACCATGGCCGCCGCCCAGGCGGTCTACCTGATCGCCATCGTGCTCTGGCCACACTAAGCGCGGAAGAGCAAGAGGCCTTAACCGCGAAGTGTGACGCAAAGGTCGCAAAGAAATCCAACTGAACCGACAATGAAACTATCGCCTGCAGCCCTTGGCTAAACGCTAAGTGCTACCTGCTGCCCTCAGAACGTTGTCGATACCGAGAAGCGAAAAGTCTTGCGGGGCTCGCGCAAGGTGAAGTTAGATCCGAGGGTGTCGAGCGTCGTCTGATAAGTGTAGTCGCCCGCAGCTTTGTTTACACAGTCAGGTGCACCCTGGACAGGGCAGGGGAACATGCCCCGTGTGATGGGGACAGGTGGGTTGGTGTTTTGGTCCAACCGCAGCGGGTTATATGCCCAATAGATGCGGAAGGGAGCGTTGATCACCGGAAGCATAACTTGCAGTTCGATCCCGGTGGACATCCGTGGAACCCAGTTGGTTCCAGGCACCGGCTGGAGGAACTGCGAGAACGGGATCTGCTGTCCGCCCGTGCACTGGAAGGCTGCATCTACGTTCGGACATCCAAACTGGGTGTTCAGAAGATCGTTGAACTGGCCGTTGTTGATCTTCAATTGCGATTTACGAACGATCGGGTTGACGCCGACATCCATAAAAGGAGCAAGCACCACCGGGCCGGCAATGGTGAAGCGGTATTCCAGGTTGCCGGTCAGACTCAGGTCGCCGCCCGGAGTAACGAGTTGCTCAAACGGAACTGGGATATTCCAGCAGTTTGAAACCGGGATACAACGTCCATTGCTGTCAGAGCCAACCGGAATGCGGGGATCTTTGGGTACGAATGTATTGTCCCGATTCCTCAGCGTTACCACCTGAGTGCTCGGCAGGAAGGCGATCGGCGAGATGGTGCGGATGTCAAAGCCGCGCAGATCATTGTCACCGCCGAGATAGGCGCGCTCAAAAGGTGGAGCCACCACCCCGTTGTATCCGGTGATAAACGAGCCCTGCAGGTTATAGCCGATCGCATTGCGGCGCTTGTTCACGGGGAAAAATTGTTTGTATTGAACGATGGGACGAATGGTGTAGACGGTCCCGCCCAGCCCTGAGAACTCGCCCCCCAGGAAGATGCTCTTGCCGTGATGGGGCTGGTAAGCGGCATCGAGCGTATTCATCGTGAAGCTGGGGACGAGTTTGCTGGTAATAATTCCGTTGAGTGCGTTCGGCCCGCTGATGCCGCGGAAATTGATATTGGTGAACAGAATCTTGGACGCGTCACTGACAGCGACCAGCGAAGAGCGATCGAAAGAATAGCTCAGGCCAATACGCTTAAACGAACGGCGTAGCGGGTAGCTCACCGACGTGCTGAAACCTGTGCTTGACTGGGTATAGTTCTGCAAGTTCTGCAGGAAGGGCGAGGGCAGATTCAGATTCTGTCCCGAGATGATCGAGAGTTGCCGCGCCTGATCGAAGTTGAACTTGCGAGTGTACAGCGTGAACCCCGCCTGGATGGGTCGGTCGAACAAATAGGGCTCCGTAAATCCGAAAAGCAAGTCGCGCTGCCGGTTGCCCAGGCTGGCCTGTACAGATAGCGTCTCCCCCAGTCCCAGGAAATTGTTGGTGCTGTAAGTCAGGCCGATAAAAGCTCCAGCCAAGCCGCTGACGCCGCCCTGGAGTCCGATGCTGTTCTTGCCTTTCTCCTTGACCTTGAGCGTGAGGTCGACAGTTCCGGCTTTTTCGTCGAGCTTACGGTCGGTGGTGTTCGGATCGTCCGGCTTGAGCTGGTCGAAATAACCGAGCTGATTGAGGCGCAGCAAGCTGAGTTCCCACAGGCGCGAGTTGTAGATCTGGCCTTCTTCGAGAGCGATTTCACGGCGAATCACCTTGTCGCGGGTGGTGGTGTTGCCCTGGAACTCGATGCGACGCACGTAAAACTGCTTACCTTCGTCCACGTCAATTTCGAGGTTCACAATTTTCTTGTCGTCGTCGAACTTGGTGTCCGGGACAGAAGTGAAGTTGATGTAGCCGAGTTCGCCGTAGGCTTTACGCAGATTCTCGAGCCCCTTGGCGACTTTTTCGCGGGAGAAGATGTCGCCGTCTTTGATTGCGAACAGGCTGCGGAGCGCTTTCTGGTCAGCGACGGCCTTGTTGTTCTTGAAAGTGATGGTACCGAGACGGTAGCGATCGCCTTCTTCGATGGGCATGGTGATATCGACGGACTTACCGGAGCCTTTCTGAAGAAGGGGAACATGGAACCCGGTGTGGCCGGTATCGTGGATATCGGTCTTGGGGTCGTTCACCAGCACTTTGAAGTAGCCGCGGTTCTGGTATTCGGCCCGCACGCGTTCGACGTCTTCGTTGAGCTTGGTGGCGTCGTAGGTCTTGGCGAACAGGCTCTCCAGGAAGATGGAGTGCGGGATGCCGATCGGCTTCAGGTTTTTCATCGCCGCAATCAAAGTGCGATTGTTGATGTGTTTGTTCCCCTGGAAGCGAATCTTTCCCACCTTGACCTTGGGACCCTCGCGGATCACGAAGGTCAGGCCGACTGCAGCCGGTGGGATGGGACGAATCTCGCTCCGGATAGTCGCAAACTGGCGGCCGTGCTCAGCCAGCAGCTCCTTCAAGGTGACTTCGGCTTTCTTGATCTTGGTGGGATCGTACTGGCTCTCCACCGAGAGGCCGACCTTGCGCTCCTTGAAACGATCGAGGACGTCGCTGGTAGAGACGGAACTCAAGCCGGTGTAGTTGATCTCGCGGATGGTAGGGCGCTCTTTAACATAGATGTGGAGCACCCAGCCTTTGGGAGTCTGCTCACGCTCGAAACGGATGTCCTCGAAGTAACCCGTGTTCCACAGGGAGTTGAAGTCGCGCTCAATAGCCGCCAAGTCGTAGACATCGCCAATATGGGTGAAAATGCGTGACTTGATGGTGTCGGCAGGGATGCGCCGGTTGCCGTGGACGGTGATCCCGACAATCAGATCCTGCTGCGTAAGCGCCGGCAAGGAAAGCAGCACGAGAGCGAGCAGGCTCAGGAAGCGCCCAGTACCGCGGAGTGCATTCCAACCCCTTGAGGAAAAAGGCGATGACAACGAACCGGGGCCGGTTCGCGTGGGTATGCGGCGACACAGACCCTGGGCGCAAACAGGGGTTTCCTGATGACGGCGATGAATCGCAAGTACCTCGGAAAACTGGAAGTTAGGAAAACCGTAATTATACGGTAGAGCTCGGCGAGGCGTCCAAGGCGGAGCATATTCCTGCCGCCATGTCAGGCCCGAAAGAGCTCCACCTCAACACAGACGGAATAGAACGTCGCCGCGTTGCCCATGTCGGTGAGTTTTTCTGAGGTGAGCACGTTGATATTACGTGTACCGAGTCCAAAGCGAGCCCAATCCAGACGGGCGGCAACCACGCCGGGAGGCACCGATCCGTTGACGTTGGCATGGAGAATGATCTCTCCACGCGGGTTGAAGGCGCGGACACGGTCACCGTTGTGGATGCCGCGCGCCCCCGCGTCAGTGGCATGCATCTCGATCATGCCGGTCGTCGGTTCCATCTTGCGGACCGAGGGGATGTTCGCAAAAGTCGAGTTGAGATGGTTGTCCGGCTTCCGGGCCAGCAGTTCCAGCGGGAAGCCGGCAGCTTTGGCCCCGTGACGCGACTCAACGGGTGGCGTGAAGGCGACGACCGGATCGAGTCCCTGGCGCTTTAAGGCTTCGCTGTAGAACTCAGCCTTGCGCGATGGCGTCTGGAAGTTGCCTTCGGCAAAGGGAAGGAACGGGCGCTCATCTGCGGAACCGGTCGATCCATCCCCCGAAAAGTTCAGGCGAATGTGGTCTTCGCGTTCGAGACGTTCCCGGGTGATTCCCTTGAGCCACGGGTTCGGCGAGTCGAGGGCCCGGTCCATCATCGAGTCCACGGTGTCGCGGAAACATTCCTCCTCAAATCCCATGCGTTTGGCCAGAGCACTGAACAGCTCGACGTTCGCACGGCATTCGCCGAGCGGTTCGATTGCCTGCGTGGAGACCTGGAGGTAGTAGTGTCCGTAGGCGCCCTGCAGGTCTTTGTGCTCGAAGAAAGTAGTCGCGGGCAGGACGATATCAGCGTAGTCGGTGGTGTCGGTTAAGAACTGCTCGTGCACTACCGTGAACAGGTCGGGCCGCTTCAGGCCACGGATGACCTCATTGTGGTCAGGGCACACTGCCGCAGGGTTTGAGCTGTAAACGAATAGCGCCTTGATGGGCGGATCTTCGAGTGAATTCAGCGCCGATCCGAGCTGCACCATGTTGACGACGCGCGCGGGACGTCCCAGCGCCTTCTGCATCAGCTCCGGCATCTCCAGTGCAGCCTTGTTCAGGCCAAAGGCGCCGCTAGTGGAAAGCTGCAAGCCACCACCAACCTCTTTCCATGATCCGATCAGGCACGGCAGCATCGTGACGGACCGCATCGCCATGCCGCCACCTTCTGAGCGCTGAATACCATAATTCACGCGGATGACAGCCGGCCGCTGCGTCGCATATTCCGTCGCCAATCGGCGGATGTCGGCGGCGGAGATGCCGGTCCAGTGCGCTACTTTATCCAGCGGGTATTCCTGGACGCGGGCCTTCAGCTCGTCGAAACCAATGGTGTGTCTGGAAACATAGTCCGCGTCGTACAAACCTTCGCCGATGATGACCTTCATCATCCCGAGCGCGAGGGCGGCATCGGTACCCGGATTAATGGGCAGATACCAGTCAGCGAACTTGGCGGTTCGCGTCTTGTACGGATCGATGACGACCAGCTTGGCGCCATTGCGTCGGGCTTCTTCGATGAAAGGCCACAAGTGCACGTTGTTGCCGTGAATATTCGAGCCCCACGCGATGATGTAGCGCGAATGCGCGAACTGTTCCGGCTCCGTGCCCAGCTTTACACCGATCACCGACTTCAAGCCTTCTTCGCCAGCCGTCGAACAGATGCTGCGCTCGAGTTGCGATGCACCGAGCCGGTGAAAAAAGCGGCGATCCATGGAAGCGCCGTTGAGAGCACCGAGCGTGCCTCCGTAGGAGTAGGGAAGAATGGATTCGGGACCGTACTGGTCGGCGATCTGACGGAAGCTGCGCGTGATTTCGTCGAGCGCTTCGTCCCAGGAGATGCGTTCGAAAGCTTGCGAGGCTGGAGTCTCCGGACCGCACGGACCTTTGGGGACGCCTTCTTTCCTCCACATGGGGTAGAGGACTCGGTCCGGGGAGTAGACGCGATCCAGGTACTTCGCGACCTTGGCGCAGAGGAATCCGCGCGTCACCGGGTGCGCGGGATCGCCTTGAATTTTCGTCGCGCGGCCGTCGTCGATCGTGATCAGGACGCCGCAAGCGTCGGGACAATCGTGCGGACAAGCGGCGTGGACGGTCGACGGCATGACTGATTATAGGGTCAATTAGTCATCGAGGCACCGAGAAGAACTTGTGGCGATCCTCGGCCTTAGGCAGTGGACACTCATCGTACTTTCCAAAGACCTGATAGCGGCGGCGCGCGATGAATTTGTAGATCGCCTCCCGCAGCGAGAGTGGGATTGCCTTTGCGATTACGAAAAGCCTCCAAATTCCGCCCAGCCGGCCGATGGCCCATAGAGCCGCTTGGGAACGGGTAAGGGCGCGTTCCCCAGGTTGGCCAAAATCGGCAAGCGCCACAACGGTGTCGAAGTCGTTCGGGTCCAGACTGTAACGGCGCAGGAGAGTCTGCGCCAACTCGCTTTGCAGCGGCGCGAACCGAAACTGGTCACGTCGATCGTGGCGCAACAGGAACGATACCAGCCGATTGCAGAGTCCGCAAACGCCATCGTAGAGGACAAGAGTCTGACTGGAACAGGGCATGGACGGGGTTGATCGTCACTGGTCATAGTAATCCTGCGCGGCAAGGCGGTAGTAGGAGTGCGACGGACACCCAGCCCCTACGGCTTGCTTCACGGACAACATCAAACCATGCAGAATCCACGGCGGCAGTGTACGCAACCCTACATACGTTTCTGCCGCCACTATGCGATAAAACAATTATCTACCCTTGTAAAAGGTGTCTGCTTGGAAAACCGCGAGAAGTGGATGGAGCTGTGTGAACAGGCGTCTACAGAACAAGACCCCGAAAAGCTGCTGACTCTTGTCCAGGAGATTAACCGCCTCCTCGAAGCCAAACAAGAACGCCTGAATAAACAGAAACCGTCGAAGGATTAGGAGCAGCGGTTGCGGTATGCCCAGGCGGCGGCCGGGGACAATAAGTGAAAACTTCAGATCGATATCAGCCTACTTGATTTCGAGCACTTCTTTTTCCTTTCCCTTACTCATATCTTCCATCTTCTTGATTTCATCGTCGGTGAGTTTCTGGATTTCTTCGAGCGCCCGCTTCTCGTCGTCTTCGGTAATCTTTTTGTCTTTCATGGCCTTCTTGATGGCGTCATTGCCGTCGCGCCGGATATTGCGGACGGCGGTGCGGTGATCTTCGAGGATCCGATGAAGGTGTTTGACCATCTCCTTGCGGCGTTCTTCAGTGAGCGCAGGCACCGGCACGCGGATGATCTTGCCGTCGTTCATGGGGTTGAGGCCGAGATCGGCAGTGCGGATGGCTTTCTCGATGGTGCCGAGCGACGAGGGGTCAAACGGCTGAATAGTGATCAGTTGCGGCTCGGGAGCATGTACAGTCGCGATCTGGTTCAGTGGCATCAGTTCGCCGTAATAATCGACCCTGACGGTGTCCATCATGTGGACGGAGGCACGGCCGGTACGAGTGGCGGCCATCTCGCGACGGAAGTCTTCGACCGCTTTGTCCATGCGGGCCTTCAGCTGTACGTAGGTGTCCTTCAGGGCGGGATTCGCTGCCATGGTGGCTTGCGCCATATCGCTCAACTCCGAAAAGAACTAGATGTCAAAACGGTAGATTATAAACTGCTCAGCGAGGATCGGCGAACATACCGAGGAGGTCAGATTGCAAAGGTCAGGTTGCAGAGGTAAAAAATTCAGGCGCATGAGGAGTTAACCTCTGCAATCTGACCTCTAACCTCTGACCTGTTCTACGCGCTTACAAGCGACCCGATCTTCTCTCCCAGCACAACCTTCCGAATATTTCCACGTTCGTTGAGGTTGAAGATGACGATAGGCAGGTTGTTGTCCTTGCAGAGGGAAATCGCAGTCGAGTCCATTACCTTCAGCCCCTGCCTGAGAACATCCATGTAGGTGATGTGGGTAAATTTCTTGGCGTCCTTCACCTTCATAGGATCGGCATCATAGATGCCGTCGACTTTTGTGGCTTTGATAATGACATCGGCTTTGATTTCCATGGCCCGCAGGGAGGCAGCCGTATCTGTCGAGAAGTAGGGGTTACCTGTGCCGCCGGCAAAGATGACTACGCGACCCTTTTCGAGGTGCCGGATTGCGCGACGGCGGATGAAAGGCTCGGCGACCTGGTTCATCTCGATGGCGGACTGCACGCGCGTGAAGACGTGCTGCTTTTCGAGCGCATCCTGCAGAGCCAGCGCGTTGATCACGGTAGCGAGCATGCCCATGTGATCGGCGGAGACCCGATCCATGTCTTTGGCCTGATCGGCGACGCCACGAAAGAAGTTGCCCCCGCCTACGACGATCGCGATCTGGATGCCGAGGCTGTGGACGTCGGCAAGCTCGGCGGCAACCTCATGGATGCGCGCCGTATCAACACCAAAGCCCTGCCGCGCGGCGAGGGCCTCGCCCGAGATCTTGAGCAGGATACGCTTGAAAATCGGTGTTGGCATGTTTGTTGGCCGTCAGCGATCAGCCGTCAGTTCAGCAAGAGCATAAACGAAAGGGGCGCCGAAGCGCCCCTGAATTATTCGCCTTCCGGCTTTGGATCAGCCGGTTTGGTGACAGCAACCGTCTCGCTGACATCCCCCACCTTGAAGCGGGCGAAGCGGCGGACAGCGATATTCTCGCCCAGCTTGCCGATCTTGGCGGCGATAAGCTGCGCGATGGTGACGGTCTGGTCCTTGATGAAGGGCTGCTCGAGCAGACAGACCTCTTCGTAGAACTTTTCCATCTTGCCAGCCACGATCTTTTCGACCACTTGCGGCGGCTTGCCGGTGGCTGCAGCCTGGTGGCGATAGATTTCCTTCTCGCGCTCGAAGGCCTCGGGCGTGACGTCTTCCTTGCGGACAAACTTCGGGTCGCTCGCCGTAATGTGCATGGCGATGTCATGGACGAGTTCTTTGAAATCCTCAGTGCGGGCGACGAAGTCGCTCTCGCAGTTGACTTCAACCAATACTCCGATCTTGCCGCCGGCGTGAATGTAGCTGGCCACGGAACCCTCGCTGGTTGCACGGGTCGCTTTCTTGGCCGCAACCGACACGCCTTTCTTGCGCAGCAGAACAACCGCATCTTCCAGGTTGCCCTTGGCTTCGGTCAGGGCCTGTTTGCAGTCCATCATGGGAGCCCCGGTCTTCTCGCGGAGCTCCTTGACTTGGGCGGCGGAAATATTTGCCATAGTAGTGCTCATCAGAACCTCAGTTTCAGAATTTCAGAATTTCAGTTTCAGGGTTTTAAGGAGGATTGGGGCGCGTCGGACCTTGCAACCTTCCTACAAAACTCGACCCGCGCAACTTGCGACCGCGCGGGCCAGATTTCTCGTCGATGGCTAGCTCGTAGCCGAGCTAGAACCGGCGCGTCTCGGCTTGCAGTTCGTCGACATCCTCGGTTGCAGGTGACGGACGCTTGCGCGTGCCTGCGCCCAGTACGTCTTCCATACGAATCTCTTCGCCGGCTTCGACCGCCAGAGCAGGAGCCTCTTCCGCAGGTGCTTCAACCGCCTCGGCTTCCGCTTCAGCAGGGGCCTCGGGACTAGCCATTGCCTGCAATTCAGCCATTTGCTTGTCGCCGATCAGGTTGACGCCTTCGGCGATCGACTCCGCAATCTTCGAGGTGAACAGACGGATCGCGCGTAGCGCGTCATCGTTCCCAGGAATTACATAATCCACTTCGCTGGGATCGCAGTTCGTGTCCACGACCGCCACCACCGGGATGCCCAGCTTGCGCGCCTCGCGCACCGCGATCTGCTCTTTGTTCGAGTCGATGACGAAGATTGCATCGGGCAACCGCGACATATTTTTGATGCCGGCGAGGTTAGCCTGAAGGTGCTTGCGCTCGCGTTCGAGCTTGATGACTTCTTTCTTCGGCAGCAGATCGTAACGGCCGTCCGTGGCCATTTCGTCGAGTTCCTTGAGCCGCTTCACCGATTTCTGCACCGTGATCCAGTTGGTAAGCAGTCCGCCCAGCCAGCGCTGGTTCACGTAGAACATTGAACATCGCTGCGCCTCTTCGGCAATGGCGTCCTGCGCCTGGCGCTTGGTGCCGACAAAGAGGATGACTCGGCCGGCCGCCGCCAGTTCCTGTACGAACTTGGACGCTTCTTTGAACATCTTCAGCGTCTTCTGCAGGTCAATAATGTAAATCCCGTTGCGCTCTCCGAAGATGTATTCCTTCATCTTGGGATTCCAGCGCTTGGTCTGGTGCCCGAAGTGAACGCCCGCTTCGAGCAACTCCTTCATGGTGATGTTAGCCAATCAACCTCCTCATTTGGTCTACATCCGGAATCAGCTGCCAGTTGCCGGTTTCAGCAACCGCTTTTCCGGATTGCCATTCCCGTCCACCCCATCTCAGGGGAGGTGGGGGATGAATTTGAAAACCTAAAACACTCATCTGTAGAGACGCGGCGTGCCGCGTCTCCCTCTGCTAATTCAGAGAACCTGGCCTGGCCGAGAGAGACGTGGCATGCCACTTCTCTACGCCAAGCTTTTTTACCGCTTCGAGAACTGGAAGCGCTTTCTGGCGCCCTTCTGTCCGTATTTCTTCCGCTCTTTGGCGCGAGGGTCACGGGTGACCATGCCTTGCGCCTTGAGCTGCTTGCGCAACTCGACGTTAAAGAGCATGAGAGCGCGAGCAATACCGAGGCGCACTGCATCGGCCTGACCGGCCACTCCGCCTCCGGAAACATTGGCCAGCACGTTAAAGCTGGCGGCCGTCTCAGTGAGGGCGAGCGGCGACTTGGCGCTCGAGCGCTGCGATGGCGTCACGAAGTATTCTTCGAACGCTTTGCCATTAACCTTGAATTCCCCGCTACCGGGACGAAGAAACACGCGCGCGACCGCCGACTTGCGGCGGCCCGTTCCGTAGTATTGAACTGTCTCTGTCATTGTTAGCTTGGAGCCGCGAGCTCCGAGCTTCGAGCAACCACGTGCTCGAAGAAGTGAAGCGTTTGGCCGATCAACCTTTCAAAAAGATCTGAAATCCTGTCTTGCCTCGAAGCTCGTCGTGCTTCACTATGCCAGCACCTTCACCTCAGGTTTCTGCGCCTGGTGCGGATGCTTGTCGCCTCTGTAAACATTCAATTTCGCGAACATGTGCTTGCCCAGTTTGTTCTTGGGAAGCATGCGCGAGACTGCTTGCTCGATCACCAGCTCCGGCTTGCGCGTCATGCGCTTCTTCAGAACCTCCGACCGCAGGCCACCCGGATAGCCGGTGTAGTGGTGATAAGACTTCTGGTCCGCCTTCATGCCGGTGATCTTGACCTGATCGGCATTGATTACGATCACGTGGTCGCCGGTATCGATAAACGGCGTATACCTCGGATTCTCTTTGCCGATCAGAATGCGGGCGACTTTCGACGCAAGCCGGCCGAGCGGCTGCCCGGCGGCATCCACGACAAACCACTTGCGAACGATCTCCCCCTCTTTAGGGAAATAGGTTGACATCAGAAATCTCCCAGAATTAAAGAACGCTATGAAGACCGCTGAGTGCCCCATCATTCCACGCAGAAGGCGCGAGGGCGTTCAGGCGGGCAACCGCTGGACTTCCAAAAGAGCTTTTAGAATAGCGTAGCCCTGTGACGATTGTCAACGAACAGGTTCGCTGACAACAGGTTACCAGAGAACCCGCAAAAATTCAGCACGAGTTCATTGCTAAAATCCAGCACCCGCAGGCCGATTACTTTCCTTCTACCGCTTTGAGGCATCTTCCATACAGTTCGAGCAGATGGGCGGCATAATCCTCAGGCTTGGCGGCCGCGCCGCTGCCCTGAAAACCGACACCACTGCCAGCTGTCCGGCCATAGCCCGTCGTCATGGCGACGAACTTCATCAGGTCGAGCGCAATATCTTCGTTGCGGCGGGAGCCCATCGAAAGGGCAGGTGTTTCCATGATCAAAACTCCTGGAACTGGTTGTCAGTGGCGGTCATCGTGCCGGCAAAATCCGGCTTCGACCGTGCTTTGGCGCGATCATAGCAGAAGGCAGTTCGGTGAGGGTGAGGCGCACTGCGCTTTCGGGCGGTCAAGGAGTTCTATAAAAAGCATTTGACCGGGCCTTCGGCGCGGTCACTAGTGCCAGAAACTTGTCGCTGCACCGCAGTATTTGCGAGTCTTGTTGAGGATTCGGTTCGGCGAGCTAAGGCCGACTTCCCACTGGTGCCTTTGTGCCCGGTAAAAAGCATGGCTCCGGTACTGGCGATCGCTGGCATGGTGGCAAGGGCAGTCGAGATACGACGTCCCTTTGACCCCGTTGGGGAGATTTTCTAAACCTTTCGTCACCGGCCCGAACCGGATTCCATTTTCCAACGAGGAGAGTAGCGATGACGACAGCAAAGTTGTGGCGGAACCGGAAGGAGAGGAAGGACTGGGCACGGCG
>JBKPCG010000139.1:0-5484 GCA_046727255.1 Acidobacteriota bacterium | reverse complement strand
AATGCGGTCCGCGGAGTTGGCGTACGAAAATAGACTTGCCTCCACACGAGGTTGCAGGGTAGAACAACTGAGTCCCCGGCCTCTTCCGTTGGCCGGTTTTGCCCTGACCACCGTTGGCCGGTTTTGGGGTGACCACTGAGGGACTTTCGCAACCCAGTGGTGAAATCATTATTTTTGTCAAGCACATTGCAGTGTTGCCCGCAAGCTTGATATGGTTCGCCTTCTTGCGCATTTATTCATTCTTCATCATAGGAGTTGCCTTTTGCGCACAGGAAAATGCCTCCTGCGCATTCGGAAATCCTGCGAGGGGCCAATCATGACACCCGTAGTAGCGCCCAAGAAACGCAGCAAATTCGATCCCAAGACATTCCTTTCGACCATCGACGGCGGTAGGAAGATCGCAGCTTTTCCCAAAAAGGAGACGATCTTTGCTCAGGGCGACTCGTCCGATGCCGTGTTTTATATCCAGAAAGGAAAGGTCAAACTCACGGTTGTGTCGAAGATCGGAAAGGAAGCCACAATCGGCATTCTGAACGAGGGTGCTTTCTTCGGAGAAGGCTGCCTTACAGGCCAGCCTCTCCGCCTGGGCTCCGCAACCGCGATGACCGATTGCTCGGTGATGCGAATCGAGAAGAAGGCCATGATGGAAGTTCTTCACCGGGAACATGCGTTTTCCGATATGTTCGTGGCTTATTTGCTGACACGGAACATCCGATACGAAGCGGATTTAGTTGACCAGCTCTTCAATTCCAGTGAGAAACGCCTGGCTCGCGTTCTTCTCCTGCTTGCTCACTTCGGCAAGGACGGAAAGCCTGAAGTCGCAATTCCCAAGATCAGTCAGGAGACGCTAGCAGAGATGGTGGGCACAACGCGCTCGCGGGTGAGCTTTTTCATGAACAGGTTCAGGAAATTGGGCCTCATTCGCTACAATGGTGAGCTGGAAATCCACAGCTCACTTCTCAATATTGTTCTTCACGACTAGAACTTCATTTCGAATAGTGTGGCTATCCAGCGCAACAGAAAGGACCGTGCACAGTGACTGAAGAACCACAAGACCACGAACCTACACAGGAAGAGTGGCGCGAACTCGCAAGGCAAGCGAGCGAAGAGGAAGACCCGGCAAGGTTAACCGAACTCGCTCAGCAAGTCGTTGAGAAGTTCGACGAAGAGAAGCAGCGAAAAGGCCCACGCCCGGTTTGATTATCGCGGCCTGTCTTGATTGATAACCTCCCCCGGTGATTCGGGAAGAAAGAACACGCGTCGTTCTTCTAGCGTCATGTCTCTGTGAAACAATCTGCGAAAGCGTTCCAAGATTTCCTGATGGGTGAGTGTGGACTCTGAATCGGTCTCCATACGCACGATCATGGAGTCCGGGCGCGTCTAGGGTCTGCTCAAGATTGACCATTCCTGTCTGGAAAAATCGGAGCGAGACGATAACCGAAACGTAACGCAATAGTAGCGCTGATTGCGGCTAAACGCACGGAACGGCTTCCAAAAGATATAACCCGTATCAATCCCCGCCTGCTAATGTTTCCGACGATAGAATGCCCTGGGGAAAGACACTTCGGAGTCACTACCATTTTCCCGCGCTAAAGCGAGCGCCGAGAAAGCCCGCGCTGTCAGAACAGCGATGAGCCGAATCAAGAGGCTCTGCAATCAGGCCCTCGCAGCAAAGACATCTGCCCATTTTCAATCGACTATCGCGGCCCTTCGCGTTGCCGTGACGCTCCTGTAGGAAGGCCCGCTCAATTCCCAATCGCCAAGGTCGCCGAACATCTCTCGTTGCAGAGTTCGAGCGCCAATTGATACGCGGAAGGATTTGCTCAGGGCTGGCAGCAGCCAAGGCCAAGGGCAAAAGAGTAGGCCGTCCCAAAGTTCCGGTAGACGCCCTCAAGATCGCTTCCCTACGCCGTCAGGGGCGCTCGTGGGCAGAGATCACACAGGAGACAGGGATCAGCAAAGGCACGGCGCAGAGGGCTGTGGCTAGGTTGCCCACAACCTCTGTTTCAGCGATTTCGTAAGTGATTGATTTCGTAGTGGTCACCTGAACGCGAAATCTACGATTTTTGCTTGGTCGGAACCACTTGGTTGTGGGCAGGAGGCTAACGATGGAGTACGTGTTCTTCTTGGCATTCTCGACGGGCCTAGCTGTGCTGGCGAGGTCACTTTGTAATCGCACTCCGAAGGAGACGCAGGCCCAAGCAAATCCCTCAGGCGCTGAGAAGCTCAGACTCCCGCGATTCAGCAAGAGCAGGCCGACCGAACTGGAGGCTGTCGCCGAACTGCTGTGGTTCGCAGAATTGAAGCACGAGCGGGGCGAGTTCATCTGGTTTGATGATCTGCCCACCATCCGCAACGGCCAAGGCGTAGAGTGCGTCGTATTGGTTCGCACCATCCACTTTCTCGCTTTATTAAGTGAGCACGAAGAACTCCGACGCCGGAATGCCATTGTGCTCAATGTGCCGCAACCGAATGCGTGAGAAGCGGTTGTATCCGACTGATGTCGGATGTAAATTGCCACTCAACAACTGGAATCCGAGTAAGCGTATCCACAAGAGGTCTACTGTGCCAACAAAAGCTACGCTGACCGCCATCATCGGCGACATCACCAAGTTGAAAGTCGACGCAATCGTCAATGCTGCTAACAATTCGCTGCTAGGTGGTGGCGGGGTCGATGGTGCGATCCACGAGGCGGCGGGATGGGAGTTGCTGGAAGAGTGCCGGGGGTTGAATGGTTGCAACACTGGTGATGCAAAGGCGACCAAAGCCTACCGCCTGCCTGCGAAGTATGTGATCCACACAGTCGGCCCGGTCTGGATGCCACGGCATGTAGACGGGACCGAAGAGAAGCTGCTGGCATCCTGCTACCGTAGGTCACTGGAAGTTGGCGAGGAACTAGATGCAAAGAGCATAGCGTTTCCGGCCATCAGCACCGGGATTTACGGATTTCCAAAGGAACTTGCCGCAAAGATTGCTGTCAGCGAGGCCGCTTCATTCAACGACAAAATAGAGTCGATATTCTTCGTGTGTTTTGACAAGGAGACCTATGCCATTTATGAGCGGCTCCTGTCTGCCAACGGGCCAAAGGGCTAAGGTTCTCGCCATTCATTGACCCGTAGTTGGTGATATCGCGTTGTCGTGACTGCCTACCAGCAAGGCCCGAAAGAATATGAGAAGGGCCGCATGATTCACGGCCCCTAGATTTCTTCCGGCTACTGCCTTCTGGCATCCGCGCTTATGGTTTCCCCCGAGCCTAAAGTATTGTTGAGGATGAAATACCCCTTGCCTTCATCGACGATCACCGAAACGTGCGTGCTGTTGATAGGTGGACCCCAGGTGTCCGTCACTGTGCAGTCCGGGCTTACCGAATAGCTTCCCGTGAATGCGGGAGGCTCGATGTTGTTTCCGGCGACCCTTACGAAAAGCTTTCCGGTGAGATTGCCCTTTCCGTCGAAGGTGAAGCGGCCTACCGCAGCGAAATCCCCCGATGGGGTTGTTCCCGTTTGCATGCAGACCGTAGCTGCCGTGCAGTGTAGTTTGAGCAATTTGCCCTGTCCTCTGCCTGCATTCCGATGGCAAAACTAAGCACAACTAGCGTCAGCAATAGAACTAGATTTCTGTGGGACATATTCGACTCTCCTTCTGGTGGGGAATAGACAATTCTTGGGCAGGCACCGCGCTCGGGCAGAATTTATCCGTGAGGAGTGGCCAAACTTGATAGACGCGCTGAGTACGGACTTTCTGGCTAAAGTCCGCGTTGGAAGCCCCAAGCCGAGCAGGAAGCATTCTTGCGCTGAGAGCCACAGATGTCAAGACTTGGTCTGGAGGCGGTCAAAACTTCTTTCGTGATCATCTTCGTAATCACGATAACTATTGAAATATGTATGGTCCGCCGCCCGAGTGCAAGAAGAATTGGATTGAACGAGAAGCAGTCTGCGAAAATGTATCCGGCCTCTAGTGGAGAATAGTCTCCGGGCGCATGATGATGATCCGCGCGTGCCCGTCCTTGTTAATCGCCGCGGTCATGAAAGACCCGTATTTCAACGCAGGTTCTCGGGCACGCCATTTGACTGTTCTTTCGTCCTTTCTGTTCTTCTGCAGACTTCTGGGAAACGAACTTCAAAGTCACTTCGTCTAGCTGGCAACCGCGAGGGCAGGCATCGGGTGATAGTTTTCTCCGCTCGACAGCACAGCCCAGCTGATCCTGGCCAGTTTGTTCGCGGTGGCAACAATCACTACGTTGCGGGCGGCTCTGCTTTCCAAGCCGCCCATCCACTGGCCTAGATACGAGCCTTCGCGTTTGGCGCGTAACACTACCGCCCTGGCCCCGTGGATGAACATCTTGCGCAGATACGGGTTCCCCCGCTTACTGATTCCCAATAGTTTCGTCTTCCCTCCGGTCGACCATTGCCCGGGTACGAGCCCCAGCCAGGCGGAAAACTCCCGCCCCTTTTTGAAGGCGGCGCCGTTGCCGATGGCAGATACGACAGCCGTGGCCACGAGTGGACCCACTCCGGGGATTTTTTGCAAGCGAATGCAAGCTTCATCGCTGCTGGCGATCTTCTCGAGATCCTCACCCAAGCTCTCGATCTGCAACTGCAGATGTTTCCACTCCTGCCAAAGAAAATCCAACAGGCGGCGCATGCGAGCGGTCAGCTTGTCATCCGCATTTTCCAGAATCTCCGGCATCAGCCGACGCAAGCTGGCCGGTCCTTTCGCGAAGCTGATGCCGCGCTCCAACAGAAACGCTCGAATCTGATTGATCACGCTGGTTCGTCGCGACACCAACCGCTCCCGCACCCGATGCAGAGCTTGCACGTCGAGCTGGTCTTCGGTCTTGATGGGCACGAGTCGCATGTTCTCCCGCTCCACCGCCTCGGCAATGGCCTCCGCATCCCGGTAGTCGTTCTTGTTCGACTTCACGAACGGCCGCACAAACTGCGCCGGCATCAGCCGCACCTCGTGCCCTTGCTCACGCAGGGCCCGGCCCAGAAAGTGCGCCCCCACACAGGCCTCCAGCCCAATCAACGACGAGGGCAGATTGGCCGTGTACCACAACAGTTGTTGACGAGAAAACTTCTTGCGCACTACGACCTGGGAACGCATGCCCAGTGCGACGAGGTGGAAGGTGGTCTTGCCTAAATCAATACCGATCGACTTAATCTGCATGACGATATCCTCCGTCTGGCTTTTGCCAACCTCTATCATTAACTCTGGTTGGCGTACTAGACGGCGGACCATCTCATTATCGCCATTGCACTCAGAACCCCGGGGGAGCAAACTATTTCGCACGTCGGGTTCTTTGGAGAACGATGATCGACTTGCACAACCAACAGTCGAGTGGGAGTAATTATGACTTCTGAAGTGGTGAACCTAGAGGTGACCGCAAGCATACCGATTAACTGCGATTTCTGGTCGGAAGAAGATGGCTGGAAAGGGCTATGTAAAAGTCTGTCGGTCACGGTCCGTGGCAGTAGTTTCGAA
>JBKPCG010000138.1:0-9260 GCA_046727255.1 Acidobacteriota bacterium | reverse complement strand
CAGGGAAGCGACAGCGGTGACGTTGCCTGGAGAGAGGCCGAGTGGTAGTCTAACGCAGTCTGAGCGGGAGTAGTTCAGCGGTAGAACGCCAGCTTCCCAAGCTGGATGTCACGGGTTCGATCCCCGTCTCCCGCTCCAATCGTTCCACTATTTTCCCGCGGATGAAGACGACAAAGTCTTCATCTGGATCACGCCGATACCGAGTCCGCCGATTGCGCCGGCAAGAATCCCCAGCAGGATCAACACGGGAACTTTTTCGAGAAGAGAGGTCTTGAATCCTTCTTTCATTACGCCCCCAGCAGATACATTTCGAATACTAGTTTAGCACTCGCGGTTCTAGCCGTGGGCGCGGCGTTTTCGCGCAAGCTGGCGTCGGTATGAAGGGAAGTCTGGGAGCGCGCGCCGGGCAGCCAAGGAACAGTTTTTTGCTTAAAGGAAGCAGAGCCGGTCGACGAAAATGCCATCGTCGCCCTATGATAAGCCAGATCGTGTGAGGTCATCCTATGACAGAACCTACCTATGAAGAGTTGAAAGCGCGGCTGGCGACGTTGGAAAAGCAGGTGGACAAGAAACGGAGTGGCGCGCTGGAATTTCGCGTGGGCGAAAAGGGAGGCGTCAGTGTATATGGACTAGGACGCTTTCCGGTAACGCTCTACTACGAACAGTGGAACCGGCTGCTGGATGCTTCCGCTGACCTGAAGAATTTCCTTGAGGAAAACAAGAGCAAGCTGAAGTTGAAGGACAGTTCAGGGCAAGATTGAAGCGTGTCTGCCGAAGACATTCTCAGCCAGCCGCCGCCACCGCCGGATCAAAAGGTGGCGTATGGCAGTGATCCGAATCAGTTCCTCGAAGTGCGTTTGCCGCCTGGCAAGGGACCGCATTCCGTTCTGTTGAATATTCATGGTGGCTTCTGGCGCGCGAAGTATGGCCTGGAGCATGCGGGGCATCTGTGCGACGCGCTGCGGGAGGTGGGCGTGGCGGTTTTCAATGTGGAGTACCGTCGCGTCGGCAATGACGGCGGAGGATGGCCAGGTACTTTTGCGGACATCCGGTCGGCCTACGGTTACGTGCGTCAGGAGTACTCCCGATTCCATCTTAATTTGAAACGGTTGGCGGTGATGGGACACTCCGCCGGCGGGCAGCTGGCATTATGTCTCGCGGCGCATGAGAGTTCGCTTGGGCAAGCGATCGCGCTCGCGGGGGTTGTGGACTTGAAGAAGGCGTTCGCGCGGCACTTGAGCAATGACGCCGTAGCTGAGTTTCTCGGCGGCAAACCAAGCGACGTACCGGATCACTACCGCGAGGCCGATCCGATGGAGCTTAGCATTACCCACGCGCGGCAGTGGCTAATCCACGGTGCTGAGGATGACACGGTCCCGCCCGCATTCAGCCGGGACTATGCCGAGCAAAAGAAAGGACGTGAAGAGCGAGTCGAACTAGTCGAGATTGCGCATGCTGGTCACTACGATCTGATCGATCCTCGGGCAGAAGCATTCAAGAAAGTGAAAGCCACGGTACTTTCGGCTTTGGTTTGAGCAATTTGCCGTCTGCATTACGGCGGTAATTAGGCCGAAGGGGATCGTCCCTTCTAAACTTTTCCTGTCGCTTGAACCTTGTCAGACGTCAGGAGGGGCAGTCATGAAGTGGCCTTGTGTGGGAGCGCTGGTTCTGGCTTGTGCGATGATCGCCGCCGCTCAAGCGCCGGTCCGCGATGCGAAAGCGGAACGAAGCATGATCATCGCGCTCGAAAACGCCTGGAACCAAGCCCAGATTCATCATGATGGAGAAGCCCTCAACCGGCTGGTAACGGATAACTTTGTGTATACGGACTGGGACGGCACGCTCTTAAACAAGGCAAAGTTCATCGCTGACAGCAAAGATCCTTCCACGGAAATGGCCCTGGTCGCGAATGACGACGTGCATGTGTACTTCTATCCCGGAGTCGCCATTGTTATCGGGGCGTATCACGCCAAAGGGACTAATCAGGGAAGGGCCTTCGACCACTACGGACGCTTCACCGATGCCTGGATTTCATCCGACGGGCAATGGCGGTGCGTGGCCAGTCATACCAATCTGGTCAAGAGGCCGGGCGCGCGCTAGGGCGCCGCGCAAACAAAACTGGTGGGCAGCGGAGATGTGGAAACCTCCGTCTTTTTTTTTGACGGAGGGTTTCTGGCCAATCCATCAGTGCGGTCGAGCTGGTTGTTTTCTTGTCGAGTCGCAGCTGGCGATCACTTCCGATCAGCCCGTCACCCGACAATTGCTCTTCAAGATCGGGTAGCACCAGGCTTGCGGAGCATCCCGGCTTTCGCGAAGAAAAGCGGCTGGTGAATATTCTCCAGTTTCAGTGATGGCTGATAGATCCTGACAAAATGTGCTGCCTTACCTATTCACGGGTCACTTGGTGAATTGTCGCTAACCGAAAACTACTCCAGCAGATTGCGCCCACAACTGAACGAGCAGAGTTTGTCGAAAAATTGCCATTTCACGAGTAATCGAGTTTGCGGACTGCGCCTGGATCAGGGAATCGGTGGTAAAGTTACGGCAACGGCCCCGTAGCTCAATTGGATAGAGCATCAGACTTCGGATCTGAGGGTTGGGGGTTCGACTCCCTCCGGGGTCGCCACTACTCCGCGTTTGTCGTTCCGCCTGCACATTGGCTCCCCCCTTTTAGTCGTATATTATTCCGGCGACCATGACAGATCTCGATCCGGCGGGGGAATGGCGACAACTCTCCGAGCGTTATCGCGGGATGAGTGACGAGGAACTTGTGTTCCTTGCCCGGCAAAGTCCGGAGTTGACCGATGTCGCTCAACAAGCTCTGACACAGGAGATTTCCTACCGCAAGCTGCAGATACCGTCCGAGGGGATGCCGCCTCCGTCCGAGCCTGAACCGGATCCTGAATCTCCCTACGCCGAAGATCGTGAATTAGTCGAACTCTGCACGGTGTGGAGCTTGCGGGATGCGCTTCAGTTGCAGACGCTCCTGGATCGGGCAGGGATTCCGTTTTTCATGGGACCGGAGAAGGCTACGGGTGTGGATCAGGTAGCTTCGGATTTCGTGAAAGGCGTCAGCGTGCAAATCATGCGCATCGGCCTCCCCTGGACGCGTCAGCTGATGCTGAATTACGAACCTGTTGACGAGCCCGGTCCAAAACCGGATCAGGAACTGGAAGAGCTTCCGGTGCTATGTCCCAAGTGCGGTTCCACGGAGGTTGTCCTGGGACCACTGGTTACCGAGTCGCCGACCGCGAAGGACTCCTCTCCTCATCCTCAATTCGAATGGACTTGCGATTCGTGCGGTCATCAGTGGGAGGATGACGGCATTGTAAGAGAGGAATGAATATCGAGGCGCGTTCTCGATTTCGTCTCCCGTCTATTTTTTTAGGTTCTCCGGGGGCGCAGGTTTTGCTTGTGCTTTTTGGGCGTCTTCGGTCCATGGGGGCACGATTCCGACGAACCGTGCGTAGGCGATGGACTGGCCCAAGTGTTCGGCGGCGTGGCGGACGATGAATAACAGAATGCCCCGTTGGGTGTTCTTTCCACCAAACCAATCCAGGCTCTTGTCCAGGTTGGCATCGGACATGGCGGTGATCGCCTTGCGGGCGTGGGCGAAGGAGTCCTTCAGCGTGGCGATAACCTTGGCCTTGTCGGTGGTGGATTTCTCGAGGTTCTTGATGTCGACGGTTGAAGGCGGAGGAGTTCCGACGAGCTTGTAGAGGTTATAGTTGGCGGCCGATACGTGGAGGAAAACCTCGGCGAAGGAACGCACGTCGGGTGCGGGACGCCAGTTAAATTTGTCGGCGGGAATGGCCTCGGCGAGGCGCAGGAATTTGTCTTCCTGGATCATTACTTCTGCCAACACTTCGGAGCGATAGCCGGTTACGCCGGGGGTGCCGTCTTTGTAGGGATTAATCTGGGCGGTGAGGTGTGGGACGAGGGCAAGGGCGAACAGGGCGAGAGAGAGAATACGTGTCATTGGATGATCTCCTTCGGAATACGCGTGGGTCGTCCCTCCGGGACTTTACTTATTCTGTACAGCCACCCAGCGCTGAAGCATTGGGCTAAGCTGGTTCGTCACGCTGGGACTCTGTCATTTGCCGCAATCTACCCACGGCTTGCGCCGTGGGCTGTAATCTTGCGCCGCTTTGCGGCTGGGGCTGATTCGATACTGCTAGACCGTCTAACCGAAGCCCCTATCCGACCCATCGACCACCAGCATTGCTTGCTACAATGCCCCCGAAGGACCGCGACATCGTTCTTTAGACGATGCTCAAGATCAAACGGTTAGACGATGCTCCGGGCCAAACGTTACACGGCGGATCTATGAGTGCGCTTTACGGAACCGAGCCGATCCTGGATGCGGAAGAGACGTTTGAGGGATTCGACCGGCTGATGCCGTTCCGGGTGCAGGACATCCTGCTGGTTTCCAATCTCTACGATTCTTTCATCCTGCGCGAGGACGGGCGGCTCAATGAGTTGCTGATCGGCGAGTCGCGCGAACTCAACCTGCAACACATCCCAGGGCTTACGCACGTTTCCAACTGTGCTCAGGCGCTCGATCTGGCTCGCTCGCAGCCGCGCTTCAACCTGATCGTGACGAACCTGGCAGTAGGAGAGATGAATGCCGCGCAGTTGGCGCGCGAGATCCGAAAATCGGGGCTGGACGTTCCGGTGGTGGTGCTGGCGTACGACTATCGGGAAGTGAAGAATTTCGTGGCGCGCAATCCAGTTACGGAGATTGACCGCATCTTTCTCTGGCAGGGCAATGCGCGCATCCTGATTGCGATCGTTAAGTACGTTGAGGACAAGCGCAACGCTTTTCACGATACGCGGGCGGTGGGCGTGCCGGTTCTGCTGGTGGTCGAAGACAACATCCGTTATTACTCTTCGATTCTGCCGGTGATGTACACGGAGCTGATCAGCCAATCGCGGCGCGTGATCCGGGAAGGAATCAACGTGGCGCATAAGCTCGTGCGGCAGCGGGCGCGTCCGAAGATTCTTTTGTGCTCGGATTATGAAGACGCGGAAGAGCAAATCAAACAATATCGGGACAGCCTGCTGGCTGTGGTTTCCGATGTGCAGTTTCCGCGGGGCGGGGTGCCCGCGCCGGAGGCCGGTTTCGAGCTGGCGCATCTGATTCGGGAACTCCTGCCCGATGTTCCTACCGTTCTGCATTCCAGCCATACGGAATTCCGGTCACGGGCGCATGCGGAAGGTTTTTCGTTCCTGCAAAAACGTTCCCCTACTTTTCTGCGCGACTTCCGCCGTCTGCTGACCCAGCAATGCGCATTTGGTGATTTCGTGTTTCGCCTGCCGGATGGCACCGAGGTGGCGCGAGCGAGCGATATGAACGCGCTCGAAGCGCAGTTACATACCGTGCCGGCAGAGAGCATTGGCTATCACAGCCAGCGGAACCACTTTTCTCGCTGGCTGACGGCGCGGACCGAGTTTGCGGTGGCGCAGAAGCTGAGGCCGCGCAAGGTTTCGGACTTCGCGAGCTTGGAACATCTCCGGCACGATCTGATTGAATCTATCAACGATCACCGGCGCGAGCAGAGCGAGTACCTGATCGGGGACTTCGATGCTGCAACGTTCAAGTCGGGAGATGCGTTTTTTCTCCGGATCGGCGCCGGCTCGCTGGGAGGCAAGGCGCGCGGTCTGGCGTTCGTGCGGCACATTCTACACAAGCAGCATCTGTCGCGACGCTTTGCGGGAGTGAAGGTTCGCGTGCCGCCGGCGGTGGTCATCAGTACGGACGTATTCGATCGATTTCTGGCGGAGAACAACCTGCTTGATTTTGCGATTCACTGCGACGACGACGCGGAAATCCAGCGGCGGTTTGTGGGTGCGCCTTTGCCGGCTCATTTGCGGGGAGACCTGCTGGCGTATCTGTTGGAAGTGAAGTATCCATTGGCGGCGCGGTCGTCAAGCCTGCTGGAGGACTCACACTACCAACCCTTCACGGGCGTCTATGAAACTTTCATGCTGGGCAATCAGCAGACCGACGTGCAGGTACGGCTGGAGCGGCTGACGGAGGCGATCAAGCGCATCTACGCGTCCACATTCAGCCAGCATGCCAAGGGATATGTGCGCGCTACTCCGTACCGCCTGGAAGAAGAGAAGATGGCGGTGATCCTTCAGCAGGTGGTCGGAACGATTCATGGCGAGCGGTTCTATCCGGACTTTGCCGGAGTAGTGCGCTCGCGGAATTTTTATCCGGTGCCGCCGATGGCGTCGGAGGACGGGATTGCGGCGGTCGCCCTCGGGATGGGACGGGCGGTGGTGGAAGGCGGGAAGTGCCTGTCATTTTGTCCGCGGTATCCGCAGAACCTGATTCAGTTTTCGGCGGTGAAGGATATTCTGGCCAACTCGCAGTCAGAATTCTGGGCGCTGGAGTTGAATCATCTGCGGCACGACGATCCGATGGCGGATTTGCGCGAGGTACGCTTTGGCCTGGAGGCCGCCGAAACTGATGGCACTCTGTCGGCGGTTGGCTCCACTTATAGCCGCGATAATGATGCGGTGTATGACGGATTGAGCCGCGCGGGAGTGAGGATCGTGAGTTTCGCGCCAGTCCTGAAGCAGGGTGTGTTTCCGCTGGCTCCGGTCCTGAAGCAACTCGCGCGCGTGGGCGAAGATGCGCTCGGGCAACCCGTAGAGATCGAGTTCGCGGTCCGCTTGCCGCGACGGGCGGGTGAGTTGGCGGAGTTCGGATTCTTGCAGATTCGCCCGTTAGTGCTCTCGGGCGAGGGCGAAGAGCTGCGCATGGGGGACGTGGATCCGAAAGAGTTGGTGTGCCGCAGCACGCAGGTATTAGGAAACGGCCGGGTCCAGAATCTTTATGACGTGGTGGTAGTGGACTTCCATCGTTTCGAGCGCGGACGCAGTCAGGAAGTTGCTGGGGCGGTGGCGCAGTTCAACGCTCAGCTAGCGCTGGAGAATCGCCCTTATATTCTGATCGGAGTGGGGCGGTTGGGATCGAACGATCCGTGGCTGGGGATTCCGGTGGAGTGGGATGAGATATCAGGAGCGCGCGTGATTGTTGAAGCGGGGTTCAAAGATTTCCGCGTGATCCCGTCGCAGGGAAGCCATTTCTTCCAAAACCTGATGGCGTTTCAGGTGGGCTACTTCACGGTGAATCCGGATGCGGGTGAAGGCTCAGTGGATTGGCCCTGGCTGGAATCGCAGCAGGCGGTGGAAGAGCAGGGATGCGTGCGACACCTGCGCTTTGCCGAGCCGTTGCTCGTGGTGATGAACGGCAAGGCGCGGGAGGGCATGATTTTCAAAGCGAACACCCAACCAACCATGACATAGCTCGTCGTACACGAATTTCGCCTATGAAAGCGACTCGGAGTTTCCTTTCGGTGTACTAATTTCCTCCCTTTAATCCCCTATAGTTCGCACTTTTCGGCTGTCTCGCTAGCTTGCAACCCGTATCCTTTATGCCCCTTCTTTTGAGTGCATCACCCAACTCCGCGATGGCTCGATCTTCGGAGCTCAGAACCCGTCCCGCACCTCTCGCTGCGGCTCCCTCGGCTCCCTTGATGAAACCTCCACCCACAAGATCTGTTATGACATTGCCCGCAATAATTGCCCGCAATATACGATACGGAACTTGTATCTACCCAACTACTAACCGCGGCCTGTGCCCTTGCCACCTCAGTCATACTCGGCCCGCCCGCAATAAGATCACCGATACCGAGAGTGCCCGCAGCACCGGCCGCGACATAGGTTAAAGGTCCCAGGAAGGGATTCGCGCCTCTGCTGACAGCATCGATAACACCTCCTACGAAATTCTTGAACGGGCTGGTTTGTTTTTGGCAACCACAATCCTTGTCTTTCAGGCCTGAAGGATCGACGAGATTAACAGGGTCGTTGAGAACGTAGCCATAAAGGTTCGTATTGCCACCAAGGAACAAGATCGGATCTTTAGCGGTCCAGCGGTCGATGCTGGCGTCGTAGTCACGCGCGCCGAAGCGAACTAGCTTGGTGTCTTGGTCGTAGAGACCGCCGGCAAATCCGAAGGGCTGGAAGCCGGGGTTGGTGTCGCTAATCACGTTGCCGAACTCATCGTAGTCGATGCGCTCTACATGTGGAAAACGGCAGGAAATTGGCTCAGGCGGGAGAAGTATTTTGTTAGAAACGTAGACGAGAAACGGCGGCCTCAGATCAAGTCCCTTCCGGAACTGGAAATCCTCTCCGCCTTCCAGCATCGCGCAGAAATCGCGACGAGGAGAATTCGCCAGGCCCCGTGCTGCGCGAAGACAACTAATATGAGAAAGGTCTAACGCTCCGGGCGGTCCGACGCCCAAATCTTGGCCTCTTTCCGCTATAATCTGCAAAGCACTTTCCATCCCTCACGCGCCCTTAGCTCAGTTGGATAGAGCGTCTGGCTACGAACCAGAAGGTCGGGAGTTCGAATCTCTCAGGGCGCACCATTCTATGCGGGTTTCAGCGGTATCCACTCCAGAAAGCACATGCCGTGCTACCAGTTTGCTACCGTGGCTTGGCCCAGCGAGCCCGGGCCGCCATATGGCGAAGAAGGATCGGATTGAGCTTGGCTTTTGTCGTAGTGTCGCAACCCCCCAAAACCGAGCGCTGATATTGACGTACCTCCACTCGGGAAGATCGATAGGCAGGGCACGCTGACCGATCTTTTGCCGCCCAGTCTCGCAAGCACCTCAGCCAAGTAGTTGCGATCACTGGCGACAAGTATCACATGTTCGTTTGGAAAGGCGACGAATGTCGTCCAAGTGTCCTGCTCCAGCCCATGAACATAAGCGGAAATCTCGGCGGCACCGACGTCTACTGTGCCGGACAGTTTGCGGCCACGCGAAACGTGGCGAGTGTAGGTGGAACTACCAACTGCCTAGAGCCTAATCCGGAATCCCCGAAACGGAAGTAGCTGGGCTTTATCCAGTATTCTGCAACAAATGTCCTCCCACTCGATTCTGGATGGGAGGGCATTTCCGTAATGCTCTTAGATTGGCGACAAATCGCGATTTCACTCAGAACCCAACCCGGCAGACCGGGGTCCTGCTACGGTTCCCAATTGATTTGGCCCTGAATCGTCTGTTCTGCCAAACGCCTCAGTGGTCACCCCAAAACCGGCCAAGGGTGGTCAGGGCAAAACCGGCCAACGGAAGAGGCCGGGGACTCAGTTGTTCTACCCTGCAACCTCGTGTGGAGGCAAGTCTATTTTCGTACGCCAACTCCGCGGACCGCATTTGAGTACGTGTCCGTGATGCAGCAAGCGG
>JBKPCG010000137.1:0-12117 GCA_046727255.1 Acidobacteriota bacterium | reverse complement strand
TCAGTTCGTCCAAAGTCACAGGAAACATTGTCGTCTGTTCCCGCGCCTCGCCCCGGAGATACGCCATAAAAAATGCCCCCGCTCCCGCGAGGGCATCTTCTCATTACTTTTCAAAGCCGCCTAGTGTTTCGTAACAGACTCAATGTGGTCGCCCTTTTCTTTGCGCGGAAAAGTGGAGAGGGGCTAAAGCCCCATCGTAATACTGCGTCTGCGGCACGACTGAAGTCGTGCCCTCCCGTTTCTATCGCACCGTCGGCGCTCTATCGCACCGTTGGCGTTCTATCGCGGTCGTCCCGTGTCTTATCGCACTACGCCTTCAACTGGCGAACTGGCTGTGGCGTAAAGCTTGCGCGGCATGCGGCCGGCCAGGTAGGCCTGACGGCCGGCGAGTACCGCATTCTTCATGGCTTCGGCCATTAGCACGGGCTCTTGTGCCGCGGCGATCCCGGTATTCATCAAGACGGCGTCGTATCCCAATTCCATGGCAATCGCGGCGTCGGAAGCCGTGCCAACGCCTGCGTCCACGATCAACGGCACACCGGTGATCATCTCGCGTAAGATGCGCAGGTTGGCTGCGTTCTGGATCCCGAGACCGCTGCCGATGGGCGCACCTAGCGGCATGACTGCGGAGGCTCCGGCATCCACCAGGCGCTTGGCGAAGACGATGTCGTCGGAAGTGTAGGCCAGCACGGTGAATCCTTCCGTCACAAGAACGCGGGTGGCTTCAAGCGTCGCCTGCACATCAGGGAAAAGCGTTGCCTGGTCGCCGATCACTTCCAGCTTGACCCAATCGGACAGCCCGACTTCCCGGGCGAGGCGGGCGGTGCGGATGGTCTCGTCAGCGGTGTAGCAACCGGCGGTGTTGGGTAAGAGAAAGTATTTGCTCGGATCAATGTAGTCGAGCAGGGATTCCTTGGTGCGGTCAAGATTGACGCGGCGGACGGCAACGGTGACCATGTCGGCGCCGCTGGCCTCGAGGGCGCGGGCGTTTTCCTGGAAGGAGCGGTACTTCCCGGTGCCAACAATCAGTCGCGAGCGGAACTGTCGGCCTGCAATCAGCAGTGGGTCGGTCATGGGCTTATTGTAACGGCAGGGGTCGGGGACTGCCACGCCGGGTCAAGGCGACTCTAGGTGCCGCAAAAACCTCAGTTATTGCCATCCGAATGATGGGTTTCGCCATCCAACCACAGGCCACAATACAATGTAGGCTAGACTACGAAACTCATGGTTAATTGGGTGATTGTTCGTCTCTTCGTTAGTTCTGTTCTGGCGAGTGCTGCGGCAGTTGGGCAAGAATCCGCGCTCGACCTGCATCGGACGCTGGCCGCGGCGGAAACCAGCAACCTCGAACTGCGGGCGGCACGGCAACAGCGGGCTGTCGCACTGGCTGGGCTGAGAATTGCTGGCCAGATTCCGAATCCGATCGTCAGCTTCAATGCAGCCCGCGATACGCCTCACGAGAGTCTTCTGTGGGACCAACCGATCGAACTCGGCGGCAAGAGAGGGAAGCGGAGAGCGGTGGCGCAATCAGAACAGCAAACGACAGAAATCGATATTGCAGTTCTGTCCAGGCAAATTCGCCATCGCACGCGGGAGGCTTTCTACCGGGCGCTTCTTACGCGGGCTCAAGCCGGGCAATCCAAAACGACGCTTGACCTGGCATCCCGCATTGCTAACATCGTCCGCCAGCGCTTCGAGAGTGGGGATGTAGCCCAACTGGAAGTAATCCAGGCTGAGGTGGAAGCCGAACGAGCGACTGCGGACTACGAAACGGCAGTCCAGGCACAGAAAATTGCGGACGCACAACTTGCGGCTTTGTTGAATCGTTCGCTGGACCAGATATGGAATCTGGAGGGCCGTCTCGACGAACTGCCCAAGGCGGAGACGCTTCAGGCCGTAACCGATAGGGCTCTCGGGTCGAATGCGGACATCCTGCGGACTACGCAGGAACTGGAGACCGAACAGCGGCGACTAAGTTTAGCCAGGGCGCAGCGCATTCCCAATGTCGATCTCCAGGCGGGAGTGGATCTAAACTCGCCGCCGGACTTCAATGTCGGTCCGCGGGGACAGATTGCGGTCGCGCTGCCGCTCTTTTATCACGGACAAGGCGAGGTGGCGCAATCGACCGCGAAGCTTGAACTCTTGCGGCTTTCGTTGCAGGCGCAACGGACCAATGCGTCCGTTCAAGTCATCGCCGCGTACTACGATTATGCGGCCAAGACGGGGCTAAGCAACCAATATGCGCAACGCATCGTGCCGCAGACGGTGAAGCTCGCGGAAATGGCGGAGGACAGTTATCGCTCGGGCAAAAGTAATCTGCTGACGCTGATCGATGCGCAGCGAAGACTGAACGATACCCGCAAGATCTATCTGGATAGCTTGTTTGCCGTGCAGAGTTCATTCGCCGTTCTGGAGGAAGTGGTGGGAGCATCGCTTGACTAGAGACAAATTCTGCCGGCGGGCCTGCTTTTTCTTTTCGATTCTCGCGACGCTCGCATCGGCGGGTTGCGGCAAGAAAGATCCCGGTGCCGAAGCAACGCTTGTGCCGGAGGTCACCGTTACGGTGGCGCACAAGGCTCCTCTTAACGACAGTCTGCGAGTCAGCGGCAATCTGGCGGCTCTGCCCAACCGGGATGCCAAGGTTTCCGCAGTCGTGCCGGGAAGGATTGCGGCAGTACTGGTGGCGGAGGGCGATTCGGTACGCGCGAATCAAGAGTTGGCACGGCTCGATAACCCATCGCTTCACGACCAATTGCGCCAGGCCGACGCGGCTGTCGCACAGGCGAGCGCTAACGTCGAGAACGCGAGGATTTCGGAGCAACGAAATGAAGGCCTGCTCCAGCGCGGGATTGCCGCGCGCAAAGAGGTGGAGGACGCTCGCACACAGCTGGCGGTCAACGAGTCATTGCTGAAGCAAGCGGTGGCGGCGCGCTCGGCGGCGCAGACACAGGTGGCACGATCGGTGCTGCGGGCTCCGTTCGCGGGAACCGTGGTCCATCGTTTTCTCGGAGCCGGCGAACAGGTGGATGGAACGAGCAACCAGCCGGTCGTCGAAGTGGCGCAGGTCGACACTCTGGAATTGCTGGGCACGGTTCCAGCGTCGCGGCTCTCGACCATCAAAACGGGCACTGGTTTCAACTTTCAGACTCCGGAGGTTCCGGGCGCGACGTTCCCGGCTCAGGTAGCGGCAGTGTTGCCGTCGGTCGATCCGGCAACCGACAACGGGATGGTTCGCATCCGGATCAAGAACAATCGCAATTTGCTGAAGCTGGGCATGTTCATCTCGGTCGACCTTCCGGTCGCGGAAAGCGCGCAGCAGCTGGTCCTTCCACGCCAAGCCGTCTATCCGGACGAAGGTGGTGAGCCACACGTTTACAAGGTGGTCGGCGACGAAGCTGAGTTCGTGCCGGTGAAGTTAGGCGCTCAGACGAAGGAACAGGTGCAGATCTTGTCCGGCATTGAGGACGGCGACAAAATCATTTTGACGGGCGGCTACGGACTTCCGGAAAAGACCAAAGTCCACGTGAAGCCATGAACTTTGTCCGCTGGTGCCGCCAGAACAGCCGCGCCGTATTCCTGCTGGTGGCCGTGCTCACGCTGGCGGGCTTGATTGCGCTGTTTCAATTACCCAGCAATATCTATCCAGAACTTAACTTTCCCCGAATTGTGGTGCTGGTGCACGCCGGGGATCTCTCGCCTGACATCACGCTGCTGACGGTGACTCGTCCGATCGAAGAGCAGGTTAGTACGGTGCTCGGCGCGCGCCGGGTTCGCTCACGGACGATCCGCGGCGGGGCGGAGATCTCAGTTCTCTTCAGTCAGGACATGGACATGCAGCAGGCGCTGCAACTCGTCCAGGCGCGCGTGAATGAAGCGCGATCATCCATGCCGGCGGACACTGAAATTCAAGTCGAGCGACTAACTCCTGCCGTGTTTCCGATTTTGAGCCTGGTGTTGAACGGGAACGTTCCCGATGCCGACTTGCGGGATTTTGCGGTCTACAATCTGAAGCCCTATTTCAGTAGAGTCCCGGGCGTTGGGAGGGTGGAAGTTGATGCCAGCGACGTGCGTGAGATCTCCGTGATTGTCGATCCGCAGAAAGCGCTGGCGCACCGCCTGAGCTTGCCGGATATTGCAGAGCGCTTGAGAGCGACGAACAATGTGACGAGTGTTGGCCGGCTGGACAGCAATTATCAGCAGTTCCTGGTCCTGACTAACTCGCAATTCAAGAGCGCCGAGGATGTTGGCAGTGTCGTTGTAAGTGGCGATCCGCAGAGTCCGGTTCGGCTGCGCGATGTCGCGACCATTCGCGAGGGAGTACAGGATCGCAAAGTCCTGGTGACCGGGAATGGAAGGCCGGCGGCGGTGATCAATGTGACTCGCCAGATCGGCGGCAACATCGTGAGTATCTCGGACCAGGTGAAGGCGCTCGCGTTTCAAAGTCACAACGTGATTCCGGGTACGCTACGCCTTTCCACGGTTTACGACCTGGCCGAATTTGTTAAGGAGTCGATCGCTAGTGTCCGGGATGCGGTGATAATTGGCGGCCTCCTGGCGATCGTGATCCTGTTCATATTCCTCAGACAGGTTCGGATTACAGTCGCCGCCGCCGTAACGCTCCCACTGACCGTGGTCGCGACTTTCTTTTTTGTGAAGATGCTCGGAGGCACGCTGAACCTGATGTCGCTGGGCGGCCTCGCGATTGCAATTGGGCTGGTCATCGACGACTCCGTTGTCGTAGTCGAGAACATCTACCGGCACCTGGGCGCGGGCGAGGCGATCCATGATGCGGTTGAGAAGGGCACCGCCGAGCTGATTGGACCCGTGGTCGGTTCCACGCTGACTACGGTCGTTGTCTTCTTGCCTCTGGGTTATCTCAAAGGGACAGTGGGAGACTTTTTTTCGGCACTTTCTCTCACTCTGTCCGCGTCGGTTCTGCTCTCTTTGGTGTTTTCGCTGACGCTGATTCCTTTGCTGTGCGAATACCTGCTGGCACACTCGCACTTCCAGGAATCGTCTTCACGATTCATTGAGCCGGTGAATCGTTTCTACGAAAATGGAATTCGCTGGGCGCTCGATCATAAGAAGGTGGTGGGACTGGCTGTTGTGGCTCTGATCGCGCTGCCGGCGATAGCCTATTTCCGGTTGAGCACCGGGTTTCTGCCGGAGATGGACGAAGGCGGTTTCGTCCTCGACTATCGCACACCTGCCGGGACTTCTTTATCACAGACAAACTCTCTAGCGCAGCAACTGGAACAGAAAGTGGCTGGGGTGCCGGAACAGTCTGCCTTCTCGCGACGTACGGGCGCCGAACTCGGATTGTTTGCGACCGAGCAGAACAAAGGTGACATTCTCGTGAAGCTGAAGCCGCGCTCGCAGCGAGACCGAAGCGCCGAAGAAGTCATCGAAGACCTGCGAGGGCAGGTTAACCGCAGTATCGCTGGAGTTGAAACGGAATTTATCCAGCTTCTTCAGGACATGCTGGGCGACCTTGAGGGTTCGCCGGAGCCGGTGGAGATCAAGATCTTCGGAAGCAACGCCGATGAGCTCAATCGTATCGCCGACGATCTCACGCCGAAAATCCAAAAGATCGAAGGAATCGTTGACTTCAAGGGGCCCCGTCGCGGCAATCCTGAGGTGGTGATTAATGTCGATCCTGCACTGGCCGCGCATTTGGGGTTGACCGTTGACCAGGTATCACTGCAGGTGCAGACGGGATTGCTGGGTGCATCTTCCACTGAACTGCGGCAATCCGACCGCCTGGTGCCAATCCGAGTTCGCTACTCCGACGAGTTTCGCTTTCAGGAACAAAACATTCGGCAATTTCCCATTCTCACACCAGCCAAACAGGTTGTCCCATTGGAGTCGCTGGCGACGATTGGCAAAGATCGTGGGCAGAACGAATTGTTGCGGGAAAATCAGCGGATGATGGTCACGCTCACAGGGAGGCTTGAGAATCGCGACCTCGGGAGCGCCATCGCGGATGTAAGAAAGGTTCTGGCTACTACAAGTTTGCCGGTCGGTTACGTGTACGAAATTGGCGGACAATATGAGAGCCAGCAAAGTTCGTTTCGCGAGCTATTGTTCGTGCTGGGGCTGGCGCTGGCGGCGGTTTTTGCGGTGCTGGTGATCCAGTTTCGCGCCTTCACGCCGGCGCTCGTGATTATCTCTGCCGCACCTCTTTCCATGGCGGGCGTGTTCCTGTTGCTGCTGATCACGGGAACTCCGCTGAATGTGTCTTCTTTCATGGGAATCATTCTGATGGTGGGACTGGTCGTGAAGAACGGAATCATCCTGTTCGAATACTACGAGCGCCTGCACGGAACGCAGTCCGTCGCTGAGGCATTGGTGCAGGCGGGACGAATCCGGGTACGGCCCATCCTCATGACGACATTGTGTACGCTGTTTGGTCTGTTACCGCTGGCGCTCGGAATCGGCTCGGGAGCGGAGTTGCAGAAACCGCTGGCCATTGCTGTGATTGGCGGACTGAGCTTGTCGATGCTGGTGACCCTGGTGATTATGCCGGTGCTGTATGCGACCGTGCGGCGGCAGCAGGCGTGAAATAAATACCCACGGTGAAAATAAAAAAGGTGTCCGCCGGGCGCAGTGGAAGCCTCGATGCTACGGATTTACGACCTGATTCACTACCGCTGAACTACTTTTCTGGGATACTGAATCTCCCATGTACTTAGCGGTGATCGGATGCGTACCAACGGCGAGCGTCGATTTCGTAAGGATCGCGATGCCATTGCTCAGTGTCGCGGAGCCGATACCAATCGTTCCATCCAGAAACTTTACTTTACCCGTCGGCACTGGGCCCGTGCTCGTTACGTGTGCAGTAAATGTCACCGCCTGTCCCGATTGCGAAGGATTCGGGCTCGAGCTCAGAGCGGTGGTCGTCGCATACGCCTCTACTATCTGGGTAACCGTCCCAGAACTCGACACGAAAGTTGCATCCCCGACGTAGGCCGCGCTGATGGAGTGCTTTTTCGGCGAGAGCGAGGAAGTCGTGAACGCCGCCTTTCCGCCCGCCAGCGGGACAGACCCCAAGGACGTCGTGCCATCGGAAAATGTCACGAGTTCGCCTTCCGGAATCGTGCCGAATTTCGACGTCACCGTCGCCGTGAAAGTCACCGGCTGCCCGACCTGAGACGGCGAGCCCGAGGTAGTCACGAGAGTCGTAGTCGCGTGGGGGATGGTGTTGTTCAGCAGGACGCTTACGATTCCAGTAATGGTGCCGCCGCAGGCCGGGTTACGCGCACAGTGCCCCACCATGAGGTCTGGATGTTCGTCTCCGTTAACATCTGCAAGGGCGACGGTGTAGGTAACACTAAGCGTGCCCGACCTGAAGATCAATGGCGGCTGAAAACTCCCGTCTCCGTTGCCGAAAAGCACGCCCACAGTATCACTAACCACATTGCCTACCGCCAAGTCGAGTTTGCCGTCGCCGTCGATGTCTGCGATTGCGACCGAGTCCGCAAGACCTCCACCAGACGCGTACGTTCCTGCCAAGTAAAATTGGCCGTTGCCATTCCCCAGGAGTACCCCGATCGACCCGTCGCCAGGACAATTGTTGCTACCGCAGTTGCTCACCACAACGTCCAGCTTGCCATCACCGTTGATATCTGCGACTGCCAACCCGTATGCGCCCCATCCTCCCGAACTATAGTGGGTCGCCGCCTGGAAGGTTCCATTGCCGTTGCCCAACAAAATGCTCACTGAACCGTTCGGACAACTCTGAACGCACCCGTCCGCCACAAGCACATCAGGCTTGCTGTCGCCGTTTACGTCGACGACCGCGATGCCCCCCAGTCCGTTGTTGCTAAACCCGCCAGTGTTATAGGTCACGGCAGGCTGGAGAGTTCCGTCGCCGTTACCCAGGAGTACACTCACGAACACATTTGCGTTTCCGTTTCCGCAGAGATCAGGAGCGCCACGGGGCGAACAATTTGTCACGACGACATCGGGCTTGCCGTCCAAGTTCACGTCCGCAACCGCCAGCCAACCTGCATAGGAACCGCCAGAGCTATAGGTCACCGGGGATTGGAAGGCTCCGGTGCCGTTCCCCAGCAATACTGCGATCCGGCCGTCCCCGGCGCAGGCGTAGCAGGGGGTCTGGTTTGAGACCACCAGGTCGGCCTTGCCATCTCCGTTTAGGTCCAACACTGCCATCGAAACCGGGGATCCACCCCCGGAATCGTAGAGTCCTCGCCGATGGAAAGTACCATCACCGCGTCCCGTGAACACAGTAATCTTGTCAGCGTAGTAGGTATCGGTGGCCAGCACGTCGGGCTTGCCGTCAGCGTTCACATCGGCGACTACAATGTCAATTGCTTCCGAACCGCCTGTGGTATACAGCACCGCAGGCAGGAACAGTGGATCTTGCGAGTCCGCAGCGTTGACAGGGAGGCTTTTCTTCTGCGCGCCGCCACTCAGAACGTGTCCTCCAGCCACTCCGGAAGAGGGCTCGTGTTGCAACATCGGCGAGAACGCTCCGATGTTGGGCAATACATGGGCGGCAGACCGTCCCCCTGATGGTTTGTTCGCGTCCTTCGTCTTCGCGGTGGCCGACGCAATGAAGAGGGCGACAAACAGAATTAGATGGGCGATAAGACGAAACTTGTACAAAGCACAAGTGAGCTTCCGAGTCGGGTCAGGCATGGGAGGCCTCCCTATGGCCAGAAGGCAGGGGCCCTGGGCCGGTCGTTCAGACGGTAAGTATCACTTGCTGTCGGAGTGCTACCGGAACTTTCTGGGGCGATGCAAGCATAGGTCGCGGCAAGTCACCTGTCAAGGATTTCAAGTGAGGATGTAAATATTGAAAATTAATCGAGTAATGATGCTCCTTACGCGGATGCATCGGCCAAGACGCTAGCCCGAAGCCACGTCCGCCTTCTCGTACATGTCATCGATCAGCGTGCGGTAGCGTTCTTCAATGCCGCGACGGCGAACTTTCATGGTGTGGGTCAAGGTGCCGGCGGACGCGGAAAATTCTTCCGGCACCAGCAGCACGCGTTTAAGCTTTTCAAAGCGTGCCCGTTCTTTGTTTGATTCATCCACGATGCCTTCGTAGAGGGCCTGGACCCTGGGGCTTGCGACCAAATCTTCTCGGGAAGCGAAGGCAACTTGGTTCGCTCGCGCCCAGTCTTCGAGAACAGGGAAGTGCGGCGAGATCAACACGGCTGGGAACTTTCGCCGGTCGCCCAGCACCACCGCGGTTCCGATCAGAGGGTTCAACTTCAGCGAATTCTCGATCGGTTGGGGCGCGATGAATTTCCCTCCAGAAGTCTTGATTAGATCCTTCTTGCGGTCGGTGATGGATAGGTAACCATCGCTATCGAGATTCCCTATGTCGCCGGTTTTAAACCAGCCGTCCACGAAGGCCTCCCGCGTCTCTTGCGGACGATTCCAGTAACCCTTAAAGATCGACGGCCCGCGTACCAGGACTTCACCGTCTTCAGCAACGCGGACCTCTACGTTGGGAAGCGGCTTGCCCACGGTGCCAAGCTTGTGGGCGCGCGGCGTATTCACCGCGATCACCGGCGAAGTCTCCGTAAGTCCGTAGCCTTCGTGAATGCGAATGCCGATGTCGGCGTACCATTTTGCGAGCTCGCGGCCGAGGGGAGCGCCTCCGGAGATGAAGAGCTCGGCTTTACCGCCCATCCCGGCTCGCACGTTCGAGAACAGCACGCGATTCGCCAGCTTCCATCCGAGCGAGCGGGGCTGCGTTCCCGTTAACGTTTCGTCCCGATGCGCGCGGCCCACCGAGAGCGCCCAACGATAAATCGCATTCTTGGGAAAGTCCGCAGTCTTGACGATCACCTGCCGGCGGATCTTTTCATAAACGCGAGGAACGCCCACAAAGATTACTGGCTGAACCTCTGCCAGGACCTGTTCCAGCTTCGACATGTCGGGACAATAAGCGAGCGCGATGCCGCGATACAGCAGCGCAAAATCCACGTGTCGTGCCGTAACGTGCGAAAGCGGAAGGAACGAAATACTTACTTCGTTATTGGCGAGTCCGAAGCCGTCGAGAGAGCAGGCGATGTTGGAGGCCATATTGCCGTGGGTCAGCATGGCGCCCTTGGAATTTCCGGTGGTACCGGATGTATAGATAATGGTGGCCAAGTCGTCCGGCAGGACGGAGCGGGCGCGGGCGTCGAAATCGGCATCGGGCGCGGTCGGGCCCTTCAGCATCAAGGGTTGCATCTGCAATGCGTGCGCCGTGTCGACCGCATCCATCACCAGGATCCGCTCGACGGGCGTTTGTTGCCGGACTGCCAATACCTTTTCCAGTTGTGTCTGGGTCGAGACAGCGATCACGCGCGTCCCGCTGTCATTGAGAATGAAAGCGGTCTGCTCGGCCGTCTGCGTCGAGTAGATTGGTACGGTGACCGCACCCAGGCTCAGAATCGCGAAATCGGTCGTCGTCCATTCCGGACGATTCTCACCGAGGATGGCGACGCGGTCGCCTTTGCGAATTCCCCACGACTCGAGCACCCGCGCCAGGCCGACGACGTTGCGGTATAGCTCGGAAGATGAGATGGGCACCCAGCCGAGAACCTTCCGTTGCAGCATGACGCGGTCCCGCGGGCGTCCGCAGACTGCCAGCAGAATGTCGTTCAGTGTTTGAAGGCTCATCCGATTAAAATTGCGCTCCGCAGATATTGTACAGAGTGGGAAGTTCGCGAAGTCCGCGCGGCGCGAGAATCGGCGCTGGTCGCGGAGCGAATTACTTTGACGGTCCGCCGCTTCCCAAGATAGCCTAGCCGGGTGGGGGTGAATGTACGATGACAGGGAAGGCGTTCCTGAAGGTGATTGGGACCTGGCTGTTGGTTGCGGCTATGTTGTCTCCGCAGCTCTCACAACAATTGAGAGCTGAAGCCACGCAACCAGCGGGGCCGAAGCTCAAAATCGGCGACGAGGCGCCCGACTTTAAGCTGAAATACTTCGACGGCAACGATCTGAAAGACGTTTCGCTCAGCCAGTACCGAGGCAAGAAAAACGTCGTGCTCGCATTCTATATTTTTGCCTTTACAGGTGGTTGAACCGAACAGATGAAGGCCTTCCAGAAGAATCTGCAGAAGCTGGAAGCCGCCGACACCCAGGTTCTGGGTGTGAGCATGGACAGCGCCTTCGCCAACAAAGCCTTCGCCGATTCCATCGGCGTCACCTTCCCGCTCCTGAGTGACTGGGGAGGAGACATTACGCGTCAATACGGCGTGTATGTGGACAAGGACAAGGCCGCGCGCCGGATCAACTTCCTGATCGGCAAAGATGGGAAGATTCTGGAAGAACAATTGGACAGCGCAGCCATCGACCCAACGAAGATAGTGGACGCGTGCGAGAGGAAGAAGCTGAATCGGTAAAGTGCATCGCCCGGGTAAAGACAGCAGCGTTCAAAAGCCCGGAGATTGGAAACCCGTAACTATTTTGACGTCCCCAGATGGGTGACCGCGTGAGTTGCGTTTGACCCTCCACCACCGCACTGATATGATTTTTATGCGGGGTGGAGCAGTCTGGTAGCTCGTTGGGCTCATAACCCAAAGGTCGGTGGTTCAAATCCACCCCCCGCAACCAACCTTTTCAGTGTCTTAGCGGGATTCACCGATTTCCATCTGGGTCAAATAAGGGTCACAAACAGCCGTTACTGCACTGAAGTCGTCATCGTTGGGCACTCGACCCAAACATCTTTCTCCGGCTTCCAGCCTTCCTGCTCTGCTCTCTTCTTCACAAAGTCCACCAAACGCCGTTGCAACTCTCGCTTGGCTTCCATTTGTGGTGCGCCATACACCTGGGAGGTGGTAGCGATGTTTTCGTGCCGAAGCAGAGTCTTCACTTCTTCGAGCGTAAACCCGGCTTCCTTGCCCCAGGCGCTGACGGTGTGCCGAAAACTGTGCCAGCCAATTTTCGGAAGACCCGCTTTGGCTGCTACCGGCTGCACATAATCCTTCAGCACTTGGCAGGACCACAGTGGCCGGCTTCCCCTGTTGAACGGCGAAGCGAACACCCAATCGTGCGGTTGGTTGTATGGAGTGATCGAGCGCCATTGGTCCAGAAGATCAACAAGGTCATCCGGCAATGACAAGTCTGTTCGGGAAGCCTCAGTTTTCAGCG
>JBKPCG010000136.1:0-16138 GCA_046727255.1 Acidobacteriota bacterium | reverse complement strand
GCCACTTGACCCATTTCCCCTTGCCTTCACCGGGAATGGTCGTAGCCGCAACCGGCTTTGCTGGAGTGGCCTCTGCCAGTTGAAGCCGCGTCGCGATCTCTGCGACTTTCCATCGCTGCTGCGGATCAACCTGCAAGCAGCAACGCACAATCTCCCGGAACGGTTCCGGGATTCCTTCCGGCAACGCGGGAGGAGCAGCTTGTGCGCGGTTCCAAACGGGCGGACGCTGCGTCAGCACCTCGACTAGAGTGATCCCGAGCGCCCAGATGTCTGTCGTGGATGCGAGTTTTCGCTTCGCCGCTTCGGGCGGGTCGTAGACGCCCAGGTCGCCCTTGCGGCCCACCATCTCACCGGCGGCTCGCAGACTGTCGGAGGACACTTTCACTTGTTCACCCGCCGCCATTATGTTGGATGGCTTCACATGCCCGTGCACGAGCCCATTGCCGTGAAGATATGACAGAGCTTTGAGAACCGGCGGCAGCATCTGCTGCGCTTCTACGGGAGTGAGTGGCCGCTCCGGAACAATCTGTGACAGGTTCTCCTCTGCGTATTCCATCACTACATATAGAAGGCGGGTGCCTTCCAGTTCACAACGGCCGGATTCAAAAAGCCGAAGCAGGCCAGGATGGGCTATTCTTGCGGCCTGCTTCCAGTGGAGCAGTTGGTCTTCTGCTCCCCCACTAGCAGGAATGATCTTGATCACCGCTCTCTGAGGCGCGCCCCCAACTCGCTCGGTAAGAAATACTGCGCTATGATCCGATCCCCCAAGATAGCGCAGCAAGGGGAGCGCGCCATTGACCACCTGGCCTTCCCATCGTTTCCAAGTTTCGCTCATCGCTCTTCTCTGAGCCGTCCCAGTACCCATAGCAGGCCTATTGTATGTGAGGTGGAAGCGAACTGTTCACAGAAGCTTCTACCTCTTAGGGTACCGGTGTACAGGTCCGGGTGGACAGCCGAAACGCCGGCCGCGCCCGTTTAGAATATGGAGATGGCTCCCACGATTCCTCCCGAGATCAGTGGCCAGCGATATATCAGTCTGGCGACTTTCCGCAAAGATGGAACGCCCGTGTACACACCGGTCTGGTTCGGCGAAGAGAATGGACACCTCTACGTCATGACCGCCAGCAAGACTGGCAAAGCCAAGCGACTGCGCAACAATCCTGAAGGGAGGATTGCTCCCTCCACCATGCGCGGGAAGGTCACGGGGCCGGAATTTTCCGCCCGAGTCCGCTTTCTGAAGCCGGAGGAATTCCAGCACGCGCAAAACCTCATCAAAGCAAAATACTGGCTGGCGCGAGTCCCGTTTCTTTGGCGCAACACCGATACATATCTTGAGATCACTCCGGACCCGCGTGAATCGGGATCTGTCCTCCGCTGATGCATATCATCGGGATGCATGACATTTACGCTGCCTCCCGCGGCCTGTTAACATCAAAAGTTGTCCCGGTTCTCCAGCAAGTTCTTCTGTCGCAATCAAATCCTCTTTCGGAGGCAAAATGGCGGTAAAAGTAGCGATTAATGGATTTGGCCGCATCGGCCGCAACGTGCTGCGCACTTCGCTTGAAGACAAGAATCTTGAATTCGTTGCGGTCAACGACCTTACCGATCCGAAGACTCTGGCCCACCTGCTCAAGTACGATTCGATCCTCGGCAACCTGCCTCACAAAATCACCGCTGGTTCCGACAGCATTTCCATCGACGGCAAAACCATTAAGGTTTTCAAAGAGAAAGACCCAGCCGCGCTGCCCTGGGAGTCCGTCGGCGCGCAGATCGTCATCGAATCGACCGGCCGATTCACCGACGCTAACGATGCCAAGAAGCATGTGCGCGGGCCGGTAAAGAAGGTCGTCATTTCCGCTCCGGCAAAGAACGAGGACTTCACGGTCGTGCTGGGCGTCAACGAGGACAAGTACGATCCCGCCAAGCACCACATTATTTCGAATGCGTCTTGCACGACGAACTGTCTGGCCCCGATCGCGAAAGTCATCCACGACAGCTTCAAGATCATCAGCGGGACCATGACGACCATCCATTCCTACACCAATGACCAGGTGATCCTCGACTTTCCGCATAAAGACCTGCGCCGCGCCCGCGCAGCAGCCATCAATATGATTCCCACTTCGACCGGAGCCGCCAAGGCGCTCAAGCTGGTGCTTCCGGATTTAGCGGGTAAGCTGGACGGCTTTTCGATGCGCGTGCCTACACCCAACGTTTCGGTCGTGGATCTGGTCGCCTTCGTCGAAAAGAAGACAAGCAAGGAAGAAGTGAATGCAGCTTTGAAAAAAGCCTCCGAGTCCGGCTCGCTGAAGGGTTATCTGGGATACGAGGAGAACGAACTGGTATCGTCGGATTTCAAGGGTGATGCCCGCTCTTCCATCGTGGATGCGCCCTCGACGCTGGTGGTCGGCGGCAACTGCGTGAAAGTCATCTCCTGGTACGACAACGAGTGGGGATACTCCTGCCGTGTGCGCGATCTGATCAACTACATGGCGAGCAAGGGTCTGTAAAGCTCGTGTGGTGCCGGGCACTGTTGCCCGGCCTCCGTGAGGATTTGGCCACTTTGGCAACGAGGGGCGGCGAGCCGCCGCTCCGACAGCCGGCGTGACGCCGGCGCTACTCGAGGCATCATGCGCAAACTTTCCATTCGCGACCTGCCGATCAGCGATCGCCGAATTTTTATGCGGGTCGACTTCAACGTACCTCTCGACGACGGCCGCGTCATGGACGACACCCGGGTCCGTGAAACGCTGCCAAGCATCGAGTACGCCCTCCGTCATGGGGCGCGCCTGATTTTGGCATCGCATCTTGGCCGTCCCAAGGGCAAGCCCAATCCCAAGATGAGCCTGAAGCCGGTCGCCGAGCGCCTGCGAATGATGCTCGACCGCGACCTCGCCCGCGGCGAAAATGTCGGCTTCTGTCCTGATTGTGTCGGACCGGAAGCGGAAGAGATGTCAATGAAACTCGAAAAAGGCCAGACGCTGCTTCTCGAAAATCTGCGCTTCCATGCGGAGGAAGAGGCTAACGACGAGAACTTCTCGAAGCAACTCGCAAAGCTGGCCGACTTTTATGTGAACGACGCTTTTGGCACCGCGCACCGGGCCCACGCTTCCACGGTGGGGATCACGAAATTCGTGCAGAAATCCGCTGCTGGCCTGCTGATGGAAAAGGAACTGGAATACCTGGGTCGAGCGCTTCAGAATCCTGAGCGGCCGTTTGTCGCGATCCTGGGCGGGGCCAAGGTCAGCGACAAGATCGGCGTCATCAAGAACCTGCTCAGCAAGGTGGACGTGCTGATCATCGGCGGCGGCATGGCCTTTACCTTCCTGAAAGCGCAGGGAGAAGCGGTCGGCAAATCGCTGGTCGAAGAGGACAAGGTTGCGCTCGCCAAGGAACTCCTTCAACAGGCGAAGGCCCACAAGCTCAAGTTCCTGCTGCCTACTGACCATGTCGTCGCTGAGCGAGTGGAAGCCAACGCGAGCACGAAAGTCGTGAACGCGGGAGAGCCGATCCCGGCCAACATGATGGCGCTCGACATCGGTCCGCAGACGATCGAGTTGTTCTCTGAAGAAGTGTCACGCGCACGCACGATCGTCTGGAATGGTCCTATGGGAGTCTTTGAGCTGCCGCCGTTTGCCAAGGGCACCTTCAAGGTTGCTCAAGCCGTCGCCGAGAATGCCGGAGCAATCTCAATTGTCGGCGGAGGTGACTCCGTCGCCGCCGTGAAGGCAGCCGGTGTCGCCGACAAGATCACCCACATTTCGACCGGCGGCGGGGCCTCGCTCGAATCCCTGGAAGGCAAGAAATTACCGGGAGTCGAAGCACTCAGCAACAAGTGACAACGTAACTTCGATCGACTATCGCGAGAACGCGACTAGTGGAATCTTGGAATAATCCATGGCCAGAAAAAAGTTGATCGCCGCCAACTGGAAGATGTACAAAACTCCGGACCAAGCGCGTGAATTCTTTCGCGACTTCCTTCCCCTGGTCCAAGATCACGACCGCGATGAGATTGTGGTCTGTCCCACTTTTCTCGCGATCGATGCGGCCGTAAAGGCTACCCATGGCACCAACATCACGGTTGGAGCTCAAGACGTGCACTGGGAGAAAGAGGGAGCATTCACCGGCGAGATCAATGCCTCGATGCTGGTGGCGGTAGGCTGCACGCACGTGATCATCGGCCACTCCGAGCGTCGCCAGTATTTTGGCGAAACCGACGATACAGTCAATCTGAAACTGAAGTCGGCGCTGGAAGCAGGACTCACACCCATCGTTTGCGTCGGGGAGGTCCTGGAAGAACGAGAAGCCGGCTTGACCGACGATGTCCTGCGTCGCCAATGCCTGCGCGCTTTCCACAAAATGTCGGCGAAGAAGGCTGCCAAGCTCACGGTCGCCTACGAACCAGTCTGGGCCATTGGAACGGGTAAGACAGCCACTCCGCAAATGGCCGCCGACACCCACGCCATTATCCGCGGCGAGGCTGCCAAAGCCTTCGGAGATGAACTTGCAGACAGCTTGCGCATCCTCTATGGCGGCTCGGTGAAACCTGAGAACGCGACGGCTCTCATGTCCGAGGAGGAAATTGATGGTGCCCTCGTGGGCGGGGCTTCGCTTGATCCGAAGTCGTTCGCGGCGATTGTGAAGTATTAGCGACGCGCACAAAGATACGAATTTCCGGTCAGACTGGCCTAAGCGCTCCATGTTATCCTCGCTTTAGGCACTTCCATGAAATTCGGCGTCATCATCTTTCCGGGATCAAACTGCGACCATGATGCCCACTGGACCATCCAGCATGTCGCGAAGCAACCCGCAACTTTCCTGTGGCACGAGTCCCATGATCTCCAGAATTGCGACGTGATTATTGTGCCCGGCGGCTTCGCGTTTGGCGATTATCTGCGCACCGGAGTGATCGCCAAGTTTTCGCCGGTCATGGAATCGGTGCGTAAGTTTGCCACTGGCGGCGGATTGGTACTGGGTATATGCAACGGCTTCCAGATCCTATGCGAGTCCGGACTGCTTCCCGGCGCCCTCATGAGAAACGTCGGGCTGAAGTATGTGTGCAAGCCCGTCCACGTGCGGGTCGAGAACAACGAGACGCCATTTACTCATGCGTGCCGAAACGGCGAAGTACTGACCATTCCCATCGGACACATGGAAGGCAATTATTTCTGCGATGAAGCGACGCTCGCTGAACTCAAACGCGACAGCCGCGTCGTCTTCCGCTACGCGAGCGAGCACGGTGAGATCACTCCGGAAGCGAATCCGAACGGATCGCTGGAGAACATCGCAGGCATCTGCAGCTCGGGGCGCAACGTACTTGGGATGATGCCCCATCCCGAGCGCTCTGCCGAACCGGAACTCGGCTGCACGGACGGCTTCAAGATTTTTGAGTCGCTAGTCGGGGCGATGGTTACAAAGTAAGGTCCTACACGATCTCACCACATTCCCTCATACGGTTTGGTACCCGATGTCGGCTTGTCGGCTTTCGTGGTTACTCTCGCAAAAAAGGGCAGGACTCTGGCCCTGCCCCGAGGATCAGTTCCTGGGAAACGGCCGCGTGTAATCCGCGGTGATCACCACCGGAAGGTTGGTGCCATCCGGCAGCGTGACCGACTGGAAAATCGCGCGCGCGTGGTTCATGTTGTTGTCATAGACCACAGCCAGGACCGTCGAACGCTGGACCTGACCATTGACAAGCACATCGACACTCGCCGTGGCGGTGCAGTCTTTGTTCACGCTTACCGTGTCCGACTTATGCAGGCCTGAATGAGAAAGACGAGGCTCTTCGCTGGCTCAATGAAGGTTGCGCAAACCACGCCGCCTGAATGACCTACTTGGGAGTCGATCCGAGATGGGATAGCCTACGCTCCGACTCGCGCTTCCAGGACCTGCTGCGGCGCATGAACTTTCCGGCGCAGGCTCTTAAGACTGAATAACACCTACTCTAATACGCCCACCGCAACAGCGTCGCCCCCACCGTAAAACCCGCTCCAACCGACGCCAGCAATACCAGGCTTCCCTTCTTGAGCCTTCCCTCCTGGCGAGCGGTCTCCATCGCCAGCGGGATCGTGCCGGCGGTGGTATTCCCGTAACGATCGATGTTGATGATGACGCTTTCCGGACGCATATGCAGGCGATCGGCGGTGGCGGTGATGATGCGCTGGTTGGCCTGGTGCGGGATAAACGCATCGATGTCGCTACCTGTCAGGTGATTGCGCTTGAGAATCTGATCGCAGAGATCCGCCATCTTGCGCACGGCAAATTTGAATACCGCGCCACCATCCTGGTGAACGTAGTGCATTTTCTGATCCACGGTCTCGTGCGTGGTCGGGTTCAGGCTGCCGCCGCCAGGCATATAGAGTGAGCATCCGCCCGAGCCGTCCACCTCGTGTACGAAATCTATCAGGCCGACCGAATCATCCTCCGCGGGTTCGAGCAGCACCGCGCCCGCGCCGTCGCCGAAGATCACGCAGGTCGCGCGATCGGTGTAGTCAATGATCGAGGACATCACGTCGGCGCCGATCACCAGCACTTTATTGTGGGCTCCCGTGGCGACGAACTGCGCTCCCGTCTGAAGCGCGTACACAAACGCCGAGCACGCCGCCGAAAGATCAAATCCCCATACGTTCTTCGCTCCCAACTTGTGCTGCACCAGGCAGGCGGTGGAGGGAAAAAACATATCGGGCGTGACGGTCGCAACCAGGATGGCGTCAAGATCGGACGGCGCGATGCCGCGCTCGGCCAGAACGTTCTTCGCGGCTTCCACCGCCAGGTCGCTGGTCGCTACGCCCTTATCTGCAATATGGCGTTCGCGGATGCCAGTCCGTTCCACAATCCATTTGTCGTTGGTGTCTACCATTTTTTCAAGGTCGGCGTTGGTCAAAAGGCGAGGCGGGACGTAAGTGCCGAGAGCGCTGACCTTGACGCGGCGAAGCTGGCTCAATGAGGTCTCCTGATGATTAGTAAACCGATTATTTTGAACGATGGAAAGAAGAATGTCTAACTCAGACGTTGGGCCAGCAAACCGAACAGCGGCAGTTCCAAGCGCTCTCCCTGCCACGCCTTGAGGGACAGAACGATCCAGAGAAAAAACATGGCGAGCGAACCCAGGATTCCCAGCAGCAACAGCACAATCGCGGCCGCTATATTGGAGAGCAGGATCCCAATCAATGATGCCAGGAAAAACACACCCCAAAGAAAGATGCTCTGCCAGGCATGGAAGCGGACGAAGCTGCTACTGCGAAACGCCGGCAAGAACAGCAGCACCACGGCGGGCACCAGGGTGAAGTATCCACCGGCCGCCGCCAACCGCTCGGCGGACGCGAGCGTTCTCATTGACCGGCCGCAGCCCGGACAGAACGCGGCGCCCGCGGGCATGGGAGTATCGCAACGAGGGCAGCGAGTTTCGGCCTGCGTGGAATTCGGTGGGCTAGACAAGGCGCCGGCCATTGCTTTTCTTCCGGCACTCTTCGCAGATGCCGTAGATCTGAAAGGTATGTCGAGTTGTTACAAAATGATGCTTACGTCCGACCTGCTGTTCGAGCTCTCCAACCTCCGGCGAGAAAAATTCAACCGACGCTCCGCACTCGGTACACACCATGTGGTGATGACTGCGGCGGTTGTATTGGTGCTCGTAGCGCGCGATTCCGTCATGAAAGGCGACCTCGCTGGCCAGCCCGCAGTCAGCCAACAGCTTGAGTGTCCGGTACACAGTGGTGAAACCGATATGCGCGTCTTTCTTTTTGACCAACTGGTATAGCTCGTCGGTCGAAAGATGCGCGCGGGTTTCGAGAAACGTCCGCAGAATCGTGCCACGCTGTTCGGTCTGCTTCAAACCGACACGTCGCAGGTGCCGCAGAAAAATGCCCTCGGCCTCGCGCATGTTCTCGGGCGAGATGCTCGGCTGGTCGTCGATTCTTTTCTGCAGCATGGCTAGCGTGGACGCGGCCGGCGCTCGAAAGCCTGCGTCCGAATAGTTCGAAGGTCATGATAAACGGGCGAGTGCCTATTGCGCCAACCGAAAGCTGCGGCCGTAGCGCCGGCATCCTGCCGGCTGTCCCGAGGGCGTCCTCGCCCTCGGCGCGTACACCCACCGCAGTGACGGCTTGTCTAGAATCCGGTGCGGCGGGCGGGACGCCCGCCCGGACAGCCGCCGGGACGGCGGCGCTACGCACGGCCTGGATTTGGACGGTACTTCCAATTCCCGGCGGTGCTAGACGACGAAATAACTTCTACTGGGGATTCGGCGAGCGTTTGAAGAACGACGTGGTGAGTGGGTGCGAGCGAGCACACCGGATCGGTTGCCGCTGCGTCGCCGGTCAGCAGAAACGCCTGGCAACGGCATCCGCCGAAGTCTTCCGTGCGGCGTTCACAACTGCGACAGGGCTCCTGCATCCACGACTCACCGCGAAATCGCTGGAAAGCGGAGGAATCGCTCCAGATCGTCTGCAACGAATGGTCGCGGACATTGTCGAAAACCATGCCCGGGATCACTCCGGCCGCATGGCATGGCAGCGCTTTTCCCGCCGGATCGATCAGCATCAGGCGGCGTCCCCAGCCGCCCATGCAGGCTTTCGGGAATTGCGCATAGTAATCGGGAAGAACGCTGTCGATGCGTATCTTTCCCTTGAAACGCGCTTCCGCCGCGGCGACGACTTGCAACGCGTTCTCGAGCTGCGCCGGAGTCGGCATCAGAGATACGCGGTTCTCGAGTGCCCATCCGTAATACTGCGTGTGTGCAATTTCGATTCGGTTGGGCCGGAGTCTCTCAATGAACGCCATCGTCTTTTCGAGGTTATCGAGGTTTTGTCGATGGACGACCAGGTTGACCGTGAAAGCAATGCGATGCTCACGGATCCACCCAGCAAGTTCGACCTTGTGGGCATGTGACTTGGTTCCCGCGATCCAGTCGGCGCGCTCCTGCTGAGAGTCCTGAAAGCTGAGCTGGATGTGGTCGAGTCCCGCATCCACCAACCGCTTAAGACGCTCCCGTGACAAGCCCAGGCCGGAGGTGATCAGGTTGGTGTAAAGGCCGCATTGGTGGGCCGCCGCGGTGAGTTGTTCGAGATCCGTGCGCGCCAGCGGTTCGCCGCCGGTCAGGTGGAGATGCAACACCCCCATGTGCGCTGCCTCAGCGAAAACCCGCAGCCAGTCTTCCGTTTTCAACTCAGAATTTGCCGCTGCCAGTTCCAGCGGATTGGAGCAATAAACGCAGTGCAGTGGGCAGCGATGCGTGATCTCGGCAATGAGAGCGAGCGGGTTCGGAAGCATCAGTAATCCACAATTCGCTTTTCGTGCAGTTGCTCAAGGAAAGTAGTGGCGTCCTCGCGGATGCGTTTCGGATCTGCGCCGAAGTATTGCCGCTGCAATTCCGTGACTATATCAATGAACGTTCGCTGGCCGTCGCAAAGCGCCAGAATCGCCAGGCCGGTGCTCTGAACTTTCATGGCGCCCTCGGGAAAGAGAACCAGGGGCGCTTCTTCGGTTCCGCCCCACTTGCACCCTAGCGCAAGGGCCGGCTTGCAGGTCTCGGCAATTCCCATGGCTAATTCTCGATCCTAAAAGCGCCCGGTGGCGGCCATCCTGGCTGCACATAGGCAAAGTAGAGTGCGTCGAGCTGGGCCCACAGGATGTCACACTTGTCGCGCAGCGCCTGGATCGCCTTCTCCTGCTCCCCGCGCGTTTTGGCGTTCTCGTAAACGTAGCGGACGGCGAAGGCCGCATCCTCAGGTGCTTGCTCCAGTCGCGCCTCAAAATAGTCTAGACCGCCCGGCAGCCACGGATAATGCTGGCGCAGGCGATCCATTCGCAGGGTAATCAGGTCGCGGGAAAACAATTCGGTCAGTGAAGACGCAACGGCTTCCAGCAGGGGGCGTGTGCGTACCAGATTGAGATATTCATTTACCGCATAACGCGTACCGGGCAAGACTTCGCGCTTGCTGGCAACGCGCTCCGCATCGAGCCCGGTGGCTTCCGCCAGTTTTAGCCAACGCTTGATGCCTCCGTCTTTGGAGTCGGAGTCGCCATCGTGATCCGCGATCCGCTTGCGCCAGGCACGGCGAAAATCCGGATCGTCGCTGCGCGACAAGATAATCGCATCCTTGATCGGGATGACGCTCTGGTAGTAGTAGCGATTGAGGACCCAGGCTTGCAACTGTCCACGGCTTAGTTCGCCATCATGCATAAGCAAGTGAAACGGATGCCGGTGGTGATAGCGCTCCTCGCCGACCTGCCGCAAGACAGCGCGAAACTCATCCATCGAGAGCAACGCGCCGGGCTCGGTGTTCACAACGTGAAGTGGCATCCGTCTTCCGCCAGTTCCCATCCCGCATCGTGCACGGCGCGATACTCCGCGCTCGCTTCGTTGAGCATGGGATTCGTGTTGTTGATGTGAATATACATTTTACGAGGCGTGCTCAATTCCTTCAGCTGATTGAGCGTGCCACCTTCTCCGCCTACCGGGATGTGTCCCATTTCACGGGCACGCTGCCCGGAGCGTTGCAGCCGGATCAACTCATCGTCACTCCAGAAGGTTCCGTCCAGCAGCAGGCAATCGAGCTTCGCAAACAAACTCTTCAATTCAGGAGTCAGCAGCGCGAGTTGGGGAAAAAATCCCATCGTTTCCCCTGAAGGCGCAGTCAGGATGAGCCCAACGACCGCCTCGTCCGATTTGGGCACTCGATTCGCATACGCCGGGTAACATGAGGACACCGCGATGGGCGTACAGCCGATGCCACTGTCGTTCCCGATCACTGACTTGAACGTAAACCGTACTCCCGCACGAATCGTGCTCCAATGAACCTGATCGGGGGCCCGGTTCAGCATTCGAAACATGCTGTTCTCACCACGCAGGATTTGAATTACGGATTCTGCCGCCCAGACCTGAAATGGTTGTAGTTCGCGCAGCAGAAGCAAGCCCAGAACGTGATCCAGATCGGCACTCGCGAGAACCACACCGCTGATGGGAGAGCTGCGCGTCCCCGAACGCGGATGCAGCTCGCGTGAAGACTCGATCTGGACTCTCAAATCCGGCGAGGCGCCCAGCAGGAACCACGACTTGCCGTCACTGCTGACGGCAACCTGGGTCTGCGAGCGAACCTTACCCCGGAACCGCCCGCCGCGTACGGCATAGCAGTTCGGACAGGCACAATTCCATTGGGGAAATCCTCCTCCGGCAGCGGAGCCGAGGATCTTCACCTGCATCAATTGAGATTACAGCTTTGCACTCGCGTAGGAGTTAATTTCGCAGCAGAGGGAAACTTCTTCGAAAACCGGCGTCGTCCAAACCATGATCTACCACCTTCTCCTGGGATATGCCCCGCAGGGGATGCAGGTGAAGAAAGAATAGCATTAGTCCGCCGTCCAAAGCCAGCGCTTTTTGGAGCGAGGTTGATCGGCCGCCAAGTCGCTGAAAAACCTGCCACTGGCGGACGCTACCGGAAAAGCCACGCCCCTCGGGGCGTCTGCGGGACCAAGGACGAAGCCCGTGCTGCGCGGGATTCCCCGAGCGCCCGCCGTGGTTGTCACGGTCAGAGCGGCACCCTACAATCGTCAACAGAATGTCTGTCACTGCTTCCCTGCCCGAAGTCTCCAAACGTAGGCCGCTGATCCGGATCGTCTTTCTTGCGGGCGTGGTGCTGGTGCTCGCGATCGTGGGCGTCGCCGCCTGGCTCTACTCGATTGCTCGCTCACCTCTGCCGCAACTTGATGGCAGCGTCGCCGTCCCGGGTCTCTCGGCGAAAGTGCGAGTGGTGCGCGACGGTCATGGTTTCCCGACGATTGAAGCGTCTTCGCTCGACGACCTGTTCTTCGCCCAGGGATACGTCACTGCTCAAGACCGGCTCTGGCAAATGGACGCGATGCGCCGCGCCGCTGGCGGCGAACTCGCCGAAATTCTCGGGCCCGATCTTCTCAAAGTAGATCTTCAGCAGCGCACCCTCGGCCTGCGGGCCGGAGCTCAGGATGCGGAGAAAGTAATGTCCCCGCGCGACCATGCTTACTTCGAGGCGTATGCGAGCGGCGTCAATGCATTCATTGATTCTCACCGGGACAAACTTTCGCTCGAATTCCGGCTGCTGAAGTACGCGCCTCGTCCCTGGTCTGTCACCGATTCCTTGCTGGTGGGCGCCCGCATGGTCCAGGATCTCAATCACTACAGCTACGCGCGCGCCCTCACTCGCGAGAAGATCCTGGCCAAGCTGGGGCCGGAACTTGCCGCCGATCTGTATGTGAATTCATCGTGGAGAGACCGTCCCCCAGCCGCAACCCGGCCGCGAATGGACGAAGAAAATCCCGCAGTAAGCAGCGACGAAGATGATGACGATGACGATAGCGAACCGGTGGGAGAAGACTCCAACCTGATTTCAGCATTCTCGTCCGCGGAGGCAGATCTGTTCCGTCCGGGATCGAACAACTGGGTTGTCTCCGGACAACATACGGTCACCGGAAAGCCGCTGCTCTCGAATGACATGCACCTCGACCACCAGATGCCGAACCTGTGGTTCGCGGCCCATCTGAAGAGCGGTGGATTCGAAGTCGCGGGTGTCACTCTGCCGGGAATGCCATTTGTGATCGTCGGCCACAACCAGCGTATCGGCTGGGGCTTCACCAACGTCGGGCCGACGGTCGAAGATGTCTATATCGAAGAATTCAACGATCAAGGCCAGTACAAAACGCCCGCGGGCTGGCGCGATCCGCAGCACCGGCAGGAAGTCATCCACGTCAAAGGCAAACCTGACGTGACGCTCGACGTAGTGACGACCCGCCACGGCCCGATCATCACGGACCTGGTGCCGGGAGAAACACGCAAAGTCGCACTTCGCTGGACGCTGTACGACGGCATGACACTTCCCTTCTTCGACGTAAACTCGGCGCAGAATTGGGATGAATTCCGGAAGGCCTTCTCTAATCTCATTGCCCCCGGACAGAATGTCGTGTACGCCGATGTGGACGGCCACATCGGTTATCAGGCTACGGGAAAAGTTCCGATCCGCGCATCGGGCGATGGCAGTCTTCCGGTCAGGGGCAGCGACGACGCCCATGAATGGAAGGGATATATTCCGTTCGACGAGATGCCGCGCGTTTACGATCCGGAGACGGGAATTCTGGCCACCGCTAACGGCCGAATCACGCCCGACGGTTACAAGTATTCGATCAGCACGGGATGGGACGCGCCTTGGCGGACTGATCGAATCTACCGAGTGCTGCAATCCGGCAAGAAGTTTGCGCCGACCGACATGCTGGCGCTACAAATGGACGTCTCCTCCGCCTACGACCGCTTCTGCGCCGACAAGTTCGTCTACGCGCTCGACCACTCCGGCAAGATTTCGGCGAAGGCAAAGAAGGCAGCTGACATTTTGCGCGATTGGGATGGACGAATGTCCGCCGATTCGGCTGCGCCCGCGATCGAGACCAAGGCTCGTCAGGAGCTGGTGCGATTGCTCTTGGAGCCGAAGCTCGGCCCAGCGACGGAGGGCGCAACGCCAGGAACCCTGACGTGGAAAAGCTATCGCTGGGCCATGTCGACAGTGTGGGTGGAAAACATGCTCACCAAGCAGCCTGCACGGTGGCTGCCGCCGGGATACAACGATTACCAGACCTTGCTGGCAACAGCCGTGGAGAATGTGCTGAAGCAACCGGAAGTTCCCTCAGATGTGAGCCAATGGAAGTGGGGCAAAATCCATCCCGTGGAAATCGAGCACCCCGTCCTCAGCCATTTGCCGCTGATCGGAAAATTCACCGGCACCGGCCCGCATCCGCTGAGCGGAAGTGCGTTGACGGTGAAGGCGGTGGATGGAGAACACGGGCCGTCGGAGCGAGGGACTTGGAACTTCGCGGACTTCGACAAGAGCACACTGAATCTCGTCACCGGGGAAAGCGGTGTCTTCCTAAGCAAGCACTACATGGACCAGTGGCCGGCCTGGTACGCCGGCAGAACATTTAACTTCGCCTTTTCGCCAGCCAAGGTGGAGAAGCGGAAGAAGCATGAGATGACGCTGGAGCCGCAGTAGGGAGGGGAAAGCTCTCGAATGTTAGCTGTCAGCTCTCAGCTCTTGCCCCAATAGAATTGTCATCCTGAGCGAAGCGAAGGACCTGCTTGCCCTCACTGCGGAGGAATAGCGGTCCTGCGCTTCGCTCAGGATGATAGTTCCAAGTTTGTTTGGAAATGACACTTCCGCGTTCTGCATTTCCTGAAACCTGCTACCTAGAAATCCACCGTCTTCACGTCGATAACTTCTCCGCTGACGTCGATCTGGGTCGTCTGCAGCTTGTCGGTGGTGGTGTCGTAGATCTGAAGTTCGCCGCCCTGCGCCAGGTACACCACGTTGCGATTCGAGATCGGCTCGATTCCGGTAACGTCGCCGCTTGCGGGCGGAATCACAACCGCACCAGTCAGCGTGTTGTAGATGGAAAGACAGCCGCGCACTTCCGCATCAGGCGGTGGAGGAATGGGCGGAATGATCTCCGTGCAAGTCTTCGCTCCCACAAAGAGCTGGCCGTTGGCACCGAGAGCCATACGGTTGTGATAGCCATCGGTGATGACGATGGGCGCGGGATTGACCACGGTCATGCTGTTGAGATCGACAATAGTCAGCAGGCCGCATGAAGTTGCCGCGGTGGTTTGGCCCGTGCACGGTAGCGGCTCGGGATTGGGCACGGGAGTGCCGGCCACGTACATGGTTGTGCCGTCTACCAGCGCGACGCTTGCCACCGGCACATCGACGACTCCCCCCGGGGTGTTCGTCGTCAGGTCGAGCATCCGCACGCTAGCCTGATTCCCGCCGCACTCCGCCCCGCAATTCACGACGTAGGCCGTGTTGTCGTCACCACTAAAAAAGGCCGTCACGGGCCGGTCAAATCCGCCAACGAACGTTACGGTCGGGTTGCCCGTGCCAAACGAGATGACTGCAACCGAATTCGAGTTATCGCTGAAAGCCAGAAGGCGATTGCCGCTATGGCCGAGTGCCAGGTAACGAACTGCGGGCACGTCCAGTTCGGCGTTGATCGCGCCCGTATTCAGATTGAGGACCTCAACCGCCCCCGGAGATTGGGCCACTACGGCGGTGGGTACGGCGATGTAGGCTGTCAGACTGTCCGGCGAAACTACAAAACTCTCAGTGAAGCCCGGCAAGGTAATTTGGGCCGAAGCGCTCTCGCCAGCATTGCTGATTAAAGTGAGTTTGTTATCGCTCTTGCTGAAGACCAGCGTCTGCACTCGGTTGGGCGTAACCACCATCAGGCCGGGCGTCGCGCCCGCGGAAATGGCTTGCACCGGGGCACGTACATCTTTCTCCGCGTTAATGATCTGCACGCCCGCCAGTACATTGGAGATGAAGGCGCGAAATTTCAGGCCGCTGCCGCTGCTGCCGCTGCTGCTGGGCGAGGAGCCACAGCTCAGAAACAGCAGACTGACAGGCAGGAGAAATGACAGCAGAATCAGGGCTCTTTTCAAACCTAGGACTCCAAGAGTAAGCAGGATAATCACTTAGATGTAAGAGTTGGATTATAGCAAAGCTTGAAAACGTTGCCTGAAGGCGGCGATCCGAGAGTGGCAACCCGATATCAAAAACGCTCAGACGAAGAACTCCTTTAATAGCTCCATCTTGACCTGCTCTTTGGCCACTGCGGCACCGATGCGCTGCAGGTTGCCAATTTGATCTGCAGCATCCAGTTCTCCCGCTTTCACAGGGTCGATGTCTTTGAGTCCGAGCGCATCCAGGCGGGCGCGCGTCAGGCTGACCGTGATGCGCTGATAAGTCAGCAATTTTCTGGCCCCCAGTCCAGTATCCATGAATGCCAGCGCGGCCTCTCCAGGGGCGCCGGTCGCGCGAAGGGCTTCCCTTTCCGCCGCAGACGCGACCACCGGCCCCGCCGGATGCTCGCCAATGAGGTGCATCAGCACGTTCTGCTGGAGGTTAGCATCGCCCAGCAATCCTTTGACGGAGTAGCGCGCCCACTCCAGCAGGTTGAAGCCCGAAGCCTTGCCCTCCTCAATCGTAATGGAGTTGAATCCGGTCCCCAGCGACAGAAGCACTATCTTGTCGGTGCCGGTCGGCCATCCGAACTTGTATTGCGGGTCGGTGGCTTCGAGGAAGAGCTGGAGCGAGGGATTGTTGTAGCTGCTCACGCCACCGTCGAGGAA
>JBKPCG010000135.1:0-16435 GCA_046727255.1 Acidobacteriota bacterium | reverse complement strand
ATGGTAATGCCGGGCGACAACGTGAGCCTGGTGATCGAGTTGATCACCCCGGTCGCGATGGAAAAGGGCTTGCGGTTCGCGATCCGCGAAGGTGGCCACACGGTGGGCGCCGGCACGATCGCGGAGATTGTTACGTAGGTGTAGCGCGGACACTCTTGTCCGCGTTGCATGCCGCGTAACGAGCAACGGCGGCGGCAAGAGTGCCCGCCCCACATAACAAAGCGGCTTGTGGCTTGCCGCCAGATCTTTCTTCCCGGAGAGCCGGGAGGGGTAAAGAGAGTGACACTGTGATTGGAAAAGAAAGAATTCGCATCCGATTGAAAGCTTACGACTATCGAATCCTCGATCAGTCGACGGGCGAGATCGTGGAGACAGCGAAGCGAACGGGCGCGCAGATTGCCGGCCCGATTCCGCTTCCCACAATGAAGAACAAGTACTGCGTGCTGCGGTCTCCGCACGTGGACAAGAAGTCGCGGGAGCAGTTCGAGATCCGCACTCACAAGCGTCTGCTCGATATCCTCGAGCCGACGCAGCAGACGGTGGATGCGCTCATGAAGTTGGATCTCCCCGCGGGTGTTGATGTGGAGATCAAGGCGTTCGGCAAGGAACATAAATAGTTGTGTGGATCCGGGTCTTCGAACCCGGATGGACGGGTCAGAGACCCCCACACGGACTACCCAGCCAATAGCCGTCGTCAAATGAACGACGAGCCATGCTGGGAACGGAGAAGGAAATGGCAAAGGTCGCTGGAATTCTTGGAAAGAAAGTCGGCATGACGCAGCTCTTCGATTCGAAGGGCGATGTGCGGCCGGCGACGGTCTTGCAGGCAGGGCCGTGCGTGATTACGCAGCACAAGACCAACACGAAAGACGGCTATGAAGCTGCGCAGATTGGCCTGGTTGAGTTCGTAAAAGAAAAGAAGCTGTCGAAGCCGATGCAAGGACATTTTGCCAAGCACAATCTGCCTCCGGTGAAGTTCCTGCGCGAGGTTCCGGTTGAGGTGGAAGAGAAGGCCTCCGAGACCGATGGTGCCGTTAAAGTCGGCGATCGCGTGCTGGTGGACATTTTCGAAAACGAGAAGTTCGTGGACATCGTCGGAGTGAGCAAGGGCCGCGGTTTCCAGGGCGTAGTGAAACGGCATCATTTTGCGGGCGGTCCGAAGTCCCACGGCTCGATGTTCCAAATCACTGGTTCGATCGGCTCTTCAGCGTTCCCGTCGCGCGTGTTCAAAGGCATGCGGATGTCGGGACACATGGGGAACGTCCGAGTGACGACGCGAAACCTGCGCGTGCTCGGCGTCGATAAGGACGAGAACCTGCTGGTGGTGGAAGGAAGCGTGCCGGGTCCGAACGGCGGGTACCTGGTGATCATGAAAGCGAAGAAGGCGCCGCGGGAGCGTCGCGGATTCGCGGGTTCGACTACGGTCGATCCGTTGAAGGCAGCGAAACGCGCTGCGAAGAAGACGTAGCTAGCTGCTGGCGAAACACAACAAGAGAAAGCTTATGTCATCGATTGATATCTACAACCTGAGCGGAGCGAAGGTCGGGACGATGGATCTGGCCGAGGAAGTTTTCGGCGCCGTCAATGAGGACCTTCTCTGGGAGGCGATCAAGCACTATACGGCCTCCCGGCGTGCGGGAACGCATGCGACCAAGAACCGCTGGCGCGTTTCGGGATCGGGCAAGAAGCTGTGGAAACAGAAGGGCACGGGGCGGGCGCGTATTGGATCGATCCGGTCGCCGCTCTGGCGTCATGGCGGTACCGTGCATGGACCGCAGCCACGTTCCTACGAATACGCCTTTCCACGGAAGAAATTGCTGGGCGCGCTGCGTTCGGCGCTCGCTGCCAAGTTTGCCGACGGTAAGCTGGTGGTGGTGAAGTCGTTCGAAGTGAAAGAGACGAAAACGAAGCTCTTCCGCGAGTCGCTGGACAAACTGAAAGTGGACGGCACGACGCTGCTGGTGGAAGTTTCGACACAACAGAACCGCAACCTCGAGCTCAGTTCGCGCAACATCGACGGACTGGAACTGGTGCGCGGCAATGAAGTGCATCCTTATCACCTGATGCGCTACAACCAGGTGGTATTCGCGCAGCCGGCACTCGAGAAGTTGCAGGACTCGCTGCGGAAATCCTCTTCGCGACGTCAGCATGTGGAGAAGCCGGCCAGCGAGAAGAAACCGGCGGCGCGGCGTGCGCGGAAAACGAAGGTGGCCTGATGAAATCCGCATACCAGATCATCCGGCGGCCCGTAATCACCGAAAAAGGGCTCGGCATTAAGGAAACTCAGAACACATTAGTGTTCCAGGTGTCGCCGAAGGCTACGAAGACCGAAATCAAGGAAGCAGTGCAAGCCATTTTCAAAGTGAAGGTGTTATCGGTGCGCACGGCGAATTATCCGGGGAAAGAGCGGCGGCGTGGGAAGTTTGCCGGCTATCGTCCGGATTGGAAGAAGGCATACGTGCGGCTCCGGACAGGCGAGAAGATGCCCGAGTACGCACAGAATTTGTAGTAGAGACGCGGCTTTCCGCGTCTTGTTGGCAGCGTGAGACGAGGCAAGCCTCGTCTCTACCCAGAGAGCAGATATGGCGATTAAAACGTACAGACCGAGAACGCAAACGCTGCGCTACCGCACCAGCGTCACGACCGACGACATTACGTCGAAGAAGCCGCACAAGCCGCTGGTTGAGGGCAAGTTGCGGACGGGCGGACGGCGCAACTCCGGGGACACCACTATGCGGTTCCGGGGCGGCGGGAACAAGCGCTTGCTGCGCACCATCGATTTCAAGCGCGACAAGCACGGCATACCGGCGACCGTGGTGACGATTGAGTATGATCCCGGCCGCTCGGCGCGCATCGCGCTGCTGAGCTACGCGGACGGCGAGAAGCGTTATATCGTCCAGCCGGACGGGTTGAAGGTCGGGCAGAGGATTGTGAGCGGTCCCGACGCGGACATACTGGTTGGAAATGCGTTGCCGCTGCGGAACATTCCGCCCGGCACGACTGTTCATAACATCGAACTGAAGCCGGGCAAGGGAGCGCAGATGGTGCGCTCGGCAGGGGGTTCGGCACAGCTGGTTGCGAAAGAAGGCGACTATGCGCTGATCAAGCTGCCTTCCGGCGAGACCCGGAAAGTTCTGCAGGACTGCCTGGCCACGATTGGACAGGTTGGGAACTCAGATCACGAGAACGTGACCTGGGGTAAAGCGGGGCGTACTCGGTGGGTGGGAAAGCGTCCACATAACCGTGGCGTTTCCATGAACCCGGTGGATCATCCGCACGGCGGTGGTGAAGGCAAGACTTCGGGCGGACGGCATCCAGTAACGCCCTGGGGTCAGCCCACGCGCGGCTTCAAGACGCGCAACAACAAGCGGACGGACGCATTCATTGTGAGCCGTCGGAAAAAGAGTTAACCAGAAACGCCAGTGGCGTTTCTGAGACAGGGCAGACGCGGCACGCCGCGTCTCTACAGAGAGAGACTTTATGGCACGTTCGACAAAAAAAGGGCCGTTCGTGGATGCGCACCTTTCGACGAGAATCGAAGGCATGAATGCGCGCAACGAGAAGAAAGTGTTGCGCACCTGGTCGCGGCGTTCGACCATCACGCCGGAGATGGTAGGACACACCATTGCGGTGCACAACGGAAGGAAGTTCATCCCGGTGTACGTGACCGAAAACATGGTGGGACACAAACTGGGCGAGTTCAGTTTCACGCGTCAGTTCAAAGGACACTCGATGAGGGCGGCCACCGAGGTAGCGGCGAAACCGGCAGGAGTGCCTGGCGGTCCGGGAGCGATTACTCCGTCTGCGCCGGCGGCGCCGAAGGTGTGAGACTTTAGCTGCGAACTGCAAGGCTGAGAAGAGACTATGGAATTTCGAGCGGAAGCACGGTTCATGCGCGTCTCGCCACAGAAGGCGCGGCTGGTGCTGGAACTGATCAAAGGCCGGCGCGTGGAAGAAGCGCGCAACACGTTGCTGTTTACCAAGAAACGCGTAGCGGCCACGGTGGGTAAGCTGCTGCAGTCGGCAATCGACAATGCCAATTTCCTGAGCACGGAAAAGGGGCTGGATGTCGATCTCGACAATTTGTATGTGAAGCAGGCGGTGGCGAACGACGGGCCGCGGATGAAGAGGATCCGTCCGGCGCCGATGGGGCGGGCGTTTCGGTTTGTGCGGAGGATCGCGCACCTGGAAATCGTGCTGGCGGAGCGCAATAAGAACGGCGCGCCGGTTGCGACCGTGGTCGGCGAAGAAGGCTCGGGTGCGAAGAAGGCGGCTCCGGTGAAGAGGGCGGGAGCGAAGACCAAGGCAAAAGCTCCGGCAAAGAAGAAAGCGGTTGGAAAGAAAGCGACAGCGAAGAAGTAAGTCGTTGGTCGTCAGTCGATGGTCATTCGCGTACTTGGTGCTGCGAACAGGAGATACGATGGGACAAAAAGTACATCCTTACGGATTCCGGCTGGGCTACACGAAGCCGTGGAAATCGCGCTGGTTTGCCGAGCGGGACTACGACAAGCAGCTGCTCGAAGACGTCAAGTTGAAAGCTGAGCTGAAAGAGAAGCTCAAGTCAGCGGGCGTCAGCTCGATTGAAATCGAGCGTCCGGGCAACAAGCTGCGCATCATGATTAGGACCGCTCGTCCGGGCATCATCATCGGACGCAAAGGCGCCGAGATCGACAAGCTCAAGGCCGAAGTCCAGAAACGTATGGCTGGCCGTGAGGTGTTCATCGACATCCTGGAAGTGCACAAGCCGGAGCTCGATGCGCAGCTGGTGTCGGAGTCGATCGCGCTGCAACTGGAAAAGCGTGTGGGTTTCCGGCGTGCCATGCGGAAATCAGTGGACTCGGCGCTGCGATTCGGCTGCAAAGGGATCAAAGTGCGGGTGAGTGGGCGGTTGAATGGCAATGAAATCGCGCGATCCGAGTGGTATCTGCAAGGACGGTTACCGCTGCATACCCTGCGCGCTGACATTGAGTACGGCTTTACGGAAGCTCGCACAACTTACGGCGTGATCGGCGTGAAGTGCTGGATTTATAAAGGCGAGATTCTGCCGGCAAAGAAACGCGAGTCGACCCCGGCACGCGAGACGACCGGCGCGTTCTGAAATTGCAGAGGTCAGACGTCAGATTGCAGAGGTAAAGGGCAAAATTTCTCAGCGGGATGAATTGCTGAGAGCCGAAAGCTAAGGGCCGAGAGCTGACTTTATGTTGATGCCGAAGAAAGTGAAGTACCGCAAGCAGCAGCGCGGACGCATGAGAGGGAAGGCCTGGCGCGGCTCGGAACTTGCGTTCGGCCAGTATGGGCTGAAGGTGCTGGAGCCGGGCTGGATTACCGACCGTCAGATCGAAGCGAGCCGCGTGGCGATGACACGTTTCGTCAAGCGCGGCGGCAAGATCTGGATCCGGCTGTTTCCCGACAAGCCCGTAACCAAAAAGCCGGCCGAAACCCGTATGGGTAAGGGCAAGGGGGCGCCCGATCACTGGGTGGCGGTAGTGCGTCCGGGCAAAATTCTATTTGAGATGGAAGGCGTGACCATCACAGACGCGAAAGAAGCAATGCGGCTGGCGTCTCACAAGCTGGCGTTGCGAACAACGTTTGTGAAGCGGGAAGTGCTGTAGAGATTGCAGAGGTCAGAAGTCAGATTGCAGAAGTGAAGACCGGTTTGTTTAGCGACCTAAGCTTTTGCTGAGGACTGACAGCTGAAAACTGAGAACTGATTTTATGAAAGCTGACAAGGTTCGTGATTTGACGGATGTGGAACTCAAGCACCAGGAGCGGGATTTGTCCGATCAGCTGTTCAAGCTGAAGTTCCAGATGAATATGGGACAAACTGGGAGCTTGAAGAAGATCCGCGGGCTGCGCCGGGACATCGCGCGCGTGAAAACCATCCTGCGCGAGCAGGAACTAGGCGCCCGCAAGACGGAGAAAAAGTAATGGCAGAAACGACGGGCCAAACGGAAAAACGCAGCGGCCGCAAAGAGCTGATCGGGACGGTGGTCTCGAACAAGATGCAAAAGACGATTGTGGTCGAAGTAACGCGCAAGAAAGCGCATCCGATGTACGGGCGCGTGATTGCGATCCGCAAGAAGTTTTACGCGCATGACGAGAAGAACGAAACGCATATCGGCGATGTCGTGCGGATCGAGGAATCGCGTCCGCTTTCGCGCCTGAAGCGGTGGACGTTGAAAGATGTCGTACGGAAGACGGCGCTGGTGCCGGAAGTTGCAGCCGACGTCGACATCGTGGCGGGTCAGTAAGGGCGAAGGGAGAAACGAACATGGCTGTAATGATGAGATCCATGCTCGAGGTCGCCGATAATTCGGGCGCCCGCAAGTTGCAGATGATCCTGCCCCTGGGTGGCTCGACCGGACTCCGGGCCGGGTTGGGCGACGTGATCACCGCTAGCGTGAAAGAAGCTTCGCCCGACGGCCAAGTGCAGAAGGGCAAAGTAGTGAAGGCAGTCATCGTGCGGACGCGGAAAGAGCATCGGCGGCGGGATGGGACGTATATCCGCTTCGATTCGAATGCGGCCGTTCTGATCAATGACTCCGGCGAGCCGGTGGGCACGCGCGTATTCGGCCCGGTAGCGCGCGAACTGCGCGAGAAGAAGTTCTTGAAGATTGTTTCGCTGGCGCCGGAAGTACTCTAGCCGGAGAGACGCGGCTTGCCGCGTTTCAGGATCGAAGGAACGTAGGTCCTTCGCTCAGAATGACAAACCTGTTAGTGATGGGGAGTGAAAGGTTTAGCAATGGGAACTGCAACAACAAAGATTCACAAGCGAGTGGATATCCGCCGGAACGACAACGTCAAAGTTATGACGGGCCGCGACGCGGGCAAGGAAGGGCGCGTTCTGCGCGTGTTTCCTGATGACGCCAAAGTTCTGGTCGAGCATGTGATGACCGTGAAAAAGCACGTCCGGCCGAATCCGCAGCGCAATATCAAGGGCGGCATCGCCGAGCAGGAGCGCCGGATTTCGCTTTCGAACGTGGCCCTGGTATGTGCGACCTGCGGTCCAGTCCGCGTGGGACACGAAGTGCGCGGCGATCGCAAAGTGCGGGTTTGCAAGAAGTGCGGGACGACGCTGGACAAATAGTTGGTAATTGCAAATGCTCACGAACCGGTAATCACTCCGAAACCGTGAGAGAGAAGGCAGCAAACAATGGCGAAGGAAGAACAACAGAAAAAGGGAAAGCCGGGCAAGAGCGCGCAGCCGGAAGCGCCGAAGCCTGGGCCGGAAGCGCCGCGGCATTCGGCGAAAGAACGTCCGCGGCTGCGGGTAAAGTTTGAAAAAGAACTGGCCCCGACGCTGATGAAAGAACTCGACCTCAAGAACCCGGCGGCGGTTCCACGGCTGAACAAGATTGTCGTCAATATGGGCGTGGGCGAGGCGACGCAGAATGCGAAGATTCTCGATCCGGCCGTGAACGAACTGGGACAGATTACCGGACAGAAGCCGGTAGTAACGCGGGCAAGGAAGTCGATTGCGGCTTTCAAAGTACGCGAGGGCATGCCGATCGGGGCGATGGTCACGCTGCGCGGCGACCGGATGTACGAATTCTTCGACCGGCTGGTCAGCATTGTGCTGCCGCGCGTGCGCGATTTCCGCGGCGTTTCGACCAAGTCGTTTGACGGACGCGGCAACTACACGCTCGGGCTGCACGATCAGCTGATTTTTCCAGAAATTGATTACGCGAAAGTCGACAAGCTGAAGGGAATGAATGTCACGATTGTCACCACCGCGCGGACAGACGACCAGAGCCGGGCGTTGTTGAAACATCTGGGAATGCCGTTTAGAGCATGAGAGGTCAGAGGTTAGAGGTCAGATTGCAGAGGTAACCCAGCTAGGAGCTAAGGTTGGCAACTACAGCAAAACGAGTGAAGGACGCGAGAAAGCCGAAGTTTTCGTCACGGAAGCACAACCGCTGCAAGCTCTGCGGACGTCCGCGGGCGTATCTGCGGAAATTTGGCCTGTGCCGTCTGTGTTTCCGGCAGTTGGCGCTGCGAGGGGAAATACCCGGCGTTTCGAAGTCGTCCTGGTAGGAGCGTCATTGGTCGTTCGTCATTAGTCGTTCGCGACGAGCGGTGACCAATGAGGCGTGGATTTATTGCAGGCGTTGTAGAAAGACCCAGTGGTGCCGGTAGTTGTTCGCTAAGACCAACGACTGACGACTAGCGACTAACGACCGACAGAAGCAAGCTGCTGCAGGTTCTCCGCTGGACGCGGAGCGAACGGGCGGCTCGAGGAGAAGCAGAAGATGAGGTTGACCGATCCGGTCGCAGACATGCTGGCGCGCATCCGCAACGCGATCCGCGCGCGGCACCAGAAAGTGGATATTCCGGCTTCGAAGCTGAAGACGGAAATTGCCCGCATATTGAAAGAAGAAGGCTTTATTGCCAACTTCAAGCCGTCCGAAGAAGAAGGCCACAAGGTCCTGCGGGTCTACTTGAAGTACGGCAACAACAACGAAGCGGTGATCTCGAACTTGGCGCGTGTGTCGCGTCCGGGCTGCCGGGTATATGTGCGGCGCACCGAGATTCCACGAGTGCTGGGCGGGCTCGGGATCAACATCCTGACCACGCCCAAGGGCGTCATGACTGGACGCCAGGCGCGCAAGCAAGGCTTGGGCGGCGAGTTGTTGTGCGAAATCTGGTAAAGCAGCTGCTGGCTGCTAGCCATTAGCTAGTAGCCAGAAGCTAGAAGCCAAGAGCGAAATCATTTATGTCACGAATTGGAAAAAAGCCGATTGCGATCCCTAAGGGCGTGACCGTCAGTTTTGAGGGCAATACAGTCAAGGTCCAGGGGCCGAAAGGCGAGTTGGACACGCCGCTTCCTTCCGGCATCAAGATGGAGCAGAAGGACGGGACACTGCTCGCGGTGCGCGAGAACGATTCGCAGGCGGCGATTCACGGTCTGGCGCGCGCGCTGGTCAACAATGCCGTCGAAGGCGTCACCAAAGGCTGGACGAGAGAACTGGAGATCGTAGGCATCGGTTATCGCGCGGAGATGAAAGGCAAGGGGCTGGTGGTATTCAGCCTCGGCTATTCGCATCCCATCGAGTACCCGCTGCCCACGGGGGTGGATTGCGCGGTGGATCCGAAGCAGACTCGTCTGACGTTGACCAGCATTGACCGGCAGAAGGTCGGGCAGGTCGCCGCCGAGATGCGTGGCTTGCGTCCGCCCGATCCGTACAAGAACAAGGGCGTTCGGTATGCGGGTGAGCGCTTGAAGAAGAAGGTTGGAAAGACAGGAGCAAAATAGCTCTCAGCCGTCAGCCATCAGTTTCTCAGCTACTTCTGTGAACTATGAGACTGACCGGTTTTACTGACGGCTGATAGCTGATAGCTGAGGGCTTCATGAGATGCTGACAAGAACTTCAAAAAACGTTAGCCGGCAGCGGATCCATGACCGCATTCGCAAGAAAATGGTCGGCACCCAGGAGCGTCCGCGTCTGAATGTGTATCGCTCGCTGAACCACATTTATGCGCAGGTCATCGACGACCTCAAGGGCGTAACGATTGCCGCTGCGTCCACGGCTGAAGGCAAAAAGAGTGATCGCACGACCGGCGGCAACGTGGCGTCGGCCAAGAGCGTCGGAAAGACGATAGCGGAGCGCGCCAAGCAAAAGGGAATCACGCAGGTGGTCTTCGATCGCGGCGGCTACCTCTATCACGGACGCATCAAGGCGCTGGCGGATGCGGCGCGAGAAGCGGGACTGAAATTCTAAATAAGGTCTCAGGTGTCAGATCTCAGGTCTCAGGAACATCTGAACCGGCGATCCTGACGAACATCAACGACGAAGAGAGTTGCGAGATTCAGGATGCCAACTGTTATTAAAAAGCTCGATGCGGGTTCGTTTCAGCTGAAAGACCAGGTGGTTTCGATCAACCGCGTGACGAAAGTCGTCAAGGGCGGCAAGAACCTTTCGTTCGCCGCGCTGGTAGTGGTGGGCGATCCATCGGCGGCGGTGGTCGGATACGGTTCCGGCAAAGCCAAAGAAGTGCCGCAGGCCATCCGCAAAGGAATCGAATCGGCGAAGAAGAACCTGATGAGGATCAACCTAACCCAAACGACCGTGCCGCACATTGTCCTGGGACGCTACGGATCGGGCCGGGTGCTGCTGAAGCCGGCGCCGGAAGGCACGGGCGTGATCGCGGGCGGCGCAGTGCGCGCCGTAATGACCTCGGCGGGAATTCAGAACGTCCTGACCAAGTCGATTGGCACCACCAATCCGCACAACGTGATCAAGGCGACGTTTGACGCGCTGAAGAAGCTGAAGAATAGGGATGACGTGGCTGCGCTGCGTGGCAAGACGTCGCAGGAACTGTAAATTCGAGCCACTAGCCCTGAGCTACTAACTAGTAACGAGCGGCTAGCAGCCAAGGTAGGAATGATAATGGTAGCAAAGACATCAAAAGCAGCGGGCGGCAAGATCCACCTGAAGTGGGTGCGGTCGGCGATTTGTACACCGGTGAAGCACAAACTGGTCGTCAAGGGTCTGGGCTTCACCCGACTGAATCAGGTGATTGAACGGCCGGACAATGCGGCGATCCGCGGCATGGTCAAGAAGATTCCGCATCTGGTTGAGATTGTGAAGTAAGGTGTCGCAGTTGGCAGGCAGCAGATAGCAGGAAAAAATCAGTGACTCGGGATTTTTCTGGCAACTGCAACCTGCCCCTTGCGAACTGGGAAGGCGTCATGAATCTTTCGACAATACGAGCACCGCGTAAGGCGGCGGAAAAGCGCAAGCGGGTCGGACGCGGTATGGGATCCGGCATGGGCAAGACTTCGACACGCGGACACAAGGGCCAGTGGTCGCGTTCAGGAGCGCGCTTGTTGCGCGGCTTTGAGGGCGGTCAGATGCCGCTGCATCGGCGTATTCCGAAGCGCGGATTCAAGAACATTTTCCGCGAGGAATATGCGGTGGTGAATCTGGACCGCCTGGAAGCGGTCGGCGAGACTGAGATCACTCCCGACGTGCTCCGGAAGGCGGGAGTCGTACGCACCAAGAAGCGGATCAAGATTCTCGGGAACGGCGAACTGAAGAGCGCGCTGACCGTGAAGGCGCACAAGTTTTCCAAGACCGCCGAGGAGAAAATAACCAAGGCGGGCGGCAAGTTTGAGGTGTTGCAGTAATGCTGGAAAAGCTGGCAAACATCTTCCGGGTTCCTGACCTTCGCAAGCGCGTGCTGTTCACGCTGGGCATCCTGGCGGTTTACCGCCTGGGCGGGCACATTCCTACTCCTGGGATCAACGGGGAACGGCTGGCGCAGTTCTTTGAGCAAAACCGGGGCACGGTGCTTGGTTTCGTGGATCTGTTCAGCGGCGGCAATTTGCGGCGGCTGACGATTTTCGCGCTCGGCATCATGCCGTACATTACGGCGTCCATCATTCTGCAGTTGCTGACGGTAGTGTATGAGCCACTCGCGAAGCTGCAGAAGGAAGGCGAGATGGGCAGGAAAAAGATCACGCAGTGGACGCGTTATCTCACTGTCCTGCTGAGCGCCGTGCAGTCGTTCGGGATTGCGATCAGCCTGGAAAAGGCGGGCGATTTCGTTACCAATCCGGGCCCGGGATTCATCCTGATGACGATGATGACGCTGACCACGGGCTCGGCATTCATCATGTGGTTGGGCGAGCAGATCACGGAACGCGGCATTGGGAACGGCATGTCGCTGCTGATCTTCGCCGGCATCGTCACGGGCCTGCCGCGCGGCATCGCCGACCTGTACGAAAAGGCAAGGAACGATGCCTGGGGGGCGTTTACCGTCCCGGCCATCGTGATGCTGCTGGTTTTGATGATCGCGGTGGTGGCGTTCATCGTGTACGTGGAACGCAGCGAGCGCCGGATTCCGGTGCAGTATGCCAAGCGCGTGGTCGGACGGAAAGTGATGGGCGGGCAATCTACGCATCTTCCCCTTCGAGTGAATGCGGGCGGCGTGATGCCGGTCATCTTCGCATCTTCGATTCTTGCCTTACCGCAGATGCTGGGCACGCCATTCAAGAACAACAAGGTTATTGGACCGATCCTGGATGCGATGCGCTGGGGTGAGCCGCTGTATGCGACGCTCTATGCGGTGGGGATCATTTTCTTCGCCTACTTCTATATCTCGATCGTGTTCAACCCGAACGAGGTTGCGGACAACATGCGGAAGTGGGGTGGGTTCATCCCCGGCATCCGGCCGGGCAAGCGAACCGCGGATTACATCAACGATGTCCTGACCCGGATTACGCTGGTGGGCGCGTTATACCTGGTGATCATTTCGCTGATTCCGGAATGGATGATTACAGGCATCAAGCTGAACCATCTATGGCTGGTGGGTCGCTACCTGGAGAATCTGCCCACCTGGCTGTTGAACGGGTTGGGCGTGAACTTCTATTTTGGCGGCACCTCGACGCTGATCGTAGTGGGCGTTGCTATGGATACCGTGACCCAGATCGAAGCGCAACTGATCATGCGACACTACGACGGGTTTACTCCAAAGAGCGGGCGTCTTCGGGGACGCCGGACCTGGTAAGAGCCTGGGGCCGGTGTGAACCGGTGCGAGAGAAAATTGTGGGCGCGGGAGTGCGGTCCCTCCGCGAGAGGAAATACGAATAAAGGGGCCATTTCGAATGGCCAACGAGACCGCACAAAAGATCGGGCCGGTGATCCTGTTGGGGCCCCCGGGGGCCGGCAAGGGAACACAGGCCAAGAAAATCGCGGAACATTATGATATCCCCCAGGTTTCCACCGGGGATCTTTTGCGTGAGCATGTAGCCCGCGGAACGGAACTCGGTCTGAAAGCCAAGGCCATTATGGACCGGGGCGAACTGGTTCCAGACGAGTTGATGTACGGGATGGTAGCTAACCGCTTGAATCAGGCGGATTGCGAAAGAGGGTTCATTCTGGACGGCTTTCCGAGGACAGCCGGCCAGGCAGGATGGCTGGATGTCTTCCTGGAACGAGAGTTCTTTGAAAAGTCGGACAAGTGCACGCCGGTTGTGATCCGGATGGATGTGGATTATACTCAATTACTGCTACGGATTAGCGGTAGGCGTTCCTGTCCCACCTGTGGGCGGATCTACAACCTCCACTTTCAACCGCCTCGCATCGATGAGTTGTGTGATCAGGACGGTTCCAAGCTGATACAACGCAATGATGATCGTGAAGAGGTTATCCGGCCCCGTCTGGAAGCCTACGAGATCCAGACCAGGCCGGTAGCGGATTACTATCAGTCGAAGGGACGGTTGATTGCATTGAACGCGGATCGGCCGATTGAGGAAGTCACCGCCGAGATTTTCGACGTGATCGACCGGCATGCGTCCAGGCAATTTGCGAGCGGACCGGCAAAGCCAGAATGATGAGTTTCGGAGATGACAAGATCGTCCGCAAGTCGCCGGAGGAGATCGAGAAGATGCGGCGCAGCGGACAGCTCGTGCGCCGGGTTCTGAACCACGTGAAAGCGATGGTCGTCCCCGGCGCCACGACCATGGACCTGGAAAAAGCCGCCGAGAAGCTGATCGCGGAACTGGGAGCGACGCCGGCGTTCAAGGGGTATTACGGATATCCCTGTGTGCTGTGCACTTCGGTGAATGAAGAGATTGTGCACGGGATTCCGTCGGAAAAGCGGGTGCTGAAAGCCGGCGACATTGTCTCCGTTGATTGCGGGGTGGTACTCGACGGCTACTACGGAGACGCGGCGATCACGGTGCCGGTAGGCGAGACGCTGAGCACAGAGCTGAAAAAGCTGCTCGAGGTTACGGAAGCTTCGCTGTACAAAGGAATTGAGCAGGCGCGGATCGGCAATACGATCGGGCACGTCGGATCGGCGATCCAGAAGCACGTCGAGGCAAACGGCTTCAGCGTGGTGCGAGAGTTTGTAGGACACGGAATTGGCACGAAGCTGCACGAAGCGCCGCAGATTCCGAATTTCGGCAAGAAGGGCCAGGGCGTGGAACTGACCGAAGGCATGGTGCTGGCGATTGAGCCGATGGTGAATTCGGGTGGCCCCGAGGCCAAGGTGCTGGGCGACAAGTGGACCGCCGTGACGCTCGATGGCAGCTACAGTGCGCATTTTGAGCACTGCGTGGCGGTTACGAAGCAAGGCCCGATGATTTTGACCCAGTAAGAACAGTTCCCAGTTCTCGGTGAGAGCCGCCGCGTTTTAGCTGAGAACTGAGAACTGGGAACCGAGAACTGCGTTTAGGGGGTCGATGAGTAAAGAGGACGCGATTGAAGTAATGGCGGTGGTAGTCGAGCCGCTGCCCAATGCCATGTTCAAGGTGGAGTTGGAAAACAAACACCAGGTGCTGGCGCACGTTTCCGGGAAGATGAGGAAGAACTTCATCCGCATTCTGCCCGGAGATAAAGTCGCGGTCGAGCTTTCGCCATACGACCTGAATCGCGGGCGGATTGTATATCGCTACAAATAGATTTTGCGAGCCGGCGAGGCGCTGGCGCTGCGGTTCTCTGAGAACTGAGAACTGGGAACTGAGAACTGGTTTATGAAGGTAAGAGCATCGGTCAAGAAAATTTGCGACAAGTGCAAGATCATCCACCGCAAGGGCGTGGTGCGGGTGATCTGCGAGAATTCCAAGCACAAGCAACGTCAAGGCTAGAGAGGGATTATGGCTCGTATTGCCGGCGTCGATCTTCCGCGTAACAAACACGTGAATATCGCGCTCACATACATCTACGGGATCGGGAACTCACGCTCGGCGCGCATTCTGGACGAAGCGAAAGTCGACCCGATGAAGAAGGTGCAGGATTTGGCCGAAGACGAAGTCAACCGCATCCGTCAAGTCATCGAAGCGGAAGGCTCGGTAGAAGGCGATCTGCGCAAGGACGTTTCGATGAACATCAAGCGGCTCATCGAAATCGGTTCGTACCGTGGGTTCCGGCATCGCCGCAACCTGCCGGTGCGGGGACAGCGGACCCACACCAACGCCCGCACCCGCAAGGGACCGCGCAAAGGAACGGTCGCACAGAAGAAGAAGACGGCGACGAAAACCTAGAACCAGTTCCCAGTTCTCGGTTCCCAGTTCTCAGTTCAAGAGAATGGGCTCACTGAGAACTGAGAACCGAGAACTGAGAACTCAGCAATGGCAAAACCAGTAGCGGCAGCAGCGGGCGCACCAGCGGCGCCAGAGAAAAAGGGCAAGAAGAAGACGTTCAAGAAGAAAGAGCGGAAGCATGTCCCGCATGGACTGGTGCACGTCCAGGCCTCTTTCAACAACACCATCGTCACGATCTCGGATACCAGTGGCAACGTGCTGGCGTGGAAGAGTTCGGGATCGCTGGGCTTTCGTGGATCACGTAAGGGCACTCCGTTCGCGGCGCAGCAGGCTGCAATGAACGCCGCCAACATGGCGCGCGATCACGGCGTGCGTACCGTGGATGTGCGGGTGAGCGGTCCGGGATCGGGCCGGGAGTCGGCCGTGCGTGCACTGGCGGCGGCGGGAATCGAAGTCCGTTCTATCAAGGACGCGACGCCGATTCCCCACAATGGATGCCGGCCGCCGAAACGGCGCAGAGTTTAAGAGGAGTTCTCAGTTCCCGGTTCTCAGTTCTCAGTGAGAACCTAAAGAACCGCCAGAACCGAGGTTTTTCTGAGAACTGAGAACTGGGAACCGAGAACTGATTTTTGTCCGGGATGAAGGGTGAAGCCAAACCTGTAAACCGGTCATCTAAAGGAGAACAACTTGGCACGTTATACCGATGCAGTGTGTCGTCTATGCCGTCGGGAGGGGATCAAACTCTTCCTGAAAGGCACAAAGTGCTTCAGCGACAAATGTCCGATTGAGAAGCGCAACTACGCTCCCGGCCAGCACGGGAAAGACAAAAAAACCAAGGTTGTGGGCTACGGCCTGCAGTTGCGCGAAAAACAGAAGGCCAAGCGCATCTACTTCACCCAGGAAGGGCAGTTCCGGAATTATTTCGAGAACGCCGCCCGCTCCAAGGGTGTGACGGGCGCAAAGCTGCTCGAGCAGCTCGAGCGCCGGCTAGACAACGTCGTCTACCGGCTCGGTTTCGGCATTTCGCGTCGGCAGGCACGCCAATTGGTGCGCCACGGCCACGTTCTGGTCAACGGGAAGAAAGTAAACATCCCGTCCTACGAGGTCAGCGTGGGCGAGGAGATCGCGATTCGCCAGAGCAGCCACAAAGTGCCGATTCTCGAAATCGCGAAGGAATTTGCCAGCCATCAGCCTTCTCCGGTGTGGCTCGAAGTGGATCGCGACGCCTACAAGGGCCGCGTGACCGCACTACCGAAGCGCGAAGACATCCAGCTGCCGGTGAATGAGCAGCTGATTGTTGAGTTATACAGCAAGTGACGCTGCTTGGCTGGGCGTTGAGCCCAGCCAGCGTCATCCTGAGCGAAGCGAAGGATCTGAATTTTTGGCCTGTTTCGAGCCAGATCAGCCTGCTACGGCGCTTGATCCGAACCTGGGCCGGTTCGGAGA
>JBKPCG010000134.1:0-9128 GCA_046727255.1 Acidobacteriota bacterium | reverse complement strand
GTGCGTGCGATAGGTGTCAATGACGGACTGCTTTTGCTCTCTGGCTAGCACTAACCTGTTGCTCTCCTGTTTATTTTCGTTTGGTAACGTCTTCGAGGTTAACACGTTGCCGCGAGACGTGGCAAGCGGAGGGTGGTTCTTACCAGCAGAGATCGCGGAGATCAGGAAGAGAAACTGGCCCTTGCCGTTCCTGTAACTTATAGATTACAATGAATGAAGCCTCTGAACTGCGCCGCTACCGGACCCGAACGGGTGAGTTTATTACACGCTGGCCGGCAGATCCTGTGTGTTGCTGCTTTGTGGCGGAGATAAACGCAAACAATCCTCCGACATCCAGCGCGCGATGGAGTACCTCAAGGACTATCGGGAAAGGACATCATGAAACGCAAGGCGAGCATATCGCACGACGAGGCCACGGTTCGCGAATTACGGGACAATCCGGAATTTGCTGCCGAGTACTTGCGGGCGGCATTGGAGGACGACGACGAACCGAGCGTGCTCCTGATCGCGTTACGTCGCATCGCGGAAGCCAGAGGCGGCCTTGCCAAGGTGGCCAAAGCCGCCGGGATTGAGCGCGAGAGTCTGTACCGTGCCTTGTCGGCTCGTGGCAACCCCCGGCTTTCCACCCTGGTGGCTGTGACCAAAGCAGTGGGCCTGAAGCTTACGGTCGAAGCCGAATCATGAGACGTGACCGAGTTACTGGGGAAATTGCTGCCCCGTGAGTGTCGGGCGCGTCCCTTCGTTTTGCACCGAGTACGATTTAGCAACCACTCTCTGGATTCGGCATCTACTCTGGAGAGAACGATCATGAGCGACGAGACTATCGACGACTTAAACAAGGACAACTGCCCAACGTTTGCGGCCTTCCTGGAAAAGATGGCTGCACATAATGCAGAACAGCTGGCTGAATTCAATCCCGACGCTGTCTGTCTGACTTGCGGCAAGGTCCATGACTACAGTTTTCCGTACGCTGCCAAGCGATCCGGGACTAAGGCTTCCTGATTTGTGAGCCGTTCTTTCGCCCTTTCAGGGCTTTGTCATTCCCCTCCACCCACGGCTTGCGCCGTGGGCTGGGTTCTTGCGCCGCTTCGCGGCTTCACTCACATTCAGCTTTCTGCAGCCTTCCGGTAAAGCGCTCTGGTGGTTGAGGTATCTACATCGATTTTCCAGCAGAACTCCGGCTTCAACCTGATGGCGAAACATTGACGCCTTATCCACCCTTGATTGAGTAGTGATTTATTTGGGCCACGGGAAGCGGCCGCAATCCGATCCAAAATCAGGGACACAATTGATTTGAGACCGGTTTTCGTTCATTTCTTCGCGGCCTCCTGGTAGTGGGCGGATTTTTCGCTTGCTGGCCCAGGAGCCGCATCGTGCTGCTTGGGCAATTTGTGAGCAAGACGCATTGTCGGTCGACAAATGGTGCCTCTCCATCCACGCAACCCGCAGCAGGGTAGCGACACCGGGCAAGCGAGGGATGATGGGGCCGAGAGGAAGCACGATGCATATCCGTTTCATTCGTACGCTGCTGTTCGCGCTCGTTATGCTGTCGATGTCGGCAGCAGCGTTTGCGCAAGTCGCGATGGGCGTCGTCGTTACATTCGCCCCGCCACCGCTGCCTGTTTATGAACAGCCTCTTTGTCCGGGCGAGGGTTACATCTGGACACCGGGCTACTGGGCCTATGGCGACGACTTCGACGATTACTACTGGGTGCCGGGCACATGGGTGCTGGCTCCGGAAATTGGTTTCCTTTGGACTCCGGGCTATTGGGCTTGGGGCGGCGAGAGCTTTGTTTTTTATGACGGCTACTGGGGTCCGCGCGTTGGTTTCTATGGGGGGATCGTGTACGGCTTTGGCTACTTCGGTGAGGGATACGAAGGCGGGCGTTGGGAAAATGGCCGCTTTTTCTACAACACCACAGTGAACAACGTTAACATCACCGAGATTCACAACGTTTACAACGCGCCCGTCAACAATACGACGGTCACCCGGGTCAGCTACAACGGAGGCAACGGCGGAATCAACCGTCGTCCGAAACCTGAAGAAGAGGTGGCGGCGAGAGAGAAACATATTCCGCCGGCACCGGTTCAAATTGAGCATGCGCATGCGGCTCGAACCAACCCGGAGCTACGGGCTTCCGTCAACATGGGCAAGCCGCCGGTCGCCGCTACGCCCAAGCCAGGAGTATTTAAAGACCGCGCCGTCGTACCGGCCAAGGAGGCGGGTGGGTCTTATGCTCCTCCAGCGAATCGTGGCAAAAATCAGGCGCGCAACAATGCGACAGCTTCGCGTCCGGAGAACCGTCCAGAGAACAATGCTTCTCGACCCAGCACGCCCGTCCATCCTCGCGATCTTCCACCTGCTGCACGACCCAGTGCTCCAAACACGGGCAACCCGAAGCTAGATCAAAAGTACCAGCAGCAGCAAGAAAAGCAATTCGCGAAGCAGGACCAGGAACGGCAGAAACTCCAGCAAAAGCAGGATCAGGAAGACCAGCGACTGGCGCGACAGAAAGCCGATGAAGGGAGAAAACAGCAGACAGAACAGCGGCACCAGCAACAAACGCAGCAATTGCAGCAAAAGCACGAGCAGCAGCAGCGGCAGACGCAGGAGAGACAGCAGCCGCGGCAGAAGCAGGACAAACAGCAACCGCCGAACCGAGACAAGCCTCCGAACTAGGAGCAGCTTCAAACGGAGATGCGGGTGGGGCCCTTTCATTGCCTGGTAACAATTGAGAGGGCGCCCGCCTTGCCCCGAGGTCGCCCATTCTTACGCACTCCTCGCAACGCCGTTCTTCTGCCGTTTGCATCGCGTCAAGCCGCGACAATTCTGTAGCTTCGCCTGGGGCAATCGAGTCCAATACCTAAACCAAACACATTCGGAGGGATCAATGGCTCGAAAGATCGGCTACTGGGTTAGTACGTCGATTGTGTTGGCGATGATGCTCTTGGATTCGGCGCTTTACCTCAGCGGCGCAACCGTCGCGGTTGAAGGCTTTAGTCATCTGGGCTACCCGCAGCATCTGCGGATCATTCTTGGTATCGCGAAGCTGGCCGGCGCCATCGTCCTGATCGTGCCCGGCCTTCGATTACTGAAGGAGTGGGCTTACGCGGGCTTTACATTTGCATGGATCGTTGCGGCGATCGCCCATCATTTGGCCGGCGACGGAATAAAAGCCGTCACGCCGTTGGTGCTGCTGATCTTTCTGATCGTCTCTTATCTGACTCGGCCTGCTGGGCGACGTCTGGCGGTTTCGGCGATGTTAGCCTGAATGTTCTGATAAGACTGGTCGGAGTGCGCGCGAAATCCCGATCGTTTTCCAAGAAGACCGAATTTCTGACTAACAGTCCTTACTCCATGCTACTCCATGCTCCATGCTTAAGAACATCTAACTGCACCGGCCAACGGGGGCTTCACGACGGACAGCAGCGGCAACGGCAGCATTTTGGTCCAGCCGGACGGGGTACCCGGCGACATTTTCCAGGTTTGGCCGCCATCCGGAAGGTCGGGATTTGTGGGCGGCTTCAAGGTCCCATAGCTGTTAGTTTCAAGAGTCCGGGCGGGGTAACTCGCCCGGACAGCAGTAAGTAAGTCGGAAGAACTCGTATCGCCATGATTCCGGCGGGCGACTCCCTCCCCTGACCCATTCACATTCGCGTTTCGCTGGGAACGCCGGCGACGATGAAAGAGCTCTGGCGGGTCTGGGATTTGCTGCCGTATTCGAAGATGTCCATGTAACACCGCTTTGCGCCGCAGCGTGGGCAATGGGACAATACCACCATGCGAAATTTCACTCAGGTGGTACCGATATTGGCAGCCGGCATGATGCTGCTTGGGAATGCCCAAGCCCAGCAGACTCCGGCGGCAAAGACTGAACAAGCTCCCGCAAAGGCACAGCCAGCCACGCCCGCAAAGCCAAAAGCTCCCGCTACCAAGGCTGGTGCGGCGAAGACTGCGGCAGCGAAGAGCGCGGCAACCACGGCTCTCAAGACGCCGAAAGATAAATTCAGCTACGCGCTGGGGATGAATCTGGGGGCGAGCCTGCACAAGCAGTCGGTCGATGTGGACCCGAACATGGTCGCACAAGGCCTGCGAGCTGCCCTGGCGGGTGGGAAGACTTTGCTTACGCAGGAAGAAGCGCAGGCGGCACTGATGGAAGTGCAAAACGAGCTGCGCAAGAAACAACAGGAGAAGATGCAAGTGGCGGGCGAGGCGAACAAGAAAGAAGGCGAAGCGTTTCTGGCCTCCAACAAGGGGAAAGAGGGTGTCGTCACGCTGCCGAGCGGTCTCGAATACAAGATCCTGAAGGAAGGCAACGGACCGAAGCCTACCGCGAGCGATTCGGTGGTCTGCAACTACCGGGGAACTTTGATCAACGGCACGGAGTTCGATAGCTCCTATAAGCGTGGCCAGCCGGCGACGTTTCCTGTAAATGGAGTGATCAAGGGCTGGACAGAAGCGTTGCAGTTGATGCAGGTGGGATCGAAGTGGCAACTGTTCGTGCCCTCTTCGCTGGCTTACGCGGAGCGAGGCGCGGGCGGGGATATTGGCCCGAACGCCACGCTGATTTTTGAAGTGGAGTTGTTGTCGATTCAGGAGAAGCCCAAGACCGACCAGGCGAAGCCCGCGACAGAGGAGAAGAAATAAATTACTGATGGGCGCTACCGCACATTGGTAGCGCCTGCTGGCGTCCAGTGTTTTGTTTCGCCCCTTTCGGGGCTAACTCACTTCCAGCCGGTACCCACGGTTTACGCCGTGGGCTACATTTCTTACGCCGCTCCGCGGCTATGCTTTGCTGCGACCGTCGCACTAATCGCGAGGGGCCGCAACCTCAAATTCGATTCGGCTCCGTTGGATCGTCCGGGTCAATGGCCGGGGATCGTGGCATCCGAGCCGGATCGTCTGGCGGTTCCTTGACTGGAGGAATTGCGGGTTCGGGTGGCGGCATCGGGTTAGGATCGGGAAATGTAGGTCCTGCCATAGTTCTCCTAAGATGCGCAAAAAGTGTGAAAGGTCATCCGACCGACGCAGCGATTGGAAGAAACCACTCCCTCGTGACCAGATCGAGGGGGTGGAATCATTTACAGGGTTACGGATTCACCCAGATGCTGTTCGCGGCGCTGTTATTGGTGAAGTCGCGATCAGGCGGGGTGAGACGTATTCCGGCCGTGGCCTGCGTCCATCCGGAGACGGTCGGAAGCACGGTGATGGTGACGGTCTTGCTGGTTCCAGGTGACATTTGTCCAAGCTTGCAGACGATCAATGTTCCGTGGGTGCATCCTGTGGTCGCGGAGACGACAGTCGTATGTTTGGGCAGGGCGAGAAGTGCAAATACGTTGCCGGCGTCATCGTCCTGAATGTTGAGCACGGTCACGTTGTATACGAACGCCTCGCCGACTTTTCCAGGGTTTATGGAAGTCATCGTGACCTGCATTTCGGTGAGCCCTACTTCGGTGATCTGGCTGGTGATGAAGTCGCTGGCACTGCCGCCACCATCTTCATGGGCCACGGCAGTGACATCCTGCGCCGAGGTGTCGGTGGGATGAACGGCGATGACAAAATCGTGAGACTGACCGGGGTTAAGGTTTGCGATTTGGCATACTACCGTCAAATGGGACGGTCCGGGAGTAAAGAGGCAGCCGCCGCTGGGCGAGGGAGAGATGGGCAGTTCGGCGGCAGGCAGCGTGAAGGTTACGGTGAGATTGGGCGCGTCAAGCCCGCTGGTTGGTGACGGATGCGGTGTACATGGGTTCGCCGTTAGGATCGGCGCCTAGTGCGAGGCCGATGGTGAGCGTGGCCTGCGCATTAGCGGCGGTCGCCACGAACAGAGTCAGGGTGAGTAAAGCCAGTGCCAGTACGGCTTGTTTTGCGATTGAGTGCGACATGGTTCCTCCGGAATGGTCGAGTAACTACGTACTGACGTAGGGAAGTTGGTTTACAGAAATCACTGAAAACTTGCCAAGAAAGCCGAGGCCGGGATTCCACGGCGGGCTGAATAATCGGCCCTAACTAGATATGCGACAAGCGCTGGGAAGTTGGCTCAGCTATTAGAAACTTAACTGGGAAGGTGGCTGGCCCCACCCATCTAAAGAGCAAGAATGTGGGCGGCAACCCAGATCACGTTCTTATTTTGTGGTGGCGATCAGTCACCGGAAGTGGATTCGGCTTTCGCGGCGTGCTTCTCGGGACGAACGTCATATTCGGGATGCGGAACTCCCATCAGATGTTTGTCGAACCATCCGACGATGTGATCGAGACGTTCGATGCGATGCCAGGGCTCGCCGGAACGCGAGAGTTCGTGAGTCTCGCGCGGGAAGACGACCATCGCGGTCGGGCGCTTCAAATATTTGAGGGCGCGGAATAACTGCTCGCCGCCAGAGTCCTGCGGAGTGCGGTAGTCGACTTCGCCGAGCACGAACATCATGGGCGTGTGGATGTTCTTTACGAAGGTGATGGCGGAGCGGTTGGCGTAGTCCTCGGGGTCTTCGAAGGGCGGAGACTTGAACCAGCGCGGCTGGAAGAGTGTGAAATCGGCGGTGTACCACCACGAGGCCCAGTTGGAAATGTCACGCTGGGAGACAGCGGCAGCGAAGCGGTCGGTATGCGTGACCGTCCAGTTGGTGAGAACGCCCCCGCCGCTTCCGCCTGTGACGGCGAGTTTTTTCGGATCGATGTAGCCGCGCTTGAGGAGTTCGTCGACGCCGATCATGAGGTCGCGATAGTCGTCGCCAGGATAGTGGTACTGAATGATGTTCGCGAAATCCTGGCCGTAGCTGGTCGAGCCGCGCGGGTTGACGTAGAGGACGACGTAACCTTTCGCGGCCATCCATTGAAATTCATGATCGAAGACCCAGCCGTAGGCGGCGTGCGGGCCGCCGTGGATGTCGAGGATCAGAGGATATTTTTTGTGCGGGTCGAAGTCGGGCGGCTTCTGGATCCATCCTTGAATGTCTTTACCATCGAAACTCTTGTAGTTGATTTCTTCGGGAGCGGTGAGGTTCAGCTGCGACCAGAGCGACTTGTTCGGGTCGGTAAGGCGCGTCTGGGCTCCGTCGGCGGCAATGGTGAAAAGGTCGCCGATCATGACCGGCGTTGAAACCAGGGCCACGGTGGTGCGAGCGTCGGGCGTGAGGGAGTAGTCGAGCACGGCCTGGTCGCCATGCGTGATTTCGGTGACGGCGCCGGATTGCGCGTCTACGCGGACGATGGGCGTGCGTCCTTGTTTCGCCACCAGGTCGAATAGCAAGTGGCCATCGGGCGACCAGTGGAGGGTGCGTCCATTGCCTCCGCGCGGGGCGGCATTGTCACCGAAAACGGAGTCGCCCATATCGAAATCGTAGTTGGCGGTTAGGTTGCGCGGCTGCGCGTTGGGGACGATGTCCATCACCCAAACGTCGGGCTGCGAGTACGAGCGTACGGGCTGCGTGACCGAGCCGTGAAAAGCGATGCGGCGGCCGTCGGGACTCAGGGTCAGGTCGCCGATGTCCATCGAAATGGTGGTCAGCTTTTCGGGCGTGCCGCCTGCGGACGATACGGAGTAGATATCGGTGGTGCCGTTGTCGTAGTAGGGCTCGTCGATTCGGGTGGTCAGGTAGTAGATGCGGGCGGCGTCGGTGGTCCAGCGGACTTCGCCCTCGTCGTAATCACCGCTCGTTATTTGGAGCGGCTTGGCGAGATCGTCGGAGGCGGGGATGTCGAGCACCCAGATGTGTTGGTGACGCTTGGGATCGAGGTAGCCTTCGTCGTTGTCACGATAAACGGCGCGGCTGATGATGTGGACGTCGGATTCGTGGTCGTTGTCGGGATAAGCTGTTTCTTTTGTTGTATCCGGCTTGGCCGGCGTGTCGGTGGGTTTGGCCGGCGCTTCGCCGGGCTTGGCAGCGCTTTTCGCGCGCTGGGCTTTTTCGATGTCTTCGGGCGTGCTGGAACTCGAGAAGGCGATGCGCTTGCTGTCAGGAGACCAGACGGGATTGGCGGCGCCTTTCGGAAGGTCGGTAACGATGCGTGCTTCGCCGCCGACGAGCGAGAGGATCGCGATTTGCGGAGGCTTGGGCTTGCCTGCGTCGTCCTTCTCTCCGCCCCGGATGAAGGCCAGGCTTTTGCCGTCGGGCGACCAGCGTGGCTGGCCGTCGTGCCTGCCATTGGTGAGGCGAATGGGAGACTCGCTGCCCGAGGTGGCGACGGTCCAGATCGAGGTCTCGTAGCCAGTGCGCTTTTCGTCCACGACGACGCGGGTGAAGGCGACGCGGGAGCCGTCGGGAGCGAGCTGCGGGTTGGCGATCCAGACGAAATCGAAAAGGTCTTTTTCGGTTATGGAGCGCTTTGAGGAAGTGGGACTCTGCGCGGAGATAGAAGTGACGATTGCCAGTGTGATTATGACGGCGGAGAAGCGAAGTTTCATGCGTACCCTCGGGATGGTCTTGCCGTGAATCGGCATTGTGCTACTGCGCGCGGGGAGTGTCAAACGGAGACGCGCGTAATCTCATCATGCCGGAGACCGGCCTTCTCATCCCACCTGTTTACCCCAACGATGTCATGCGGCGGGGCGCTGGTGTGAGGACAGCCGGCGGGAGCTCTTAGATTATGGGGTGTCAAGATCGAGCGCGTAAACTTCCTGCGAGCTGATGTCGCGCAGCAACAGTGGTGCGCCATCGGGCGTGACGCCGCTCCACGGAATCCAAGCGAAGACCACCCGACGAAACCCCTTCAGATCAGCCAGGTGCTCCAGCTTTCGGTCGGCAACACGCACGCGATAAAAGGTAGAGTTCTCGCTCAGACCAGTATCAAAGTAGATGTACTTGCTATCGTGAGACCAGCTAGTCCAGCCCACACTCATCTTGAGTAGTTCCGTCCACTTGCGAGTGCTGAAGTCGAACAACATTAGCTTCTGGCTGTCAACGCTGGCACCGGCAATGTAGCGGCCGTCAGGAGAAGCGACTGGACCGAATACAGTCTTCGAATCCGGAACGGCGGTAACTTGAAGGGTGTTTGAACTAAGCCGCTAGCGCGGCGGACGCTACCGCGTGGTCGTCGCGAGCATCGTTGCCCGTGTAAGGTTTTGGGTCACAAGGAGGTTACTGTGACCCGACTCAGGAAGCGGATGCTGGACGAGCTCCAGCGTCGCAAC
>JBKPCG010000133.1:0-11666 GCA_046727255.1 Acidobacteriota bacterium | reverse complement strand
TTCCGCCCGATCGGGATTTACAATTCGTGCCGGAACGCCTGACGAAGCACTGGCATTCAGCAGCATCCTCCGCCGAAGCTTTTTCCCGGATGGCGGCGAGCCCGACGGTTTCGACGAAATGCTCTCGCCGATGTTCGCATTCCCCGGCAGCCTGACGTTCGTGGCGGAGATCGACGGCCAACTGGTCGCCACGGGTGCGGGCCTGATCATCCCCGAGCACAAAATCGTCGGCCTGTACGGCGCCGGAACGCTCAATGAGTATCGCGGACGAGGCTTGCAGACCGCCATGCTCCAGCGGCGAATGCAGGCCGCCGCAGAAGCAGGATGCGAATATGGGGTCATCGTTACTCTGGGCGGGACGACATCGCAGCGCAATGCAGAACGGCTGGGATTCCGCGTTGCCTACAGCAAGGCGACTTTAATCAAACAGCCGCCAGCCTGATCGTGTTCGACCGGGGAGACGCGGCACGCCGCGTCTCTAGGCCAGTTTGACTCTACGCCAGTTTGACTCTAGCAATTGCGGTGGGCTAGCCTCATAGGTTCCTTCTTCGACGGCGGACCCACTGGTCGCGCCGCCGTTGCATCCTGCCGAATGCGCATTCAACACAAGCTGCTGATCGTTTGCTGGCTGCTGGCGTTGCTCACCGGCAGCCTCGCCGCCGCTCCCCTGCGTCCGGCTCATACCCAACACGCGATGGTCGCGAGCGTGCATGAGCTGGCATCGCGTGCCGGAGTCGAGATGATGCAAGCGGGCGGCAACGCCGTGGACGCAGCCGTGGCCACCGGTTTCACGTTGGCTGTCGTTCATCCGCAAGCCGGAAACCTTGGCGGAGGAGGATTTCTGCTGCTGCGGAAGGCAACCGGCGAAATGCGTTTCATCGACTTCCGTGAAAAGGCGCCGGCGGCCGCGACTCAGGACATGTATCTCGATGCGCAGGGCAATGTCATTGAAAACGCGAGCCTGATCGGATACAAGGCGATTGGCGTTCCCGGATCGGTTGCGGGCCTCGTCTATGCAGAGAAGAAGTACGGAAAGCTCTCGCTCGATAAAGTGGTGGCCCCGGCGATTCGTCTGGCGCGCGATGGCTTCCCGCTGGCCTGGGAGGATGCCCAGGATCTGAGAGATGAAGACCTCGCAAAATTCCCGGCGTCGAAACGCATCTTTCAACGCGATGGCAAGTACTACCTGCCCGGAGAGATCCTGAAACAACCTGAATTGGCGCGCACATTGGAGCGAATCGCAAAGAATCCAGATGACTTCTATCACGGTGCCATGGCGCGCGAACTCGCCGCCGCCGTGGCGAAAGGCGGCGGGCTGATCACGGCCGACGACCTTGCTCAATACGAAGTCAAGGAGCGCGAGCCCATTCGCGGAACGTACCGCGGCTATGACATCATCAGCGCGCCCCCCCCTTCGTCGGGCGGAATTGCGCTGGTTGAGATCCTGAATATTCTCGAAGGATTCGACCTCGCCAAACTTGGCAACCGCTCCGCGCAGTCGATCCACCTGGCCGTGGAAGCGTTCCGCCGCGCCTTCTACGATCGCGCGGAATTCCTCGGCGATGCCGACTTTGCGAAGATCCCGGTCCCGCAGTTGATCGACAAGCGCTACGCGGAGGCTTGGCGCGAGTCGATCGATCCCAACCACGCCAGCGCCAGCAAGGATCTAAAGCGTCCCAGCGTGTTCAATGAACTGGAACGCGTCGCCAGATCGCGGTCCGCGACCATTCGCGAACCGAAGAACACAACGCACTATTCGGTCGTCGATGCAGAAGGCAATGCGGTTGCGGTCACCACAACTCTCAACGATTCGTTCGGATCGCGCGTTACCGCCGAAGGCCTGGGCTTCCTGCTCAACAACGAGATGGATGACTTCGCCGTCAAGCAGGGCGTCCCCAACGCTTACGGGCTCATCCAGGGACCCGCTAACTCCATCGGCCCCGGCAAGCGTCCGCTTTCGGCGATGACTCCGACCATCGTGCTGAAAGCTGGCAAGCTCTTCCTGGTGCTAGGTTCACCCGGTGGCCCAACCATTATTACCACCGTTGCGAATATCCTGATGGGCGTCGTGGATTTTGGGCTGGATATTCAGGAAGCGGTCAATGCACCAAGGTTTCATCATCAGTGGCTCCCCGACGCAATTGACGTGGAAGACCGCCTGTCTCCCGATACAATGAATCTGCTGCGTTCCGAAGGACATACGTTAAAGGCCGCGCACTTTTGGGGCGATGGGGAGTGCATCATGGTTGACCCCAAAACCGGGGAACGCCTGGGCGCGAGCGACGGACGCAACAATGGGAAGGCGGTGGGTTACTGATGCAGAGGGCCGTCTCAACATACATTTATGTGAAGGAACGGCTCCATCCGGGCTTGCTCGATGAGCTCGTAAAAGCCGGAGCGCAGGCGATCGAAATCTTCGCCGCCAGGCAGCACTTCGACTATGCCAATCGCAAACAGCATATCCGCGAAATCGCCGACTGGTTCAAGTCGAACGGCATCCCTTTGAACTCGGTCCATGCTCCGTTGTATTCCGACTACGAATGGGGACGCACGGGTTCACCTCCGGTGAATGTAGCTTCGACAGATCGCGCGGGACGCATCGAGGCCATGGACGAAATCAAACGCGCCTTGGAAATCGCCGAGCAGATTCCATTTCGCTTCCTGGTCCAGCACATCGGCAATCCCAACGAGTCATTTGACGAAAAGAAGTTTGAAGCGGCGATGACCTCGATCGAGCACCTGCGCGCTTTTGCCAAGCCGCTGGGAGTGCGGATTCTGGTGGAGAACATTCCAAACGAGCTTTCGACTCCCGAGCGTCTGGTGGAATTTATACGGACATCGCGATTTGAGGACGTCGGCGTCTGCTTCGACTGCGGCCATGCGCACATGATGGGCGGCATCCCCGAGGCTTTCGAGACGCTGAAGAAACATATCTGCTCGACCCACGTGCACGATAATCACGCCGACAAAGATTCGCACCTCTGGCCGGGCAAGGGCACGATCAACTGGAAAGAGACCATGGAATTGCTGCGCTCCGCCCCGCAAACACCGCCACTACTGCTCGAAATCGATGGCGAAGAAAAGAAGAGCCCGAGCGCGGATGTGACGGCGACGTTCCGCACCCTGGAAGATTCTTAGAAAAGGTCAGAGGTAAGAGGTCAGATTTCAGTGGTTAAACCAAAAACATTAGTGACGGATGGTTTTAACCTCTGAAATCTGACCTCTTACCTCTGACCTCGTCTTAAACTCATGTCAGCACCAATAAGCACTATCGCAGAAATCGGCAAGCACGAAGGCCAGGCGGTCACCGTCCGCGGCTGGCTCTACAACCTGCGCGAAAGCGGGAAGTTGCTGTTCCCTCAGTTTCGCGACGGATCGGGCGTCATCCAGGGCGTTGTGCCGAAGAATGCCGTCCCACCGGAAGTGTTCGACGCGATCAAAGGACTCACGCAAGAATCGAGCGTGATCGTCGAAGGCAAAGTCCGCGCCGACAAGCGCGCCCCAGGCGGCTACGAACTAGATGTGTCGAACGTGCAGGTCGTGCAGCGCGTGCCTGAGTCAGATCCGTATCCGATTACGCCCAAGGAGCACGGCACCGACTTCCTGATGGAGCATCGGCACCTCTGGCTGCGGTCGTTGCGGCAGGCGGCGATCCTGCGGGTCCGCGCCGAGATTATTCGCGCCGCTCGCGATTTTTTCGATAGCAACGGATTTACGCTCACCGACCCGCCGATCATTACTCCCGCCGCATGCGAAGGCACGACCACGCTGTTTCCTGTGGACTATTTCGAAGAGCAGGCGTTTCTCACGCAGTCGGGCCAGCTTTACATCGAAGCGACAGCGATGGCGCTGGGCAAGGTGTACTCATTCGGACCGACGTTCCGGGCGGAGAAATCAAAGACTCGCCGTCACCTGACGGAATTTTGGATGGTTGAACCCGAGGTCGCCTACGGCACGCTCGACGACATCATGGACCTGGCCGAAGGCCTGCTGACGTTCCTCGTCAAACGATGCCTTGAGCGCCGTCGTTCCGACCTACAAACCATCGGACGCGACGTGGCTAAACTTGAAAAGATCGAAGCGCCCTTTCCGCGTATCACCTACGACGAAGCTGTACAGAACCTTCAGGAAGGCCACGCGCAAGGCGCGCTCGAACATAAGTTCGAATACGGCGGGGATCTGGGCTCACCCGACGAAACATATCTTTCGTCGCAGTATGACAAGCCGGTCATGGTGCATCGCTACCCGGCGAGCGTGAAGGCGTTCTATATGGAGCCCGATCCGCAGCGCCCTGAGCTGGTTCTCTGTATAGACGTGCTGGCTCCCGAGGGCTACGGCGAAATCATCGGCGGATCGCAGCGTATGGCTTCGCATGAACTGCTATTGAAGCGTATTCATGAGCACAATCTGCCGGAAGAAGCCTTCAAGTGGTATCTTGACCTGCGCAAGTACGGCAGCGTTCCACACAGCGGCTTCGGCATGGGCATCGAGCGAGCGGTAGCGTGGATCTGTGGTTTGGAACACGTAAGGGAAACGATTCCGTTCCCGCGGATGTTGCATCGACTGTACCCATAGTTCTCGGTTCCCGGTTCTCAGTTCTCAGTGAGGCCTGCGGAACTGGTTTTACCGAGAACTGAGAACCGGGACCTGAGAACTGACTCATGGGGCACACAACACGAGCATCGTTCACCAGTATCACCCCCCGGCAGATTCGGGTGATTGGTGTGCCTCTCGATCTTGGCCAGTCACGCCGCGGCGTGGACATGGGTCCGTCGGCGGTGCGCGTGGCGGGACTGGAAGCGCGGCTGGAAGCGATCGGCCACAAGGTCGAAGACGCCGGCAACATCGCGGTTGCCATCCCCGAACAGAAAAAAGAAGGCGCGGCGAGCGCGAAATACCTCAGGGAAATTACGGCCACCTGCACCAAAGCCGCTGAACTCGTGCTGAAGACTCTTGAAGCGGGTAAAGTCCCGATGGTGCTGGGCGGCGACCACTCCATTGCGGCGGGCACCGTTTCGGGCGTGGCGGAATTCTATCGGCGGCAGAACCAGAAGATCGGGCTCATCTGGATCGATGCCCATACCGACATGAACACCCCGGACTCTTCGCCTAGCGGCAACGTCCACGGTATGCCGCTCGCAGCGATCATGGGACTGCCCCCTCTCGAACTCGGCAAGATCTACGATTTCTCGCCCAAAATTCAACCGGAAAACTGTGTGTTAGTGGGAATCCGCGATGTTGACAACTACGAAAAAGAAAACATCCGCAAAGCGGGTGTCGAGGTCTTCACCATGCGCGACATCGACGAGCGCGGCATGCGCGCGGTCATGGAAGAAGCGCTCCGCATGGCCGGACGCGGCACCGCCGGATATCACGTCTCGCTCGACATGGATTGGATCGATCCCGAAGACGCTCCCGGAGTGGGAACCCCCGTCTGGGGAGGCGCGACTTATCGTGAGGCGCACCTGGCGATGGAAATCATTTCCGATCACGGACGCATGCTGAGCTTTGAGATCGTCGAAGTGAACCCTGTGATCGACGAGCGCAACCAGACTGCGGACCTGGCGGTGGAATTGTCGCTGTCGGCGTTCGGGAAGAAGATCCTCTAAATAACGCCGCACTCTACGTCCTCTGTGATCCCCGTGGCTAAGGTTTTTGATCCTACGCGCAAAGAAAAACGGCGGGGCCAGAATCGACTCCGCCGTCCACTCTTGACCTGACTTTCGTTTACTGAGTTTTTGTCTTCACCGCGTCCCCGGTCTTGAAGCCCGCTCCAGAAACCACCGAACACACGGAGGACACATCGTCTACGTCGGTAACCTTCACCATCCCGATAGATGTACTCATGCGGCGCAATACCTTCCCGGTGGCCGGGTCTTTGATTTCTTTGCTCACCCGTTCCACACTAAGCTGGTCGCCGACCTTCACTCCCGCCTTCGCGCCGACATTGAGAATCACTTGTCCACCGTCCACGGCCGCGACAAGTCCTTCGACCACGATCGTGCGAGCAACCAGTTTGTCTTTGCCGGCGATCACCCCGGTGCTCATTGTTTCTACAGCCGCTTTCACGGCTTCGCCAATAATTGTGTTCTGAAAGTCGCTGCTGCCGAAATCGACGCCACCGGCGCCGAAGCCATGCCAGTTACCTCCGCCACCGGTTAGTGAAGTACTTTCCCTCGACGACTCTCCCTTGCCCTCAGCTACCGCCAGGATTTCACCCGTATCGATGTCGACAATGCGGGCGTCCAGCGCAACGATGGCCTTCGACTTCGAGTGCTTAAAACCGCCCAGTCCAAAACCTCCAAAACCGCCGCCACCGCCACCAACACCTGTATTCTTGGTGTCATTGCCGAACTGCGTGATGCTGCCCACGACGATGGCATCGACACCCAGCAGTTTGCCGATCTTGGCGGCAGAATTCGGGTTGGCGCGGTCACTGTTGGAAAAATTCTGCTCCGCGAGAATCTTGTCCATGGCCTTGCGTTCGATCACGGAGTAGCTGCCGTCCTTGACGAGATACTTCACAAGGAGGTCTGAGATTCCCTTGCCGATGTCGACTTCTTGGCCGAAGATCGCGGCTACGCCCCCGTGCACCGTTGCGTAGTCAAAATCGAAGATGGCAACCCGCTTCTTGCGAACGGGCGCGGCCTGCCCCATTGCTGAGCTAACATAAGCCGTGGCCAGGAGTCCCAATACCGCTGCCGCGAATAGAGCTTTTTTCATTTGATGTTCCGCCTTCTGGGAATTCAGGAAAGACACTCCCGCGAGCCTGCCTTCCCTTGACGAAGGAGGCTAATCGGGCCTCTGGCACTTGTCAACCCAACAAAAGGGCCAGTCTGGGGACGCGGAAGGAGCTGCATTTTGAATGGCACAGCGCTCCCGGCTCCAACGGCAACTGTGTGTCTCACACCTTGTTCAGCCCTTTTAGTTCGGCTGCCGAGCTTCCGCCTCCGCCTGGTCGGCTTCCTTGTTTGTCTCTCGCAAATCGCTATCTACGTTCGCGTCTGGCGCAGGTGGAGGAACTTCACCTGCCTGAGTCTTGGTATCAGGAGCCGCCGGCAGGCCGTTCTTGCCCTGCTTCTCGGCGAGTGTCTTGAGCCCTGCATCCATCTGGATCCGCAGTTGATTGTGCATCTCCTGCAGATCGTCGACAGCGACTCCGACCGTCTCGCCGCTAGCGCACTCATTCTTTTTACTGCTCTGGACGATTGCGTCCACCATGTTGTCACCGTCCGGCTTGTCGTCGGAGCGATAGATCACATCGCCAGCGGTGAGTACGCATTCAGCTCCATCTGACGTCGTCAGGTCCTCTTCGCTGGATACCACGAAGTAGCGGATCTTGGGACTGAGCGCCGCCGGAACCTCGTCGCCGCTCGCCGCCTTTGCGCCGCCTTTTGCCGCAGCCTGCTCCTCCGCGATCTCGTTCTTCAGCTGGTTGGTGATCGCCTGCTTTATCTCATTGCTGAGTGCCGGTCCCTTACCTTTCGCTGCCGGTGCTGCCGTACCCAACAGATACGGACCATAGGCAGCCGAAAGGTTCGCGGCAATCAGCGGGTCCGTCGTCCACAACGAAGCGATTTCATCGGCCGTCTCCGTTGCCGAGGGACGGGGTCCGACCTCTCCGCTCGCAGCGGCCTGTTCTTCATAGGCCGCCTGCAGGTTCGCCGCGATCACGTAGTCCGTCAGCCAAAGCGAGGCGTACGGATACACCGGATACGGCTGATAGTAGGGCCCGTAATACCCATACCATGGCTGTCCCGCCCAACCCCAGTTGTAGTAAACCGGCGCGGGCCACGGATTGTAGGCCCATCCGTAGTAGGCGGGGCCATAGTAGTAAGAGGGGGCGTAGCCGTAGTAAGGACGTCCCCCATAGTAGTAGCTGCGATAGCCATACGCGTAGCGCCGCCCGCCCACGTAGTAGGTTCTCTGGACGTAGCTCCGGCCGCCGTGGTTATAGTAGGCGCGCTCGCTGTATCCCCCGCGTCTTCCCATGCTCACCACCCGGCGTCCGTCGTGCATGCCCTCAATTCGGCGTCCGCCACGCATGCCGTGTTCGATCCTCATGCCATGAGGGGTTTGGATCGAACGAACCTTTCCGTCCCTACGAAAAGTCGCTTGGCCTCCGTTCTTTAAAGCCACCTGCCTGGTTCCCGCCGGCTGATGCCGATTGGCTCCGCCCGGTCCGCGATTGTTCGCGCCCGGTCCGCGATTGTTCGCGCCCGCCTGTCCACGGTTGTCGGCGTGGGCCCCACCCGGGCCGCGATTGTTGGCGCCTGCCTGTCCGCGGTTGTTGGCGTTGGCTCCGCCCGGTCCGCGATTGTTCGCGCCCGCCTGTCCGCGGTTGTTGGCGTTGCCTCCGCCCGGCCCGCGATTGTTCGCGCCCGACTGTCCGTAGGGGTTGGCGTTGCCTCCGCCCGGTCCGCGATTGTTCGCGCCCGCCTGTCCGTAGGGGTTGGCGTTGCCTCCGCCCGGTCCACGATTGTTCGCGCCCGCCTGTCCGTAGGGGTTGGCGTTGCCTCCACCCGGTCCACGATTGTTCGCGCCCGCTTGTCCGTAGGGGTTGGCGTTGCCTCCGCCCGGTCCGCGATTGTTCGCGCCCGCCTGTCCGTAGGGGTTGGCGTTGCCTCCGCCCGGCGCCGGGGGGCGCTGTGCTGGGCCTGGGGCTGCGTGCGGCGCAGGTGCAGGTGCACCCGGCCTGTGTTGAGCCGAAGCAACGGTTGCTACTGTGAAGAGAACCAGCGATGCGGACCAAATCGGCAGGACGTTCTTTTTCTTGCTGCTCAAATTCATAAGCCACTCCTGAGAAAACGCGACGCCTTTACCCAACCGCCCGACTGCGATGCAAAGTGAATCGAGATTTCATTCAACCCGCGATCCCCAATGTGGAGTTTCTCGATGAGAGTCTCCTCGGTCTTTGTGTCCCTGAAGAACCTGACACGACTTTTGGAAGTACGCAATTTCACACCGGGTTCCCTCCCCTATCAAGGGAGGCAAGAGCGGGAAGACAAGGCGACAATCTGCTCCGTTCCCCCCGCTGGTTTCCTGCTGTGTTTCACTTCGCATTGCGTAAAGGACGGCGAAAAACCGTCATGCCCTTTTCAAGATTCTGCAAGCGCGCCTTCGCTCCCGACGGGTTGACCCGATCAGACGCCAACTGGGCTGCAACTGGCAGCTCGGCGACCTAAGCAATACGGATGATTGGGGGAGAACGCGACTCAAATGTAGGCACGAACTCACGCCGTGCACCCTGTCTTGTCAACTCTGAGTGATGCCTGGGTGATACGATGATCGCGGGGAAAATCCTGCGTAATCTTGCTCCGAGGCCGATTCCGGCCAGACGAAAAGGGAATGGCTAGACTAAGGGTTGGTATCCTGTTCGGCGGACGCAGCGGCGAGCACGAAGTTTCTCTGCTGTCGGCCGCGTCCGTTCTCAAGGCAATCGATAAGACGAAGTACGAAGTGGTGCCGATCGGCATTACCAAGGATGGCCGCTGGCTGACTGCTGAACATGCCGAGCGGCTGTTGCAAAGCGACGCTCAATCGGGCAAGAGTGACCGACCTACACATCTGCGGGCAGGAGATCCCGAGGCGACTCCTGGTGCTGCGCTTCTCGCTCAGGGGGAAGCTGTGATCGTGCCTCCGGAGCCGGTTCATCGCGACGCAGGTCTGGCGCCGTTTAGGGTCGAAGCGTCGTCACTGCGGCGCAGCTCGGATCGTGCCATTAATGTGGACGTAATCTTTCCTGTGCTGCATGGAACGTTCGGCGAGGACGGCACGATCCAGGGTCTGCTCGAGCTGGCCGACATCGCTTACGTTGGCGCGGGCGTGCTTGGGTCTTCTGCTGGCATGGACAAGGATGTTATGAAGTCGCTGTTCCTCGCCGCTGGCCTTCCGATCGTGAAACACGTCACTGTGCTGCGCAGCCAGTGGGAGCGCGAGCCGAAGAAAGTGCAGAAGTCGGTCGAGAGCAGGCTTACGTATCCGGTCTTTGTGAAGCCGGCGAATCTGGGCTCGTCGGTGGGGATCTCGAAAGCCCACGACCGCAAAGAACTCGGTCCGGCGATCGAAGAGGCCGCGAGGTTCGATCGCAAGATCGTGATCGAAGAAGGTGTCGGAGGGAAGAAGCACAAAGCGCGCGAGATCGAGTGCTCGGTCCTCGGCAACGACGATCCGAAAGCTTCGGTCGCGGGCGAGATTGTTCCCTGCAAAGAGTTCTACGATTACGACGCGAAGTACCTCGACGAAGGTTCCGAGTTGGTGATCCCCGCGAAGCTCACAAAGACAGAGATGAAGAAAGTACAGGCGTTGGCGATCGCAGCGTTCCAGGCGGTCGATTGCTCGGGCCTTGCGCGAGTCGATTTCCTCATGGACCCAAAGTTACGCAAGATCTACATCAATGAGATCAATACCATGCCTGGTTTTACGGCGATCAGCATGTATCCCAAGCTGTGGGAGGCTTCTGGTGTGTCGTATCGCGAACTGATTGACCGGCTGATTCAGTTGGGTCTGGAGCGGCATCAAGATAAGAAAAGAAATCAGTACAGCCGGTAGACCTCGCGTTGCGGCGTCTTCATCTTGCCGGGGTGTTCAATTTTGAACAGACAGTCTTTGCCGGGTTGCTTAAATCTTGGTTAGTGCCGGAGCCTGTCCACCAACCACAGGATTCGCCCTGGCATCTGAGAAGTGCGGTGTCAGCCGTATGCGGAGGCGAAGGGCCATGCCAACACCGAGCCAACCGAAGTCCGAGCAAGATTCAACCCGGGCAGCAGCGCATGTTGCCAGTGCCCACCAGATTCTGAAGGCCCTGCAAGAGAAGATCGGAGAGCATCCAGAACTCGGCGCGGCCATTACGAAACTGGAGATGGCGTTGAATGATCTCGCGATCCAGACGGGCGGGATGCTGTAGCGGCAAATTGAACCGTCATCAAAAACTATCAAGGAGGACGCAAGACCTATGCAACATCGTTTGGACAATTCACTGATCCGGAAAGCGGTCCTGGCTGCCGCAGTGTTGGCTGGCTTTCTGATGTTCACCGCCGTGCCTCTTCTGCGCGCCGACGAACACGATTGCCAGCGGCGCATTGCGCGCGCGGATCACAGACTGGACCGAGCCGTTGCACGGTTTGGCTATCGGAGCAGGCAGGCTGCACACGCGCGTCATGAACTGCGCGAAGCGCGGGAGCGCTGCTGGAACGGCGACCATAGATGGTGGGATGAACACGAGCGTCGCTGGCACACGGAACGCGATTGGGATAATCACGATCACGACCGCGATCATCACTAGTCGTCTTCTAATTATCTGGTTGCTTCAGCAAGTCCCAATAAGTCGTGTAGAGGGTGCCCCGATCAGCGTTTCCCAAGACGCTTCGCCAGTTTCAGTCCGACTTTGCCACCGAGGAGGCCTGCCAGAAGTATCTGGCGGCTTGTCGTTGGCCAGATGGGTTCATTTGCCCTCGATGCGGGCACGAAAGATCCTACGAATTGGTGAACCAACGGCGCCATCAATGCGCGCAAGTGTCGGCACCAGATTTCGCTGACATCTGGGACCATTCTTCACCGGACGAAGATTCCACTGACCGATTGCTTCTGGGCGGCGTATCTGATGACCACTGACAAGCGTGGCGTACCCCGCCCTGCTTCTGCAGCGCCAGCTCGGTCTGTCTTGT
>JBKPCG010000132.1:0-5916 GCA_046727255.1 Acidobacteriota bacterium | reverse complement strand
TATCCGCGGCAATGCTTTTAACGCGTATGCCCAGGAAACCTATCGCGTGTCATCGCGCCTGACGCTCAACCTCGGACTGCGATATGAACTCCCATTCCCCTACACTGAAATCCATAACCGGCAGAGCCTGTGGGTTCCGGGAGCGCAATCGCAAGTCATGCCGGACGCTCCCGCGGGCCTCCTCTATCCCGGCGACCCGGGAGTTCCGGTTGGACTGATTCCAACTTTCAAGAAAGGATTCGCTCCGCGCGTCGGGGTTGCATGGGACCCCACCGGTAACGCCAAGTGGGCTTGTCACCAGTTCCTACGGAATCTTCTACGAGCCCTACTACACCGGACAAGGTGGACCATTGCAGGCGCCCATCAGCGCTCCACCCTATCTGCAAACGGCGCAGATCGGCATTCCGAACTTTGGAGATCCATTTGCTCCCGGCGGACCTCCGCCGCCCGGTGCGTTCGTGAGGCCCATGACAAACCTGACGCTCGCCGCCAACCTGCCTCTGCCGTACGCGCAGGACTGGGACCTGAACGTCCAGCGATCGCTGGGCAAGGACTTTCTGCTCGAGATCGGATACGTGGGAACCAAAGGCACGAAGCTGCCGCGTTTCGTCGAAGGCAATCCGGTGCAGTTCATTCCCGGCGAGTCCACCGCAGACAACGTCGACCAGCGCCGACTCCATTCCGGTTGTGGTCTGGGCGATCCGGAGAGCAAGTGTGTCTACGCTTCCACGGGGTTGGTTACCGGCAACACGAACTCCTCGTACAATGCGCTGGAAGCGAGTGCGCGCAAGCGCTTCAGTCATGGCCTGTCATTCCTGGCTTCGTACACGTACTCGAAGTCGATTGACTACGCTTCCTCCTTCAACATGACGGGATCCGCGGCGAAACCGGTCGCCGGTGAGAATGATCTTGCGCAGAATCCGTTCGACCTCACCGCGGAGCGCGGTCGCTCACTGTTCGATTCCCGCCACCGCTTTGTGCTGAGCTATCAGTGGAGTCTGCCCTTCTGGCAGCAACCACACAACTGGTATCAGTACGCTCTCGGCAATTGGCAGATCAACGGCATTGTCACGGCCATGTCGGGAACACCCTTCACCGTGTTCGACTCCAACGATTATTCTTTGCAGGGAGGAGCACCGGAGATCACCGGCTTCAGCGCCAACCGGCCAAACCTCACAGGAAATCCGAATTCCGGCCCGAAGACGCTGGCTGCGTGGTTCAACACGGCCGCGTTCGCAAAAGTAACCGATCCCGGAGCCTTCGGCAGCGCAGGCCGAAATATCGTGCAGGGGCCCGGCTATACCAACTGGGATTTCTCAGCGTTCAAGAACTTCAAGGTGACCGAGTCGAAGCAATTCCAGTTTCGCACGGAGTTCTTTAACGTTCTCAACCACACAAATTTCCGTCTGCCCGACAGCGATATCAGTTCGCCGACCTTCGGAAACATTCAGGCGGCGCTAAATCCGCGGCTGGTGCAGTTCGCGCTCAAGTTCCTTTACTGAGAGAGGCGGGCACTTTCCTTCGTAACGCGACATAAGCGAGCGCTAGAGCCGCCAACCCCGCAGCACTGTCAAGTGCTACATCCCAGGGCGTTCCCGTCCGCGAGGGGATGTAACTCTGGTGCCATTCATCCATAGTCGCGACTAAAGCTGTCCCGAGCCAGGCGAATACCGGCAGGAACCGGATCCACTGGCGGCGATTCGCGAATGTCATCCAAAAACCACGCAGCAAGAGAAGCCCCAGTATGGCGTATCCCACTACATGCCCAGCCTTCCGGAGGTAGTGGTGCCAATAGAGAAAATCGTAGAGGTTGATTTCGCCGAACAGGCGCGTCAAGAGGTTGTACAGAATGCTGCTGGTGTTTTGCGCAGAAAGGTAGTCCGTAGACTCGAATGTGATCAGACCGATCCACACGACCGCAGGCCACCACGCGCGCAGGAGATTGGGACGGGCACTTGGCAAGTCAGGCTCTTCCCTACTCCAGCGCGTAATTGGGAGCTTCGCGCGTGATGATCACATCGTGCACGTGGCTTTCGCGCAAGCCCGCCGAACTGATGCGCACGAAGCGCGCTTTCTGTTGCAAGTCTGGAACTCCGGGACAGCCGCAATAACCCATGCCCGACTTCAGCCCGCCCACCATCTGGGTGACGATCATCGCCACCGAGCCGCGGTAGGGCACCCGGCCTTCGATCCCTTCCGGAACCAGCTTGGAGAGCCGGTTCGATTCTTCGCCGATCACCGGCATCGCGATCGAGGCGTCTCCATCCGAGTTCTGGAAATAGCGTTCGCTCGAACCCGCCGCCATCGCGCCCAGCGACCCCATGCCGCGGTACGACTTGAAGGTACGGCCTTGATAGAGAATCAGCTCACCCGGACTTTCATCCGTCCCCGCGAACATGGAGCCGATCATGACCGCTGAAGCGCCGGCGGCCAGCGCCTTGGTGATGTCGCCGGAATATTTGATTCCGCCATCTGCAATCACCGGAACACCTGCATCGCGCGTCGCCCGCGACGCCTCCGCGATCGCGGTGATTTGCGGGACCCCAACGCCAGTCACCACACGCGTCGTGCAGATCGAGCCAGGTCCAATCCCAACCTTGACTCCGTCCACCCCGGCGCGCACCAGTTCGCAGGCGCCGTCAAACGTCGCCACATTTCCCGCGATGAGGTCCACCTCGGGCAGCATCGCCTTCACCTTCTTCACTGCTTCCACCACTAGCATGGAGTGTCCATGAGCACTGTCAATGGCGAGCACATCCACCTTGGCTGCGGCCAGTTCCTGCGCACGCTCCATGAAATCGCCGGTGGCCCCAATCGCCGCCCCGACCCGCAGCCGCCCGTGCGTGTCCTTCGCAGCACCGGGATACTTCAGTTTCTTCTGGATGTCCTTAACGGTGATTAGCCCTTTCAAGTTGTACTTGTCATCCACGACCAACAGCTTTTCGACGCGATGCTCGTGCAGGATCTCCTCAGCCTGTTCCAGCGTGGTGCCCACCGGGACGGTGATCAGGTTGTCCTTGGTCATTACCTTGCTGATGGGAATATCGAAGCGCGTCTCGAAACGCAGATCCCGGTTGGTGAGTATCCCGACGAGCTTCCCACCTTTTTGCGTGATGGGCACGCCGGAAATCTTGTATTTCTTCATCACATCGAGCGCGTCGGAAACCTTGGCGTCGGGCGACATCGTGACAGGATCGACAATCATGCCGCTCTCGGACCGCTTCACCTTATCCACTTCATTGGCCTGCTGCTCGATGGTCATGTTGCGATGGATGATTCCAAGTCCACCCTGCTGAGCCATGCCGATCGCCATATGCGATTCGGTGACGGTGTCCATAGCCGCGCTGATGATCGGAATATTCAGCCGGATATTACGGGAGAGCTGGGTCTGGGTATTGGTCTGTGCCGGCACAACTTCGGAGCGCGCAGGCAGCAGCAGAACATCGTCGAATGTAAGAGCTTCGGGAACTGGAAAGTGAATCATAACGATTCTGGAAGATGAACTTCTATTGTAGGGAGTGGGTGCGTATCAGGCAAATTCGGATATTGGTGCAGTTTGAAATGCCCAGGGGCTGACGTCCAGAATCGGCCTGTGGGAAACTATCGGCATGCCAGTTCCTTACAGCTACAGTTTTCAACAACCAAACGAAGAGGCCAATTGCATGGATATGCTCTGTCTGTAAAACTGTTTTCGCATTGGATCGTCCAGATGAGATTCTCACCAAGAGATCGGCGGACAAGATAAACAAAGATTTCGAGATGCATTGCATGGAAAGCATCCCGGCTCACAAGTGATTGCCTTGGACATTCCTTACGAAAACTTCAGCCAAACCGCTGCCCGGATCGAGAGAGAGGCCCCCGAGAACAAGTGATTGTCTCCAGAAGAGGGTCGGGATTTTGGTTCAAACGGTCCCATTGGCCAAATTCGGGACCACGCGACCGATGTGCTTTGCCCGCGACCCACAGTAACGGGGCCGGTCGGCAAGTAAACCCGCTGGCGCAATGCAAACAAAATGGGCGTCCTTTTTCGGGACGCCCTTTCATTCAATAGCCTCAAGCAGGACAGAGAACCTATTCTTTTTCCTTCTTCTCTCCGCCCTCATCCGGTGGGACTGCTCCCCCTTGCGCCTCTGCCTCTTCCATCGCCTTCCGATTTTCTTCGGCACGCTTAGCGCGGATCTCGGCCCGTTTCTGGCGTTTCTCGTCGAGCACCTGTTCACTACCCAGCAGTTCGATGAAGGCTTTGTCGGCGCCATCGCCTTTTCGCCAGGCGGTGCGGACAATCCTGAGATAGCCGCCCTGCCGATCGCCAAACCGCGGCGCTACCGTGTCAAAAAGCTTGCTGACGGCTTCGTCGGTCATCAGGTAAGCCGCTGCCTGCCGCCGAGCTGCCAGATCGCCCTTTTTGCCAAGAGTAATCATCTTCTCGACTAGCGGACGCACCGCTTTCGCCTTGATGGTAGTCGTCTCGATCCGTTCTTCCATGATCAGCGACGTGACCATATTCCGGAACAGCGACCGCCGGTGCGATGTGTTCCGCCCGAGTTTATATCCCGCAACCTTGTGACGCATGAGAACCTCAGTTGTCAGTAGCCAGTGGTCAGTTGCCAGTGGCTTTATATATTGGCCAAGCGGCGTAGCCATCCTGCCAGCAGCCAGCGCCTGAAGACTGGGCAACTGGCTACCGGCAACTGGCTACTGGTTCGTTACAGATCGTTATCCCCGTAAGCCGAAGCCGGCAGCACCTGGTTCGAAGTCGGTCCGGGCACGGCGTTTCCGTGCTCGTCGATCTTCATGCCCAGGCTCAACCCCATCGAGGACAGGATTTCTTTAATCTCGTTCAGCGATTTGCGGCCGAAGTTCTTGGTCTTCAGCATCTCGGCTTCGGTTTTCTGAACCAGTTCGCCGATGCTCTGAATGTTCGCGTTCTTCAGGCAGTTGTAGCTGCGCACCGAGAGTTCGAGTTCCTCGACCGAGCGGTTCAGATTTTCGTTCTTGATCTCCGGTTTGCGCTCTTCGCTCGACGACGCTGTTTCGATCTCTTCCTCGAAGTTGATGAAGATATTCATGTGATCCTTCAGCAACTTCGCGGCTAATCCGATCGCATCGCCTGGAGTGATCGAGCCGTTGGTCCAAACTTCGAGCGTCAGCTTATCGTAATCGGTGATCTGTCCCAACCGCGCCGCTTCGACCGTGTAGTTGCACTTGCGTACCGGCGAATGGACGGAATCGATTGGAATAAACCCGATGCCGAGATCGTCTTCAAAATTCTTGTCGGCGGAAACGTACCCGCGGCCGCGCTTCAGGCGCATCTCCATGTCGAGCTTGCCGCCTTCGCTGACAGTTGCAATGTAGATTTCCTTGTCCAAGACTTCCACGTCGCCGTCGGCTTCGATCATGCCGCTGGTCACAACACCCGGCTGATCGGCCCGAAGGTAGATCGCTTTCGGACCTTCGCCCGCCAGTTTGAATGGAATCTGCTTCAGGTTCAGGATGATGTCGGTCGCGTCCTCGACCACTCCGGGAATCGACTGGAACTCGTGCAGTACGCCTTCGACCTTCACCGCGGTGACGGCCGCTCCTTCGATCGAACTCAGCAGCACGCGCCGCAGAGCGTTCCCGATGGTCGTGCCGAAGCCACGCTCAAACGGCTGCGCCCAGAACATTCCATACTTGTCGGTGAGGCCGGTAGCGTCGCTCGCCAGCCGTTTTGGTTTTTGAAAACCTTTCCACAACATTGTGCTCTCCTCTCGGCCATGTGGCTCCGCGACGGCTTCTCCGAACCGGCCCAGGTTCGGATCAAGCGCCGTAGCAGGCTGATCTGGCTCGAAACAGGCCAAAAATTCAGATCCTTCGCTTCGCTCAGGATGACGCTGGCTGGGCTCAACGCCCAGCCAAGCAGCGTCACTTGCTGTA
>JBKPCG010000131.1:0-6425 GCA_046727255.1 Acidobacteriota bacterium | reverse complement strand
TGAAATCCCATAGCCCACCGCGTCCGCCGCAAACGCCAGCGGCTCAGTTCAAACGACCCTATCGAAACTGCCCCGACCACACGACCGCGCACCGCCACACTTCTTCTTTCGGGGCAGTCCCGATAGGGCCCTAACGTTTATATTGACCATCTTGACGGCAGCAGGGGCCGAGGCGCCACTCGTGTCGAAGAACACGATGGAATTGCCGTCTGGCATCCAGCTCGGGCTTACCGCGTTGAATTCTGGGCCTGGAAGCAAGCGTGGCGTGCCGCCATCGGCTGAGATCACTTACAGGCGGGCGGGATGCTCAGGGTCCCCGCCTGAAAAAGCGATCTGCTTCCCGTCCGGAGACCACCGTGGCAAGAAAGCGCCCCCCCGGTCCCGCGGAGGTCAACTGCAATTTTTGGGTTCCGTCAACCCGGCTGCGCCACAAAATGCCATCGGGATAAGTCACATAGGCAAGCCAGTGCCCATCGGGAGAAAAGCTGACGTCGGTAATCGACGCACCGTCGAGGTAAGGAAGGAACTGGCCAGACTTGGCGTCGTACCGAACCAGCTCGGCCCGAGGTTGTTCGCCAACAGCGTAGATCCTTTTCCCGTCAGCGCTTGGCTGTGGGCCATTAAAGCTCATCGGCCCCGAGGTCAACCGCACCGGACGATGGTCCACCTTATGAAACAAATCGCCTTTCTCGCGGGTCGCCCAGAGATCCATCCGATTCTGTCGGAAGACCTGAAAGATGAAGTACCTTCCGTCCGGCGTCCAGCTCCCTTTCTGGTGAAGAGTTCCAGTCAACTCCGGAAAAACGCGGTGCAGGTTGCCGCCACTGGAGGAGAGCTCCCAGAGTGAGTTGGTACCCTTGGATTCGCTCACTGTGAAACGCAAAGCTTGTCCGTCAGGCGACCAGCGGAACCAGTAACTGTAATCCGGCAGTGCCGCGAAACGGCGCGTACCGCCAGGGGAGACTTCGAGAAGCTCATTGTTGCGAGCGACCAGGAAGTTGCCGTTCGGTAACCAGGTTGCATCCCAACCCAGAAGATCGCTCACGCGCCGGGGCGAACCGCCCAACACGGGCAAGGCCCAGATCTGCCACCTCCGCCCCCGTGAAGCTGCCTACCAAAAGCTCAGACTTGTCCGGTGAGAGGTTCAAAGGAGTCACATTCGCAAACGGGGTCGGGATGAGTACGGTTTCTCCGCCCGAGGCAGAGACCTGAGTAATTACAAAGCGTCCATAGACGTTCTCCTGGACGAAGAGGCGAGGTCCGTCGGTCAAGACTGTGTCCGTGACCTGTCCGAGAAAGCTCTTCTGCTGACCGTCGTGAGTGATCTGGGTATATCCCGTAATTTTGGGGGGCGGCAGAGTAGGGCGGAGGAGGTAGCCGAGAATAGCAAGAGCAATGACTGCCGCCGCACTAATCGCGTACCGTTTTCCGTGTGCGAGTGGCGTCGCCACGGCACCCGAGACTGAGCTCGCCGCCGGCAATGCAACCGAGCTGAAACCAGAAACTGAACTGACGCGTCCAGACTCGATCTCACGCCGCAAACGCTTCAGGTCGACAACCATTTCGGAAGCGGTTTGGTAACGCAGTTTGCGGTCCTTTTCGAGCGCCTTAGCTACGAGGCGTTCCAGTTCCGTGGGCACTTCCGGATTGAGACGCACCGGAGATACCGGAGCCTTGTGCAAGATGGCGTCAAAAACCATCGCCGAAGTGTTCCCGGAAAAAGCCGGCCGCGAAGTGGCCATCTCGTAGACCACCGCGCCGAACGAGAAGAGATCGGTACGCGCATCCAGATCCTCGCCAGCGGCCTGCTCGGGTGACATGTAGGCGACCGTGCCCACGGCCGTGCCCGGACTAGTCAGCGCAGCCCTCGCTCATGACGGTTGGGCCCTGGGGTTCGCTGGGCCGAGACTGTTCCGGAGCAAGTTTTCGCCAGTCCAAAGTCGAGGATCTTGGCGTGACCGACCTTAGTCACAAAAATGTTGGCGGGCTTGATGTCGCGATGAATGATGCCCTTGGCGTGAGCTGCATCGAGGGCACCGGCGACATCGATTGCCAGTTCGAGCAACTCATCAGTGGGAAGAGACCTACGCAGGATGCGCTCGCGCAGCGTCATCCCTTCCAGCAGCTCCATCACGATGAAATATTGACCGGCCTGATGGTCGATCTCGTGGATGGTGCAGATATTCTGGTGGTTGAGCGCCGAGGCTGCGCCCGCCTCTCGCTGGAAACGTTCCAGGGTGGAGGCATCCGAGCTAAGTTCAACAGGAAGAAACGTCAGCGCTACGTGTCGGCCGAGAGTTTCGTCCTCGGCCCTCATAGACGATACCCATGCCCCCACTACCCAGCTTCCCGATGATGCGGTAGTGCGAGATGGTTTGGCCGATCACTCGAGCTGAATCCTATTTCCGTGGAACGGCCAAGTCAATCCTGGCCGCAGCTGAGAATCCCGCCACTTGGCACCGAATTCTTTGGCTTCCCCACTTATTGCTGATGTTGTAACAGTGGCCATGTCACCGTTAATCCCGGCCACCTCGGTAACGTCTGTAGGAGTCTAGAAACAGTCCTGAATTCTGTCCATATAATCCCGGTGGTGAAGGACAGCGATCTCGATTCACAAACTACAGTGGCAGCCAGGTCCCGATTCCCTTCTCCAGCGCAAGCTGATAGACCACCGGCGCGGTCGCCATGTCGTCGAGGGCGAGGCCAAGATTGCAGGCGATGGTGCGTTCTTCCCGCTTCTCGCGCCCGGCTTTGCGGCCGGTGACTAGTTCTCCGAGGTCGGCGTAGATGGGCGGGATGTTCTGGAAATATCCGATATCGCGATAGTGGTGAAGTTGCGGGACATCGTCGGTGCAAAACTTGTCGACTTCGTGGAGAGCATCGGGGTGCCAGTAGGAATCGAAATCCACGAGCGAGGCAACGGCGCCCTCACGCAGCCAGCCGCGCTGGATCGTCGCATGCGGCTTGCGGAGGATGGGGCCGGCGGTGACTACGATATCGCTGTTGACGACAGCTTGCTTCGGGTCGGTCACGGGTACGGCTTCAATCCCTAGTTTTGAAGACATCTCCTGTGCGTAGCGGGCGCTGCGGGCGGGGTGCGTGTCGTAGGCGAAGACTTTTTTCAGCGGGAACAGCACCTTCAACGCTTCGAGGTTGCTGCGGCCTTGCACGCCGCAACCCAGGATACCGACGATGGCTGAGTCCGGGCGCGCCAGATATTTCGCGGAGAGAGCGGTGGCGGCGCCGGTGCGCTTGGCGGTGATCCAGGTGGCGTCCATAAGCGCGAGAGGGATGCCAGTCTCGAAATCGTTGAGGATGAGCAGGCCAGTGATGTATGGCAGGCCGCGCTTGCTGTTTGCGGGATATCCGCCCACCCACTTAATGCCTGCGGCCTTCTGGGCGGGGATCGAAGCAGGCATGGCGTGGATGAAGGCGTCGGGTGCGGGATGGATGCCGATCTTCGGTGGCATCTCAACGCGGCCTTCGCCCTTTTCGCGAAACATGCGTTCAAGGGCGGCGATGATCTCAGCCATGGTGAGGCCGACGGCGGCGACGTCCGACTGCGAAAGGTAGAGTAGTTTCTGGCCTAGATGGTCGGTCATTGGTCTTGGTCTCGCTGGTCGGCTTTCTTTTCAGCGAGGGCGGCGGCTTCTTCGACGACCTTCGCTAAGCGTCGGGCACGTGCCTCCGGGGTGCGGTAATAGAAAATGGCGAGCAGTTGTCCGCGGCGGCGTGAGACGGACATCAACTCCCAGCCTTCACGTGCGCGGGGAGTGCGGGCAAATGCTAGTTGCAGCATGGGTGGCAGTTCGTGTTCGGCCTCCATCGTGGATATCAATTGCTCGGCTACCTGCTCCGAACGCCGTACGCGGGCATCGGCGCTTTTCACGTCGGTAATCCAGTCGACAATCCATTTGCGGATTGAGTAATTCAGCTTGTCGAACCAGCGCAAAACGGAGCGGTCTTCCGCGAGAACGCGCTTCAATTCCGCGGGGATCGTAACTGTGCGCTCTTCGGTATCGGGCTCCAGACGAAAGCGGGCGATGGCGCCGACAACTGCTCGTCCACCCTTTTGCATGCGCTTGTTGATCAATAGAAAGTGCCTGCCGTCGCGCGTGGGAAACAGTGATGTCCGAAAGGCGAAGCCGTTTATTTCGCCTTTTACTTTCGGGCGGCCACGGCGACCCCAGACACTGGCCGCGTCGAACGGCAGGTAGGCGACCACCCACCCCAATCCCGAACGCAGGTGCTCGAGAGGAGCTGAAAACGACTTGACGATCGGCTTGCTGGTCTTCTGAGACTTGGCCATGGGTTGCACGAGTCGTGAAATTTTAATACGAATTGGGCCTTCTGATTCGTGCGGGGTGGCTGGGCAAGTACAACGCCCCTGTGCGTCGGGGCATCTTTCAACATCATGGCATCTTCAGAGTTACACTCTAGGAATACAGAATCCGGAGAAGCCCAAGTGATTTGTCCGAAATGCGGCGAGGTCAATTCGAGCAACTTCCTGTTTTGCGGGATGTGCGGGACGGTCCTCGATCCGGCTCGGAAGGCGGCGGCCCCCGTCTTGGTTCAAACACCGCGAGCGACAGAGACCATTCCAACTGCGAGCTCTGGTATCGTGGCGCCGCCGGTAGCGGCGCCGACGCCTCCTCCAGCACGGCCCAGGTCGGCCGCCAGCGAGCCCATTCCACCGATCAGCGGCCCTTCCCTGCTCGGTCTGGATCAAGGCAATGTGGACGTTTTGCGGGAACGTGCTTTTTCCGGTCTGGCTTCCTATGCCCAGCCTGACGAACCCAGATCCGCCGGGAAGGAAGCCTTGCTGACGATTGTGCTGCTTGCGGCTCTCGCTGGAGCGGGCTGGTGGACTTACAAGAACTACATCGGCGTTACCTCGAATCGGAAACCGGTGCCGGAAGTGACGACACCGGGAACCGACGCGGCGAATACTCCTCCTCAAACTCAAGCTCCAGCACCGAAACAGGACGAAGCAAACAGCACACAAAAGGCGGCTCCTGAATCGTCGTCCGGCGAGAATCAGACTGAGAAGGCCACTACTCCTGCCGAAGAAAAGCCCCCTGTCACGAAGTCTGAACTGGCAGATGCCAAGATGGCGGATGCCAAGACGGCAGAGACCAAGAAGGCGGCGGAGACTGGGAATCCGCCAAAAGCGGCGGCTCCAACTCCGACCCCTACACGGCACGAGGTAAGCGCAGAGCGCGCGCCAGCTGGGAGCTCGGCTGATTCGGGCGAGGCGTTCTTCCGCAGAGGCGAGGGCTATCTTTACGGACGGGGCGGGGCTGGAGACTGTTCTAGTGCGATCAAGTATTTGAAAATGGCTTCTGACAAGCAGCATGCCAAGGCGCGCAGCGCGATGGGCACAATGTATGCGACCGGACATTGCGTCCCGCGGGACTTGCCAAGTTCTTATCGCTGGTTCGCATTGGCATTGCAGGCCGATCCGAACAATACGATCGTGGAAAAGAATCTGAGGGCGGTGTGGAACCAGATGACGCCGCCGGAGCGGCAGCTGGCGACGAAGAGCCAGTAGAATCAGTGGTTAGTGATTAGTATTCCGTGGTTTGCTATTCGCCGGCTGGAACCAGATTCAGGGCTTTCTTGATGGTTCCGCGCTCGGTCATGATTTTGTCCTGCAGAAGCGTGATGGCGTAGATGAGTTGCTCGGGGCGGGGCGGGCATCCGGGGACGTAGATGTCGACAGGGATGACCTGGTTGACGCTCTGCACCAACGCGTAGTTGTTGAACACCCCACCGGACGTCGCGCACGCTCCCATCGAGATCACCCACTTGGGCTCGGGCATCTGCTCCCATAATTGGCGAATGACCGGCGCCATTTTCTGCGAGACGCGGCCGGCAATAATCATCAGGTCGGCCTGACGTGGTGACGGACGGAAAACTTCGGCGCCGAAGCGGGCGATATCGAAACGCGAGGCGCCCATCGACATCATCTCGATCGCGCAGCAGGCCAGGCCGAAGGACAAGGGCCAGATGGAGCTCTTGCGCATCCAGTTGACGGCGGAGTCGAGCGTGGTCAGGACGATGCCTTCAGGGGCGGCATCGCCGAACGTCAGTTCCCTGACGACTCTCTTGCCGTTTTGCAGGTCGACGTAGGGGCCGTAGCTGATTTCGCTTGGCATGACTCTATTTTAACCCCAGAGCGCCCACCTTCTCCAATTAGCCTTTTGTAGAGGTGACGTCAAGCTGCTTGTGTAAATAGGTTGAGGGTGCGGGTTTTCCATTCCAGGTTAAATCTCTGGAAGATAGAGTAGATGATGCGGTCGACGCTTTCTACGTTGACAAAGCACACCATGGGACGGGTGCGGCGGCGCACTTCGACGAAGCAGCGCTCGATCATGTTGGTAGTGCGCAGTTTGCGCCACAGGTGCCGGGGGAAAGCAAAGAAC
>JBKPCG010000130.1:0-14454 GCA_046727255.1 Acidobacteriota bacterium | reverse complement strand
CATTGGATTGAGAATGTTCGCCTGTTCCCGGATCGACAAATGCCGCATCCGCCGCATTTGGTCCTGTCATCGCATCAGTGACCGTCGCAGTCGTGACTTTTCCGTACGCAGTCCAACCCGAAAGTTGCCCTTCCGATTGCGAGTGCAGTACAGCGTGAAGCCCAAGAAATAAATCGTCTGTGGGCGGTTCCGGCCCTTCTGCCCCCCCACAGTCCTCGACTAGATATTTACCAGGCCGCTCTCTCATAATGCATTGACCCTTCTGAGTCATTGGAGAAACAAAGCGGATCACTGGAAAATACCTAGGCTCAATTTGGTCCAACCCACGGCCGAAACCCGGGGAAGGCCGGTGATCGGTGATCCGTGACGCAGAACCAATCTAAACGAATTAATGAGATAGCACTTCCATCGCTGCTTCGTGGGAGGTCTCACCAGTTCCAAGACCTCCGGCATGCGAGCAGACGGCTACGAAGCGGGCCGCTGCTCTTCCGGGACGACAGCAGGTTCCGCACTCCGGGAGTTCTCCCAAGCGATCAGTTCGTTGAGATCGTAGTGAAACGGTCCGTAGGACCGGAACCTCGTCTCGTCGAAAAGTCTCTTGACTCCGCAGCCCAGGCAGACCTGGTAGGCATGGCCCTCGGCGCGCACGGGCCAACTCATCTTGCGGTGCCAGCAGCCGCGCAACAGCAACAGCGCGACTCCAGCCAGGCCCGTCGCCATCGCTCCGGCGGGCCACAACCAGTGGGATTTCCTTGGTTTTTCGGGTCTTTCCTGCTCTTGAGGGTCGGCCACAGAACTCCTGACTTCCTCACCAAAGCATAGGACGAATCGGGCGCCAGGGCAAATACAGCCGCCGGTTGCCAGTACCCAGTGCCTCGGAGTGTTGGGCAGAATTCCATCCCTTTCGACCACTGGCGACCGGCAACTAGCAGCTACTACCCAAAGGTGCCACCCGCCCCTGTACCATCGGACATTGCGGTATGTACCGGAGGACATTACCCTTAGAAATAGAGTGCGTGGGTTTGCCGGGCCGAACCACAAGCAATAATGAGCCCGATTGACAGCCGGCAAGCCTCGAATACCATCAAAAGGTAGTTTCACGCTCTCCACAATCCCGGCATGAGTGCGAATCCAACCCGCGTTGACTGGGAAGCGCCGCCGGGTGCTGCCGACTCCGGCTTTCCACTCGAAGAGGGGAATCGCGTACTCGAGTCGCTGGCCCGGCAGGAAGCATTGCGCGCTCTGCTGGCCTTTTCCGATCTTCATGAGCGGATCAGAAATCGCCGTGCGGAGGGCGCGGCCTCTGCCTCTGATCTCGATTTGTTCCAGACCGAACGCTTCGTCCTCGACGAAGTGCTGCAACTGATCTGTGACCGCGCTTTGGCGATTACCCAGGCCGACGCTATCCTGGTTGCGCTCGCGGAAGGATCTGAGTTCATCTGCCGCGCAGCGGCTGGATCGCTCGGAGGGGAGCGCGGTACGAAGTTGTTGCGCGCATCCGAGTTCCTTCAGGACTGCCTGGATTCAGGACGGGTTCTGCGTTGCGACGATTGCAACGTGGACGCCCGCGTCGATCTCGACTTCTCCCGCCAGATCGGAGCCCGCGCCACGGTTCTGGTTCCACTACATGGCCAGCACTCACGCATGGGCGTGCTGCAGGCCTTCTCCAACGTACCTTACGCGTTCAGCGATGACGACGTCCGCTGCCTCGACCTGCTCGCCGAGTTGGTTCTTTCCGCTCTCAAGCCCGAAGATCAAGACCGGCGCGTGAATTGGCTGGCGGATGTGGTGGATGAAGTCCTCGGCCCGAAGCCGGTGGGATCGGCGCAGGTGGTAACCGGTGCTTTAGAGAGTGAAATCCCGCCTCCCGCTGTTGAACCTCAGGTCTTGACGGAGGGTACTTCCCTTCCGGCGACGTTAAGCGTGTTGCACGAGGCCGGCGCGGGAACGGACGATTTCGTGTCCCCGGATTTCGCAACGGAAGCGCGGGAAACCCCGTCAGAAGAATCCCCTGCCCCCGCGTTCCTGGCAAGCTCGGCAACTTCAAGAACTCCGAATCCGGGATTGATGGTGGTACTTGTCTTGCTGGCGGTCGCCGCTCTGTTTTCGGCGGGTGTGTGGTTTGGAATGCGGAATCGTGGGACAGAAACCACGAATACTGTAAATCAGACGCAAACCGCAGTCACGCAGCCCTCGACATCTGCCGGCGCTCCTCCAGTCTCCGATCACCTGATGGATCCAGCGAAACTGGAGTCGGTAGCGCCGGCGATCTCTTCTTCAACCGGCAAGTTGGCGGTGTTGCCGAAGATCACCGGCATTCGCCACTGGTCGACACCGATGGGGAGTACCGTGGTCATCGATATGCAAGATCAGGCGCCTTACGAAGTACATCGTTTGATGTCTCCCGAACGCATTTACTTCGATCTGCATGATACGGCGCTGGCGGCTGAATTGGATGGAAAGACCATCGACATCGGCGACACCTCGCTGTCGCGGGTGCGAGTGGCGCAGCCAGTTTCGGGCGTAACGCGCGTTGTGCTCGATACTCGCGATGGTTCAAATTTCTCGGTAAGCATGGAATCCAATCCGAATCGGATGGTGGTCGAACTCCGCGCGAATGACCGGGCTATGGCATCGAATCGAACGCGAGTCTCCACCTCCGGGGCAAGCGCCGCAGCAAAGGCTTTGTCATCGCTCGGCGCAAGACCAGAAGACGATCAACTGCGGGCGAAGACTGGCCGGTTCCGCGTCGCGCTGGATGCCGGGCACGGCGGTTGGGACATGGGCACCGTCGGACGCAAGGGATTACTGGAGAAGGATCTGGTCCTCGACGTAACCCGGCGCCTCGGCAAACTGCTTCAGGCGAGGCTGGGGTCGGAAGTCATCTTCACGCGCACCGGAGACGACTACCTCGCGCTCGATCAGCGGGCCGATTTTGCCAACCAGGCGCAGGCCGACCTTTTTGTTTCGATACACGCCAACTACAGCAGTTTGGCATCGGCACGGGGCGTAGAAACCTACTACACCAACACCTTCGCACCGCCGGGATCGCGGGAAATCGAGAAGGGGGACAGTGCAACCGTTCCGCAACTGACTCCCGTAGCGCTTTCCCCTGGGGAACTCCACGAGAAGATCAATGAGTCGAGGCGTCTGGCAGCCAGCATCCAGCGATCTCTCTACGCAACGTTGGCAGCCAACAGCCCTGGCATTCGCGACCGCGGCGTCAAGGACTCGCAATTCCTCGTACTGACCGGCACCACCATGCCGTCGATTCTCACAGAAATTTCATTTGTGAGCAGTCCCGCCGATGAACGAAACCTGCTAAGCGAAACCTATCGCCAACAGATTGCGGAGGCGCTCTATAAGGGGATCGCGCGCTACCAGGCATCTTCTCCGCACGTGAAAGTTTCGCAACTACAAACGGCCGCCGCGCGCCGGTAAGTACCCCGTCCCGCCGCTCTCACCAGGTATAGTGCGCCGTATAGGTGATTGTCTTCTCACCGTCCGGAGCGATGGTCACCGGGAACTCGACGGTGTGGGCGTCGGTTTTTTTGTAGTCGGCGGAACTGGACGCGATGTCCCAGGTCAGCGCTCGATACAGGTGTTCGACCACGCGGACGTCCACCGGCTCTTTCTTGTGGTTGCGGACCTTGATCTCGAACGACTCCGTAGCCGTACTTTTGCCGCTGTCCATCAGGTAGTTGGTGCGGCGGCGCTCCCCGGTCAGATCAAACGCGTTTCCTGTATAGACGCGGACGGTCTCATCGCGCGGTGTGTGATCAATCACGTTTTCGCCGGTGAATTCGATCTGGCCGTCGTCGTTGCGGCGGTAGAAGCGGACGCGGCCCTTAGGCAGCGGCATGCCGAGATGATTCGTCGGCGAGTTCCTGAACTCGCGCATGATCCAGACCTTGGGATTAGATTCAGTGCCGTAGGATTGATCGTTGCGGAAATTATCCCAGTTCCAGCCGTTGTAGCGATTGGCGTCGATCTTGACTCCGTCGTAAATATCGATCTGTTTCGTACCAACCGCGGCCGCGCGAATGAATTCCACTTGTTTGGTCTCGCGGTCGCGTAGCGTCGTGCTACGTTCGAGTGTGTAGAGGTGGTACTCGTCGAAGGTCTTCTCGCTTACCGGCGGGATGATGCCGGCAAATGCTCCGGCATTGACGGTGACCACCCGGCCCATGGCAAAGCCGTTTTGTCCCGGCTGAATCTTATTCACATCTCCGGCCATGAGCTTGATGCGCGCGTTCTCGAATGTCTTGCCGGTCTGGTTGTCCATGGTGACCCAGCCCACGATATCGACCAGGTCGCCTTTCTCGGGCGCAACGATGTTGTAGTCGGCCTGCCAGCTCATGCCGCTGGTGACGTACGAAAACTCGGCGGGAAATTTCCCGGCTTTGTCGGTGGCGAGCGACCACTCCAGACGCGGCTTTAGAATCGTGTCGTCCGTGAGACTCGGGAAAACAGGCGTGCCGGGAACGCTGAAGCGCAACTGGCCGTTGACCTCGATGATCGGCTGTTCCGCAGCGACCGCCATCTGGCCCTGGTAGTATTCCTGGCCATAGCGATTCATGGCGAAATAGTTGTGTGGCGTATATCCGCTGCGGATCACTTTGCCTTTGACGATCTTTATTCCCTGGGGTGTGCCGATCTCGAAATCGAGCGTCTTGCCTTCGTAAAGCGAGAGCAACAGGGACTCTGAGACGGGATCGGCGCGGTAGTTCTGTTCCAGCACCTGCACTGCGTGTTTGCCGGTGGGATCGCGCAGGATAACGGAGTCGGGCTCCAGGTGCATGGTGATGTCATTCACGTTGACCGTGTTTTCGCCGGACTTCAAATCGAGTGCTAACTCCTGCCGCACTACCGCGAAATTCTCGTTATAGATGGTGAGTGAGGGTTGCGGCGCTTGCGCGAAGAGACTTCCGCAGAAAACAACAATGCAGACGAAGCGAGCGATCATGACACTGTACCTCCGTGGAAGGTGTGAGCATGCTCTTTGCGTTGGAACCCGGGGGCACGGCTTTGGTTGGCCGCTGGTTCAGGCTACTTTGCGTGGTACGGTGAGGGAGGCGATTCTTGCGGGTCAGAAATGTCCATTGCCAGCCGTGCCGCGACGACGGGGTTGTCGTCCGGTGAAAACTTTCACTGCGGTGATGCGCGCTCTCCGGATGTCGGCTGAAGTTAGTTCGGCCCTGTCACTCCACCATATTTACCCAGCCACTTCAATTCTTCCCGCACTTTGATCTTTCCGTGCCAGGGGTTCTTGCCCAGCCCATGACCTTCGCCCGGGAAAATCAGCAGTTCGCTGGGGATATTCAGTTCGTGAAGAGCGCGGTCGAGCAGATAATTTTCGAGCACCGCCACCCGTATGTCATCCGCTCCGCCGACCATATGCGTCGGCGTCCGCACTTTGTCGATCTGAAAAATTGCGGCCTCGCTGCGATAGCGGTCTGGGACTTCCCACGCATGTCCGCCCAGAAAATAGACGTCGTCGAAACCGGTGTCGTCGTTGCCCCAGTTTGCGACATGCTCCACGGCGCCCGCGCCGGTCACTGCAGCTTTAAATCGGGTGGTCTGCGTGATCAGCCAGTTCGTCATGTAGCCGCCATAGCTGTAGCCGCCGATGGTAAGACGGTTCGGGTCGGCGATGCCATCTTTCACTAAGGCATCCACGCCAGTCAGGATGTCTCTGCCCGGCTTGGAGACGATCTCAGGCACAATCTGCAGCGCGAACTTGTCGCCGTAGCCGGTCGATCCGCGATAATTCGGCTCAAACACCAGCCAGCCCTGGGTGGCGGCGAGACGATCCCATTGATACCAGTCGGCCTCGAAGTGATTGCCGTCGGCGTCTTGCGGGCCTCCGTGAATCAGCACCAAGACAGGCAGGTTCTTCGCCTCAAATTTTCCCGGAGGATACATCAGCATGCCTTCGACCGGGGTGCCATCATCGGAGGTCCAGCGATAGGGCTTGGCTTTGGGTAGGTCGCGTTCGGTAAATAGCTTGTTGAAGGAAGTTATCGGCCGGGCCTGCGTCAGTTTGTCGGGTCTGTCGGCGATGTAGATTTCAGTCGGACGTTCGATTGCCGAATACAAAAATGCGATCCGCGAGGATTGCACCGCCGAAGCAGGAATTTCATAAGTTCCCGCCCATCCCTCGCGCTTGACGATGGCGGCCTTCGGATTGGCTTGTGATTCCAACTGCACTTCGGTTCCGATCCGGCAAGCACACAGTACAGAACCGTCGGGCATCGGGGTGTAGCGTCCGACGTGCCCCTTGTAGTCGGCGAACCACCGCTGGACTTCACCGGAGCCTGCATCCACCCAGTAAAGTCGAGGCTGAGGATCTTCGTACTTCCCTTCTACGGACCCGAGCTCAGTCTGAAAAAAGATGTGGCGATTGTCGGCCGCCCACTCCAGATTCGTTTCCAACGCTTCGTTGCGGGTCAGCCGCGTGGGCACTGCCTCGCCCGCGCCGGCCAGGCTGACCAGGTAGATCTCGTATTCTTCGATCTTCTCGTTCCGTTTCGAAACGGAATTGGCCATAAATGCCAACCGGCTGGCGTCGTGCGCGATTGCCATCTGCTCCACGCGCGCCGGCGTGCGTGAGACAACGACCGCCCCGGGGGTGGCTCCGGAGTCTTTGTCTGCTTCGTGAACCTCTTTCACACCGAGCGCGGCGTGGCGAGCCAGGGCCTCGTCGAGGCTGATACGGAAGATGGTGTCTCCGCGCTCATCGCTGCGGAAGCGAATCACATCTTTCCAGTCTTTCTTGTGGGCGTCGTTTTGCTCTTTCGTCCAGGGCTGGCGAGTCGCGAAGTAGATTGATTTCGAGTCCGGCGACCATACGAAGGAGTGGATCTCCTCATCGCCGGACGTAATGGCGAATGCTTCGCCCCCGTTGGGCGAGATCAGAAACAACTGGGAGATCTCTTTGCTCTTGTCGTCAGTAGCATCGCCGTCTTTTCCACCGGGCATCTTGCGCTCGGAAAGGAATGCGACCCATTTTCCGTCGGGCGACCATTGCGGCGTGCTGTCATGGCCGGATTGCGTCAGCTGGATCAGGCTGCCGGTGTTTCCGTTGATGCGATAGAGCCACAGTTCTGAACGAAAGATCTGCTGATCCCAGTCGGCTTTCGCGGTTTCGAATACGACCGAGTTGCCGTCCGGGGACATTTTCAGTGCGCTGAAACTGACGGCGTTGAAAAATTCATCCAGGCTGATTTTCGGCTTTGCCTCCTGCGCAAAGAGCAGGACTGAAGCCAGAAGTGACCCGAGGACAAGAATTGGTGTGCGCATAATTTTGGAATAGAGAGATATACACTGCGCGCGTTGCTCGTGGCAAACGGTGCGCATGACGGGCGACGCTTCGACTTCACTCCACCTTCATCCGCGTCAGTGTCTCGAGATCATCTTTCAGCCCCAGATATTCCCAGCGCTGCAAGGCAATCGGAACGTTGCCGTTGAGCCACAGAAAATCGTGAAAGGCCTGCAGGTCAAACTTGTCAGCCCGCTGACGCCGCGCCTCCGCCAGGAAGCGCAGGATTTGCGTCTTACCGATCTGATACGAGATGGCTTGTCCCGGAGAGGACGCGAAGAAGGCCGCCTCGGCATGAGCGGTGTGCGAGTCCATGGGAACTGTTTTTTGCAGGTAGTCGGCGGCCTGCGCGATCGTGAACTCGCCGAGCGCCAGCTTCACATCCACTTCAACGCGCAGCGCACGCAGACGCGCCATGTTGTAGATAATCTCGCGCGAGTGCGGGATGTTGTCGAACAGACCAGCCTCGAGCAGCATCTCTTCCGAATAGAAGCCGATACCCTCGTTTGCTCCGGAATCGTAATAGTGGCGGCGGATCGGATCGGGATGCGCCCAGGAAAGCGCGAGTTGAAAGTAGTGGCCGGGCACGCCCTCGTGCACAATCCCGGTGCGCGGATCTTTGGCGTCGGCGAGAGCGAAGTATGCCAGATCGGGGCCGGGAGGATCAATGTAACGAACACAGTTTTCTTTCAGCCGGTTCGGGCCTGTAAAGTCATCGGCCTCGCCTGCGCCCTCCAACGGTTTCAGGTACCCCGGCATCGGCTGCCAGGTGTAATGCTGCAACCAGGACGGCACCGACAAGATGCGCTTCTCCTGCAAGTATTTCCGGACGGCTTCTTCGTCCTGCCGCTCACGCGCGATCTCCTCTTCGATGGAGGCAGGAATCCGCAATTCAGGCGCGCCGAGGTTGCGATGCTCTTCGTATGTCTGGAACGAAACTGATCGTGCCCACTCGTTACGTCCGATCTCGAGAAGCTGCTGGGGCGAATAGGGAAGAAGCGCGACGTTCTTCAGAAAATAAACGTAGCCCGCAGTTTCAATCGCGGTTTGCGATGACATGGACGCAAGCTTCCCACTGAGCCATTCGCGGTTGTCTTCGAATGCGCGAGCCGCAGACTCGGCGGCGGAGTCAATCTGCTTTTGCGAGTTCGCATCCAGAAGAGGTTTCAGTTCGCGAATGGAAGCCATTAGTCGGGGACGGATGTCTTTCAACTGATCCAAAGACAATTCGGCGAAAGTGCGCACCGGCTCCGTCAAATTCTTGCGGGCATCCTCCAGAATCTTGGGCGTGGCATTCAGAGTAGAGACGATGTTTGCACCGCGCTCACTAGAGAAAGGCGGCGGTTGAAGTAAAAGGTGAAAGTATGCTCCTAAAGTCTGGTCCAGATAGAAGCTAGGGTTTCGCTGCCATCCTCGCTGAAAATCCAACTCCCAGCGCGCTCGAGCGATCGCGGAGCCGATCAGCCGATAGTCCACCTGGCGAGGCACCGGCCATTTCGAGGCGTCGATGGCTTTCCAGCGCTGCTCGAAAGCGCCGACCTGCTTGCGATACGACTCGGCCACTGCGGGAGACCAATCCGGGATCCAGCTTGCGGGTCGATCTAGGCGTGGAATGTCGTCACTTGAAACCGGCATCTCCGCGGCGCGCCACGCCCAGAAATCGCGGGCCAGATCGTCGAGTACATCGGCTCGTACAACCGGCGCGAGAAAGACGGTTAGCAACGAAGCACACAGCAGGCGAGGAATCTTCATCTTCAGAGTTGCTCCTGTTTCATGGCGCGGGTTGAGCGGTGCGTAGCGCGTCGTCGAGCGGCTGGTTGTTGTGCAGAGGTTCAGTTTGAACGCGCCAGCCGTCATCGTAACTGCGAAATCCGACGGTGGAGCGATAGCGCACGCCGCTGTCGTACAACGCGCTCCCGACTTCGTTCATGGCCACCCAGTGCCAGAGAAACTCCACGTCGGCAAACTTGCCGGCCTTGCTGATTCCGGTGACGTCCACCAACTCCCGGCGCGCCACGCGGATCGGCACCTGTGTGCCGCCATGGGTCGATTCAGAGATCAACGAACGGAAGGCGTCGACGCCATGCGGCGACAGCACTACATCCCAGCACGGCGGAGGTTCGACTCCCGAAGGACATTTCTGCTGCGTCCCGATGATCCAACCCTGACGCTGCAAAACGAGTGAATCGGGAGAATTGAAATCCTTGTTGGAGACCATGCCCGTCTTGAGCCAGAACACTTGGGGTGCTTTGAAAGCCTCCGCTGCGGAAATAAGATCAGCAGCCAGACGCCGCGTGAGAAAATCGCGCGGAGAACAGGCCGGCGCCAAACACAACACCACCGTCAGTAGGAGCGCCTTGGGGATCCGCATGAATGCTGATTATTGCCGCGTGAGGATTCTAACCAATTGCGCGCGCCGGCGTGGAAGAAAAGGGCGGGATGCAATCTGCCCGTCAAACTGGCGCGACCACCTTCCGGGAAGCGCCGCACGGCACCTCGGGCAGTTGCCCTCCGGCGTAAGATGATATTCCTCGATCATGTATCCATAACGCCGGATCAGCGTTTCGCCGCACTGATGGCAGTGCGTGTCTTCCAGATTTCCCACGCGCCCGGGAAGATTCCCGGCATAGATGTAACGCAATCCAGCTTCGCGTCCGATGGCCGCCGCGCGCAACAGGTCTTCGGCGCGCGTGTCTTCGGGGGACGTCATCTTGTAATCCTTGTGAAAGGCCGTGACGTGCCACGGGATATCAGGCGAGACGCTGTACAGGAACTCGGTCAGCTGTCGCAGTTGGTCGTCACTGTCGTTGAAACCGGGGATCAGCAACGTGACGATTTCCAGCCAGATGCCCATCTCATGCAAGCGGCGGATGGTGTCGAGGATCGGCTGAATGCGTCCGCCGAGTTGGCGATAGTGGTGGTCATCGAAGCTTTTCAAATCTACTTTGTAGAGATCAATCCATGGGCGCAGATATTCCAGCACCTGTGGAGTGCCGTTACCGTTGGAGACGAAGGCTGTCAGCAGGCCAGCCTCCCGCGCCGCACGAAAGACTGCGACTGCCCATTCACTGGTGATTAGCGGTTCGTTGTACGTACTGACGAGAACCTTTGCGCCCTGAGCCAAGGCATCCTGCACGAGTAATTCAGGAGTGGCCTCGAGCGGCGGGGAGACGGCATTGGGATCGCGCAGCGCCTGCGACGTCACCCAGTTTTGGCAATACGAGCAGTGCAGGTCACAGCCCAGCATTCCGAAGCTGTAGGCGAGCGCTCCGGGATAAGCATGGAAGAACGGCTTCTTCTCGATGGGATCGCATTGCACTCCGCCGACATAGCCCCAGGGAACGTAGAGCGTCCCGCCGCGGTTGAAGCGAACTTTGCAGACGCCCGGCTGTCCGTCGGGAATCGGGCAGCAGTGTCCGCAGGAGTAACACCGTACGCGATTATGATCGAGCTTCTCGACGAGGTGGGAGTCGGCCTCTCGAACGCGTTCATTCAGAATGTCGCGGAGGGTGGACACGACTCTATTCTACGGCGGAGGAAACCGGCCTGTCTGTGCTGTGCAACTCACTTCGCCGCGCGATGCTGGCGGAGCCAATCATCGACTTGCTGCTGGGCCGCCGCGACCTGCCCGCGCGTCATCTGGAGAGCCAATCCTCGCAACCGGGATTCACTGTCCCGGTCACCCTGATGTAAGGCCACTGCCGACCAGAAGTAGGCCTGACCGAGGTCCTTCGGCACTCCTCGTCCAGCCCAATAATAGGCGCCCAATGTGGCCTGAGCGGTGACATGTCCTTGATCAGCGGCTCGCTGAAACCACCGCACTGCCTGCGCATCATCCTGAGGAACACCCTGCCCGTTGTGGTAGCGGAAACCCATATCCCATTGCGCCTCCGCATCTCCTTGCTCCGCGAGCTTCCGCAAGTCGTCGGGAGTCTTGGCTTGAGGGGAGGCATTGACTGAGATCGGGCGGGCGCCCACCGTGGCCATTCCGCGATCGCCGGCCACGGGTTTGCTCAACCAGAGTCTCTCGATCTTGGGAGCCGACACGTAACCGGCGACCAGAAATAAAGCGGCGAGTGTCAGAACCAGCAGCAGAATATGCAAAAGCTGGACCGGCACTCCCTTCAATGGCTCGCGCGCTTCGGTCTCCGGCTCCCACACTGCTTCCCGAACGGTGTTCACGGTCGGAGTGGATTCGGCCGTGAGCGGCGTTGCTACGTTGGCAGCAGCGTCCTGCGATGGAAGTGAGGCGGCCTGCGCTTTAGGAACGACTTCCACCAGCCGATCCAGAGCCGTTTCATGAATTTCTGTGAAGGCCCGGGGCCGGGGTGAGAAAACCTCAATCAGCCCCACCACCCGGAAATCGGAGAAGATCGGAGCGGCGAGGATCGAGCCGATCCCCAGGGTCCGGCAGATTTCGCGATCCACGCGCGGGTCGGTTTCGGTGTCCTCGCATGTCACCATGCGGCCACTGCGAACGCATTCTCCGGAAAGACCCTGCTTCACGTCCACAGCGATGCCCAGCGGCAGAGCAGGTTCACCGGCGCGGGCCCGGCAGATCATCTTGTCGTCAGTGAGAAATGCCAGCGCAGCGCCGCCCGCGCCGGTCAGACTCAAAGCCCGTTCGGTGATGAGATGAAGAACCACATCGAAATCGTCGCCGGCGGCCCGGACTTCGCCGCGCACTGCTTCCACCGCAGATAGCATTCCACTAAAATCGGCAACCGGATTCAAAACAACCGGCGGCAAACTCGGCCTCGGCGGGGAAGACCTTTTTTCGACGTGCTCCGAAACGTGCCCGGCACGAGCCGCGTAGTTCGAACAGGCGATCAGCAAATTGACGAAAAGCCATTCCTTCAGCAAGCTTCGCGAACTGTCGGGCAATCCGGAAAATCGGATACCTGCCCGCCCGGTGCCGTCGCTCCACACCACTTCGCCAGTACCATAAATGTGGGTTTTAGTTTCGAGCAGATCGAGGGAGAGACTGACAGGTCGGTTTACTTCCAGCCGTTCGCTGGTCTGAACGGCGAAGCCGTCTTCGCTAAGGTCCAGCAACTCGCTCAAGTCAAGTACCATCCCGGCGCTCGGACCCTTGAAACTGGCGTACACATGAGTATGGAGCTGGTGGCGAATGCGGCGTCGGCGCTCGCCGGCGGAGCTCACGGGGGCGGGATCTTGCAGCCTGATAATACTCAGTTCCATGGGTCAGATCCATGGCCAAAGACGCATACATATTAACTCAGTCGTCAATCTGAAGGGAGAAGGACTACCGACAGGTGGGTAAGCCTATTCTTCCCGGAGCGATTGGTAGAGACGCGGCTTGCCGCGTCTCCTCCTGCAGTGGATGCGCCGGTGGCGAAGGGAAAGGCGGTTTGCCGCGTCTCTACCCTGGCCCACTCCTGCGTCTTTGGAATCAGCGCTAAAGATTGGCCGCCAGATACTGGACGTCGCTCTGGACCTCGGTTTGAATGACTCCAGGGGTGGTCAGCACTCGATCCAGCGCGTCGGCGAGGACTACTGGGAATTGCGAGGTTATCAGGTTCACATCCAACTGGAGGCCCCGTTGGCTATATACGCGATAAACCACCAGCGCACCGCGCCGCCGGTTTGAGGTCGTAACCAAGTCGAGGGTCAGCTTCCACGAGGGCAGGCTCGACATCGAAACGATGTGCTGAAACTTGGTCCAGTGGAAGGGCTTGTAGGTTTCTCCAAGCCCGAACTGATCACCCGACAGAGACTTGAGTTGCAGTTCGAAGGCATCGAAATCGTTGCTGTCGAAGGCAGCCAGGAGGATGCGGCGCACCTGATCGTAATCGGCGGCAACCTTAAGCTCCTCAACCGCCCGGCGAATCGAGAGATTGTTAATCACGATCTGGCGCTGCTCCATGGTGCGTTGCGCCACGCGACGTATTTCGCCAAACTCCAGATAGTTCAGATGCTGCACCCCCAGCCAGACACCCGTCCCGACCACAGCCAGCACCAATCCCAAAGTGCTGCCCGTAGGCCACAGCAAGAACAAGCTCAGCATGGCAAAGAGTGCGGAGACCGCGTAGAGGACGATTACAACCTGGCGATGAGACAGACCCATCTGGAGCAGTTTGTGGTGGATATGTTCACGATCGGCAGTGAAAATCGGGCGTCCGCTGATCAGCCGCCGCAGGATCGAGAGTAAGGTTTCCAGAATCGGCAGGCCGCACGACACAACCGGAATTGCGACCGCAACTAGAGTGGGCGCTTTCTGCGCCCCGGCGAGCGCCAGCGCGCTCAGCAGGAAACCGATGAACAGGCTGCCGGAATCTCCAAGAAAAATTGTGGCTGGATTAAAGTTGAAGCGCAAAAATCCCAGAATGGCTCCCGCCAGCGCAACGCTCATCAGCGAGCCCAGCCAGGAATGGTCGACCAGCGCCACTACAAAGAACACCACGGTTGAGAACAGTGCGGAACCCGCGGCTAGGCCATCCAAACCGTCGATCAGATTGAAGGCGTTCGTGATCGCTACCACCCAAAGCACTGTCAGCGGCAGACCGATGAACCAGGGAAATGTGTGGGCGCCGAACAATACCGGCAGATCCAGGATGCGCATCCCGCCGAGGAACAGCATGGTGGCTGCGATCGCCTGCACGGAAAACTTCAAATACGGGCCCGCCCCGTGGAGATCGTCGTAGATGCCGAGGCAAAAAATCAGGCAGGCCGGAACATAAATGCGAAGAAGAGTCGCCGGGGCGAGTCCCTCCAGCAGACGTGGATACAGCAGGGCAAGTCCAAACCACAGAATCAAGCTGAAGGAAAAGGCCAGGAAGATGGCGACGCCGCCGAGCCGGGGAAGCGGAGTCTCGTGGACATGCCGCCCTTCTCTTGGAAGTGAGACCCAGCCTCTGCGCGATGCAACGTCCCGCACCTGGCGTGTCGCAGCGAAGGACAGCACCAGGGAAACTGCAAATATCCCTAAGAATAAAAAAGTCAAAATCCGACAATCCTTCCGGCCAGAATTGTTTGCATTTCAAACCGGGTACGATGTCGCAAGAATCTCGATCTACGCCAAACGGTAGCGCTCCTCTTTTCGATCTTGGAACTATACAACTCATCGGTGAGGGTGAGCAATGCTCCCGGCCACCAGTCTCTGGAAAAACTTA
>JBKPCG010000129.1:0-3842 GCA_046727255.1 Acidobacteriota bacterium | reverse complement strand
GTGGAACTGTACCTTTTGAGCAATGATGGTCAAACCTTGGCTAGCTTCGAGTTTGATCGAGATGACGACGCGCCAGCGATCAAAGTCGGGGCCAAGCTATTACGCATTGGTGCGGTGGCGAAAGTACTTGATGAGCAGAAGCCGGTCTTCATACCTGACCTAGCGCCAGAGATGTTGAAGCATCCTGATCTGGCCTCGTTTGCATCCGAGGTTGTAGGGCGGAGCACATACCTTTTTCCCGTCTCTACATTCCAGAAACAGTTCGGCATTCTGTCGACGCCAAAGTTGCCGGGCCAGCAATTCTCTCAGGAAGACGTCGAACTTCTTGGTTCTCTGGCGTCGCACGTAGCAGTTGCTCTCGAATGTGCCTTTGCGAAAGATCGCGCAGAGCAGTACCAGCGTGAACTCGCGAGCGAGCGCGACCGCCTTCGCCTGGTGCTCGAAATCAACAACCATGTTGCCAAGCTAGACATTAGTGACGTGCTTCGCTCCGCGAGTGCATCGATCCGTTCGTATTTCGTGAGTGACTTCACCGCCTTCTGGATCCTCGATAAAGACTCGAGCGAGCTCCGCGGAGTCGGTCTGGATTTTCCCATCAGCAGGAGCGCCATATCGGAAACTGCATCGGCCGACTTAAACGCAGAGGATTGTGAAAAGCTCCGTGCACGGCGTGCTGACATCTTGACGACAGCGGATTTCGGGAACTTGCCGGCGTCGTTCGCAAGCTCGTTGAGAGCAGAGTCGATCTCATCGTTGGCTCTGGTTGCGCTCACCACAGGAGGCGGTCCGATCGGTTTACTAGCGGTGGGCAGCCGCAAGGCCGATGCGTTCGGACAAAAAGACCTGGATCTCCTGTCACAGATAGCTATCCAGATATCGCTCGCGCTGGATAATGCGCTTGCCTATGGACGCCTGAACGCATCCGCAGCCCGCTTGGAAGATGAGCGGCTCTATCTCGAAGCAGAAATAGAATCCGAGTACAACTTTGAGGATATCGTTGGCAAGAGTGCCGCCATCCGCAAGGTGCTGGATCAAGTAGCGATCGTGGCGCCCACCAGTTCCACTGTGCTGCTGCACGGCGAAACTGGTACGGGAAAAGAACTGGTCGCCCGGGCCATTCATAATCGCAGCCCGCGCCGTGCGCGAACATTCGTTCGCCTGAACTGTGCGGCCATTCCTTCGGGACTGGTGGAGAGCGAATTGTTCGGGCATGAAAAGGGTGCCTTCACCGGAGCGCTGATCCAGAAGCGCGGCCGCTTCGAATTGGCTGATCACGGCACCCTGTTCCTCGATGAAATCGGCGATATTACGATGGACTTGCAACCCAAGCTCTTGCGCGCTTTGCAGGAGCGGGAATTCGAACGCCTTGGAAGCACAAAGACGCTTCAGGTGGATGTTCGCTTGATCGCGGCCACGCATCGCAATCTGGAAGGCATGATCCGCAACAATCAGTTTCGCGAAGACCTTTTTTACAGGCTCAATGTATTTCCAATCGAAATCCCGCCGCTTCGTGAAAGACGCGAGGACATTCCGCTCCTGGTGCATTTCTTTGTGTCACGGTTGTCCCGCACAATGCAGAGACGTATTCGGTCAATCCCGAAACGAGCCATGGAGGCATTAATCGCTTCCGACTGGCCGGGTAATATTCGCGAACTCGAGAACTTCATTGAGCGCTGCGTGATTCTCACGCAGGGGGAAGAATTGAACGTGCCTCGGACCGAGCTGAGGAGATCTGCTGAACGTTCAGTGGTTTCTGCTGTTTCCACATTCGAGCAAGTCGAGCGGCAGGCCATACTCGATGCGTTGAAAAATGCATCCGGAAAGATTGCAGGCAAAGGAGGCGCAGCAGAGCGCCTTGGTCTAAAGAGAACTACACTTCAGAACAAGATGAACAGGCTTAGCATCACTCGCGCCGATTACCGGGCCTGACCGCATGCGGGCTATTGCCCCACATCTTTTTCTGCTTATTCTAGAACGGCCTCTATTCTCAATCAGTTAGAAAGAGAACTCCCGGCACAATAACTGCAATTCCCATTGGCCCGCCTCTCGAGGACGGGAACAAACCCATCGGGAGCTCACAAATGCTACGCGTCACAACGAGCCAAACAGTCGACATTCTGACCTTCAAACTCGAAGGCCGACTAGCCGGCGAGCGAGCTGAACAAGTCCGTACGCTCGTCACCCGAAGCAAAACCGAAATGAGATTTGTCGTTGATATTACGGAGATGATGTTTGTCGACGCCCTCGGGGAAGAAGTGCTGTCATTTCTGAAGCGGCTTGGAGCACAATTTCTCGCCCAAACGGCATACTCACTGGATGTGTGCGAGCGCCTCCACCTGCCGCTGGTGCCCAAGCAGGGCTCCGGCACCCTTTCGGCGGGTTCTAACGGCAATAGCGGTCCGCTCAAATACTAATAGCATTGGCGTCGAGGTATTTCGAGTCTGCATTAACCAACATGCATGTGCTCTCGATGTACGACTTTGAGAAGAGGAGTAGCTCTCCCAGCTGTATCTGCCCGTGTCTGACCGCGCTTATGGGTGGGTACCTGGCGGAGCACGCTTTGCCTCACTTGATCCGTTGGAGCCGTTGAGTGAAGCTGGTCAGACCGTTATGTAAGCAAGGTGCTATCTCACAGTCGCAGGCCAGTTAAGAACGACAGAGTAACTTTCGTTGAAACCTTTTCGTGGCTCGAGCACCAGAAACTTACGTCCGTCTGCAGTTACAGCATACTGGTTGACAGTGGGATCTGGTATCAGTCCCGTTGTGAAAAGTTGCCTTGGGGTACCGATCTTCGGCGCAGACCCGCGCTCAATGGTCGCTGACATCATCCTTCCTTCAAGATCGAGGAAAAAGAGCTCCCGGCCGTCACCGCGCCAGCGGGGCTGTGCGCCCCCCGCACTAGAAACCTGAGTGATATTGTGAAAGGAGGGGAACGACGCCACAAAAACTTCCCATCTGCCGGCGTGGTTCTCGCCGTAAGCGATAAGCTGCCCGTCAGGAGACAAGTGAAACTCATCCTTAATAAAGGTGGACGAATACAGCGCTGTAGGTTTGCTGTTACCAGCGACAGGAATAATCGAAAGAGTTTTCGTGTCGTGTGTGAGCAGAAAGCGACCGTCCGCGGACCACTCTTCTACCCAGTGCGGTTCGTTGTCGCCGTAGATGCGCAGCGCCTGCTGAGTTGCAATTTCGATTTTCTCAACCAAGAACGGCGGATCGATTCCGCCGTTAGGAAGAAGATTGAACGCGACGTAGTGCGAGTCCGGCGACCAAACGGGATCCGACTGCGCGTGCGGATCGATCGTGAGTGGGGTGGTTGTATCCGTCGCCAAGTCAACCAGCCACAAACTGCCGGTAGCGTGCTGGTGGAACGAGTTCAGCGCCAGGTATTTTCCATCCGGTGACAGCGTGAACTGCTGAAAGTCGATGATTGGGTCAAGGGCGCCAGTCACACTGCCGTCTCGCGCATACCAGGTGAATTGATCGAACGATGACCCTTGCGCTGTACCGTAGATAAGCACTCCATTTTGAGATGCAGTGAATTCGGAAGTGCCCAGATAGGCCTGTGAGGCAGCGATGTTTCGGGTCACTAATAACGGCGTACCGACCTGTCGCAAAGCCTTCTGATCCATGCGTTGGGCGAAAAGGTTCTGATCTTGCACGAAGAGCAAATAATCCGGCACTGCTAAAGCACGGCCTTGGCTAGCCAAAAGCACTATTGGAGCTCCGCCTTCCAGCGACTGAGCATAAACTTTAGCCCCCGGATCGGTACTGGTCAGGCTGGTGCGAGCCAAGTAGATGAAATGCTTGCCGTCCGGCAGGAACTGAACCCACATATGGCT
>JBKPCG010000128.1:0-12619 GCA_046727255.1 Acidobacteriota bacterium | reverse complement strand
CCGATTGACGCTGACTGCAAGCTATCTCACAAGGCATCGGCAAAAGCTAGTGTGGATGCGGAATCAAAAGAAATACCCGCTAGACGACAGTTATGCCACAATAGCAACAATCAAGCCGTCCCCCTCTCGCCGCGCTGGGGGCGGAGTTTCGTGTCGTACGTCGCGGAGCGGTCCACTGTGAACCAACGATTCACTCTTGATCGGCAGTGCTTCGAGCAGTTTATTGCCGCAGTTTCGCTTTTCCAGCCGCTACAACAGGCAGCTTCAAAGACAAAGATAATGAATGAGGAGAGCGCCGCTTCTCCTGTACTTGCTGGAAACCCTGCGCGCCGGCTAGCGATGCCGCATGCAGGAAAGGCTGGGAGAAGCTGAACAGCGAAGTTGACAAAGGGCATAGGAAATTCCTTTTCGCGTATTGTAACAAGTAGATTCGGGCGCATCGCCGGCAGCAAAGCGGAAGCAATTCCGGCCGTCTTGTGGTCGGGCAGAACGTGGCGCGATTCAACGCGCGTCAGCTGGTTTTTGCCGCCACGCCGACAATCTGCGGGCTGACGATGGGTGTTGTGGCCGTGATCGTCTCGCAGGTAACCTTCTCGAACCCGGCACGTTCAAGGTCGACCCAGGTTTCGCGGTTGGGGTGGCAGCCATCGCCCAACCGCTCCCAAAGGGGTGTTACCAGATTCTGAATGCGCCGCAAGCGGGTTCCCCGCGGCGCAGCCACATGCTCGATTACCAAGGAGCAAACGGAATGAACCTGATCGAGTTAGATCGTGCCCTACGACAGTTACGGCCCGGTGGCATGGCCGCCGTGATCGAGACCCGTCTCCGTCAAGCCCAGGCGGAACCGATGACACCCATCGATCTGATCTCCTGCCTGGTCTCCGACGAACTCGCTCGTCGCAGCGAGCGCCTGCTGCAGCGCCGTCAGAAACAAGCCCAGTTTCGCGACTCTCAGAAGTCGCTCGATAACTTCGACTTTCCCTTCAACAAGGTTGAGCGTTTTGAGCTAGGCGGCCTCGTTAGCGGGAGGCGAAGCAGGCTGCGCTCCCAATCCCAACATGGGGATACGAACCATTAGCGGGCTTGAAGTGAGAGTTGTCGTCCCTTTAACCATTCCTGCAGCATGCGCTCACCCACTTCCTTGAAGTCGGGATGTTCCTTGATGTATGACCGAAGATCGGTCTCGGTTTGCGAAAGGGCGTCCGAGACCCGCTCAAGGATCGCGCGAATTCTTGCAGGCGTGCCCGTCATTCGTGTTTCACCGAGCCGACGGAGAACTTTGTTGTCGGGCCACTGAGTTGTTCCGTTGAGCGTAAGGGCCAGACTATCCTTTGGCAGGTAGCTGGAGGTAGTTACGAGATCGTAGACCGGTGCGAGTCGAGCTTCACCGAGCACATCGTCATAGACGATGCCGAAATTCTTGAGGTGAGCATCGCCGTTGCGCAGTGCGCAATTCAGCACGATCAGCGTATATAGTTTTTCAACGTCTGCGAGCACGGCGCGTGAGTTTGCGAACTGCTGAAACCTTTTCATGACTGACGTTTCGTAGCTGCCGCGATATTTCTCATCCGTTCTTCTCGCGTTCAGAACGCAAAAATCTTCAAACCCCCGATAGGTACCATCTGGGCGCAAGTCGAAACGGTCAACGACAAGGGCCATTCCGTCTTCTGCGAGCCGATACCGAGGTACGTCCAGCCCGCAACGCTCTGCGGCCTTTAGGCAGAAGTATTCGTTCGCCGCGAGCTGCGGAAATTCGTGTGGCTCCCAGAACTTCACGATGTGAGTTGCACCCCTACAGCTCGGCGAGATTCGAGGTTGTGCGTTTGTCAGTGTCAGGGATGCGCTCTCGTCGCGCACAAGAATCTTCGGTTGGACCCCACTGATGCCAGAGAACACCGCAAACTTCTCAATCAGGTAGCGAAACAAGTCCCCGTCGCGACGACTCGCCAGAATCTCGTCTACCGATTGAAAAGGAACATCCTCGTTGAGCCGCTCCCTGTCGCCGGTGTACCGTATGCGGCCAACTTGTGAGCGGCCAACCATGGCGAGCAGGTCAAAATCATCGAACGTTCCAGTCGCTTTCGCAAAGGCCAGGCGCAACCGTTCCCGCAACGCGCCTTCCGGGAGGTTCATCTCGAAGATTGGGGGGAGGCCAAAGGGCACGTCCCAGGAGGGAAGCCGCACGGGCATGGTAACGGAGACGGCACGTTGTGGGACTGTCTCAGGCAAGTACGCAAAAGCACTTCCGCGATCCCGCTGCCTGTCCAGCAGGCCTGCCTCAGCGGCGTCTGTCCAGACCTTTATCATCGCGATCCTCTTCTAAGAGCTCGTCCAAAGTGGGCCGTTGCAGGTTTGCCTCTTGTAGTTTCAACTCTAGGCCGAGCGCCGACAAAATGTTGGCGACCTTGGAAAAACCAAGTTCCCCTGATCGGCCATTCTCCAGTGCTTCGAGCGTTGCCCGACTCACCCCGGCGTTGTCAGCCAACGCGGACTGGCTAAGCCGAAGAGCCTTCCGTCTGGACGCTATTTGAGCGCCAATCGAGTGCAGTTTCAGCATAGTATGCCTAATATACTATGCATACAATCGATTCGTCCAGATTATGCCTAATATATTAGTCGTCAATCGGAGAACGGGATTGTTGGAGAATTCTGCCGCCATTAGACCAAAGGGGCAACTCGGCATGGCGGCTATGCGCGCCGGTCAGAGCGCCGGCGTCTTGCGTATAGTCATGTAGCAACTCGATGCGCTTTTGCCCCCAGGAGCATCAGCGACGCAGGCTGCGGCAGACGCGGACCGTGCTTGGCAGGGAATTTCTCGATCGCGTTTCGCCCATACGCTTGATCGAACAACTGCAGGCCAGCTTCGCGCTGGGGATGGGAGTTCCTCAGGGCACGGGCGATTACGGCTCGAGAAGCTTGCAGTATGCAAACGGAGGCAAGCCGGTGAGTGTGACCAGGCGCGCAGCGTCACCATCCATTCACAATCCAGTGCCATTGTCTTGCATGACCCAAGAATGTCAAAACTGCCATCCGTTGCTCTGTATCTTGTTGAATTTACGTTCTAGTGCGGATTCGATTCCTTCCGCGCTCACCACACTTCCCGAAGGATTACATTCACAATCATTTCGCATCAAGCGCGATTGAATTGGCTGGCCGTAGTAGCGTCCGCCCTCAGTTGGATCGAGCGTAGCATTAGGCATGGCAGAATACGTTCAGTAGTTCGGGTTGATGGCATGGTCACCGCCGACTCGGTAGTTGGAGGAGTTCCGGAAGGCGAAGACGACGAAGACGACGAGGAACAAGAGGAAGACGGGGAAGACGAGGAAGACCAAGGAGAAGGCTATTCAGAGTGAATATCCTGCTTTGCGGCCTTGTGGGGAAACAGAAATCGGTAACCTAATCGAGCGTCACGCCCAACCCGTGCGGTATTCCAAAGGCAGCCCATCCGAGCCATTCCCACCCGCCACACGAGCGGTTAGGCTGTTTGGGAGCAGACTTCGGGGGAGGGCTCTTCAAACGGGCGTCCCACGACTCGAAAGAGTGTGGGGCGTTTTGTTTTTGCACAGGGTTGTCCCCTAACCAAAAGTGGTCGCTTCTGACCATACGGGAAAGGGAATACCCGAGTAGACTTAGTGACGGACGCATCTCGGCCAAAGATTTAGCCGCGAATCTGTGGCCTTCTTTCTTATTTGTTGCCAACCTCGTATTCGCGTGACCCAAGGGGGAATCCCATGACACATGAAGAATTCACTCGGATGGCTAGTAACCTACCCGATCGGGGAGCCAGTGCGCCGATTGACGCATCAAGGGATCAAGATCGAGGCAAGGGCGCCATGGAGCAGGATGAGAAGAATCAAGGTGGCAATACCAGCATGAGCGGTCAATTGGGGCACCGTGACGAGGACGTGGAGTTGAAAAGCGCTGATTCTGATTTGTCCGGGTGAGACTACTCTGCCGGTTCCGCAATCCCCCTAATAGTTTAGGCACTTGGTTTCCTCACCCAATGCTTCCTGCCAACTGTGGCTGGATCACAGTCTTTGGTCTTGGACAACTCGGGCCGATTTCCTCCTACGGATAACTTCGGTAACTGCTAAAATCCGCGGCAATATCAATCCCGCGGGAGGATAGGGCAAATGAATTTCCGTAATGCACCAAGAATTTCGCTGGTGTTCGTATTTGTGGCTGCCACTCTAGCGGCGAGCAGCGACGCTGGGAAGACGGCTACCGTTAAGGGCTATGTTTTGGATTCGTCATGCGCGTTCACCAAAGGTCTGGACAAACCCATCAGCAAAGAGTGTGCCACCGCTTGTGCGAAGGCCGGTTCTCCTTTGGTGATCCTGACGGACAACGGCACAATCTACTGGCCTATTGCCGACACCACTCCATCAAGCGGGCAGAACGACAAACTACTGCCGTTCGCAGGACAGAAGGTCACTGCCAGCGGGAAGGTTTTTCAACGGGGAGGTTCAAGCGCCCTGGTCATTGAAAAAATCGAAGCGCTAACCGATCAGAAGTAGGTTCTATCCTTACCGTTGGCGCCGACTCTGCTTCCGCCGATCTGGTGCATCATGAGGCGTGTTCGCTGGCTACCCGAAGGTTGCACACCCAATGCCCGGAAGTTCCGCGAGAATAAGCGGCTACAATACTGATGTGCGATATTACACAACCGAACCGATGAACGGTGGCATCACGTTCAAGTGCGTTTCCTGCGGACATAGCGTCAGCACCTTGGATTTCAACAGCGCGGACGGCAACCGGCGCACCCAGGCGGCCAAAGTAATGAATCAGCATTCCGCCGAATCTCATTCCCCTGCACCACGGACGCTGTCGCCCACATACCCCGGTGGTCGTAGCGGGTTTTGAAATCCGCGTCTGAGGTGAGCGCGCAACGCCAATACGGCGCGCCGAAGTTGCGGCTTAGACCGGCGAGATCGGACAAAACATGGTAGTCCCCGAAAAACTTACGCCGAGACAAGTATTAGCTGTGCGGTGCCCTGTGTGCCTGGCGAAACCGAGGGAGAAATGCACCCTTAGCACTGGAAAGCCGTGCCTGAAGACGCATCTGGATCGACGCTTGTTCGCTGCCAAAATGTCCCGCTCCGAGAACCTTGGGCAGGCCACTGTGCGGGTCGTGAGGGAAGCCACCAGCCGTACTTTTGACCTTCTTTTCCACCACCGATAGGAAGACATGCTCGAAAGACGCAACAGGTCCGCGGGTTTGACGTTCTTCCAAATCCATAAGGACGGAAATGCAGTTGAAGGCAACAGCTATCGCAGCCTGGAAGAAGCTTCTGCAGCGCTGGAGAGGGCGGGGCAAGGCGGCGAGGTCACCGAGGTCGATGCGTCCGACCGGATCACACACCGCTACACTCTGGAGGAGTGCCGCACGGCAGCGCGCAAGTTTCGAAACGATAACGCGTGAACATCGTTTCACCCAGGTTTAACCCGCTGGTAACGACTTCCCGCAGTCACCCACCTTGTTTTCCTTGAACTAATCTGCCGGCAAGCTCCTGCCATTCAGCATAGGTTCATGCATAAAAATGGAAAATCGGGCGTGGCTGCGCACTCTCCAAGATGGGCTATTGCTCGCGCTCTCGGGCGATAGCGTTGGTGCGGGCGGGACGCGTGACGCTGAATGGACGCTTGGTCCGTGATCCCGAAACGCCGGTGCGAATCGCACAGGACCACATCGGAGTCGACGGTTCGGGAGTTGAGGAGCGGCCGAAGGTCTATCTCATGATGAACAAACCGCGCGCTGTGGTGACGACAGCGTCCGACGAGAAAGGACGCGCCACGGTTTATGACCTGCTCGATCCAGCCAAAGAATGGATCCGTCCCGTGGGGCGTCTCGACAAGGCCAGCGAAGGGCTGCAGCTCTTAACCAACGATTCGACGTGGACTGCGAAGATCACGGACCCCGCCAGTCATCTGAACAAGCGGTATCACGTGCAAGTCGACCGTGTCGCTGGGGACGATTTGCTGGCGCGGCTCAGGCGGGGTGTCAGCGTTGGCGGCGACCTTCTACGAGTTAAGGAGGGCGGGCTTTGCGGGTGGGAAGCAAGAACAGCTGGCTGGAAATTACGCTGGACGAAGGCAAGAACCGGCAAATCCGCCGTGTGCTCGGTGCGCTCGGTGCGCAGGTGTTGCGGCTGGTGCGCGTCTCGATAGGGCTGCTTGAACTGGGCGATCTGAAGAAGGGCGCAGTGCGGCCGCTAACGCAAAGAGAAAAGCGGCTAATGGATCAGGCCCTTGGTGAGCGAGGATAGATCCCCAAACGTGCGACTACTTCGCAGGCGCCGTTTTTTGAATTTGCTCGGAGTTTTCCCGTGGAAGGCCGTGCGTTTCAAGGTAGTCCTGAGCCAGGCGAAGCACTTTGCGCTCGTTGCTGTACATCAATTGGCGGGAGGCTTCGGCGAGCGGAACCCAGAGCGCGCGTTTCACTTCGATCCGCATTTCGGAAGTCACGTCGTCAATGTCTCCCGAGCCATAGCGCAGGAGATAGAAGCTTACGATTTTGAAGACGCGCTCGCCATCACTCCAATTGCGGACGTAGAGGTACTTGATGTCCGTGAGTTTAGTGACGATCTCAGCAACGATGCCGGTCTCCTCTCGTACCTCGCGAACGGCTGTCGCCTGAGGTGGCTCACCCGGGTCGACGAGCCCTTTCGGAAGCGCCAGCACGGCGGTGGTGCGTCTGCGGGGCGATTTCGCGGTTATCGGGCTTTCCCTCGGAGGTTCGATCAGGGCGATGTGCCACGTCCCCGCGATTTCCCGAAGCACAACGCCGCCGGCAGAAATCTCCCGCACCATGTTATTTCAAAATATCAGCATTTGCCGGGCTGTGCAGTCGACTGCTGGATCAATTGCCACGCCCGCTCCACGTGCCGGGACTCGGTATTCGTTTGTCCAACGCAAAGTCGCAGCGTGAACTTGCCGTCGAGCCGGGTGTGCGTGAGATACAGGTTGCCGCTCTGGTTGAGAGCATCCATCAGCTTCTGGTTGTCGTTGTCCCCGGAGCGCAGGCGGAAGCAGACAAGATTGAGCCGCACCGGAGCAGCCAGTTCGAAGCGGGAGTCGCTTCGCACCCAGTCGGCGAACTGCTGCGCCAGACGCACATGCTCGCGAACGTGCTCCTGCAATCCCTCGATTCCATAATGCCGGATCACGAACCACAGCTTGAGCGAACGGAAGCGGCGTCCCAGCGGGATTTGCCAGTCGCGGTAGTCGATCACGGCGCCCGATTCGGTAGCCTGGTTGCGAAGATATTCGGGCAGCACCGAGAGAGTCTGAATTAAATGTTTGCGATCGGCGACGTAAAAGCAGTCGCAGTCGAAGTTGGTGAGCATCCACTTGTGGGGATTGAAGCAGTAACTGTCGGCGAATTCCATGCCGTCGTGAAGGAAGCGGAACTCCGGACAGAGGGCAGCGGTGCCACTCATCGCGGAATCGACGTGCAGCCAGAGACTGTGGTCTTTGCAGATCCGGGCAATTTTGCGGACGGGATCAATTGCGTTGGAAGAAGTTGTACCCACTGTCGCGCAAACGAAGCACGGAAGCAAGCCTGCCTTTTTGTCAGCCTCGACCTGACGGGCTAGGGCGTCGGGACGCAGGGCGAAGTTTTGATCAACCTCAATCGCGCGAAGGTTGTCCGATCCGAGGCCCGCTATCTTCACTGCCTTTTCTACTGAGGAGTGCGTCTGTGTGGAGGCATAAGCTACTAGTCGGCCGTCGCATCCTTTGCGGTTGCTGCCATATTGCGTTGCGCGCTCGCGAGCTGCAAGAAGAGCGCAGAGGGAAGCGCTCGAAGCCGTGTCCTGGATTACTCCGCCTCCGGTGCTGGACGAAAGGAATTTTTCCGGCAATCCGAGCATGGGAACGAGCCAGTCCAGAACGTGCGTTTCGAGCTCGGTGCAGGCTGGACTGGTGGACCAAAGCATCCCCTGGACGCCGAGCCCCGTCGAGAGCAGGTCGCCAAGGATTGCCGGTCCCGACGTGCTGGTGGGAAAGTAGGCATAGAAGTTCGGCGACTGCCAGTGAGTGATGCCGGGCAGAATGATGCGCTCGACATCTGCGAACACCCGCTCAAATGGTTCGCCCCGCTGGGGAGGATGCCGCGGCAGCTGGGCGCGGATTTCCCCTGGCTGCACACGCGCAAGAACCGGGAAGGTTTCGACGCGGGAATAGTAGTCGGCAAGCCAGTCGACCACGGCGTGGCCCTGGCGGCGGAATTCTTCGGGGGACATATGGAGAGATTTTGAGTCGTGCATAGAAGTGATTTGTTGATTGTCGATTTCTGATGGCTGATTCAAAAATTCGCGGTCTTCACTCTTTTTACTTAACAATCAACAATCAAGAATCCGCAATTGTTTTTTCCTCACGAAAGCCTCCCGTAGAACACACGCGTGTTGTATTCGAACTCCACGACGCCCTGCTGTGCATGTGCTTGAAAGATGCGCTCTAACTCCGCCATCATCGGGGAGTGGTTGGGGTGTCCTGAAAGTGGGGCATACGACGACGACAGCAAGCGTCCCGCGGCGCCTTCGAAATCGAACTGCTGGCGAAGATCGAAGACCCGCTCCAGGTGCGGTGCGGGCGCAAAAAACTCGTGAATAGTGGTCGTCGTGCGCTCGTGACGGACTTCCTTATAGTCGGTGCCGTAGGTCAAGAGGAGTTGCTCGTAATCGCGCAGGAAGGGTGTCGCCGCGGTGCGGCGCTCATTCCAGATCAGGACGCACCATCCACCGGGCTTCCGGATGCGGACGAATTCCGAACGCGCCCGGCGGCGGTCGAACCAATGCGCGGATTGCGCAGCGGTGACGAAATCCACGGAGCAGGAGGGGAGAGTCGTGTCCTCGGCGGTGCCAGCGACCGATGTAAGCTGCGCGAACGACTGGAGCAGGCGGCTGCCCGCTTCGCGCATGCCCGCATTTGGTTCGACCGCAAACACATGGTTTCCGTTTTCCAGCAGGAGCCGTGTAAAGGCTCCGGTGCCCGAGGCAACGTCGGCGATTGCATGGAACGGTTTCAGTCCGCACTCCACACGCAGAAGTTCGAGGACCTCCGGCGGATATCCCGGACGATAGCGGACGTAATCCTCCACTCGATCGGAGAATCGCGTGGTTGGTGCCTGGCTCATTGCGTTTTAGTGTAGCGCGTCCGCAGAGAAATCCCGGCGCACGGTACAATCTTCGTTTCATGACAAAAGAGCGAGTCCGTGGGGTTCTGGAGAGCGGGCTGGTGAGCGTGGGCGATACTGCGCCAGACTTCGAGTTGCCGGCGCTGATCGGCGGCGTCCGGAAGACCTTCCGGTTGAGTGAGTACCGCGGCAGGAATTTGGTGCTGGCATTTCATCCCTTCAACTGGCAGGAAGTGAGCATTCAGCAGATGGTTGGCTACCAGGCGCAGCGTCCACGCGTGCTGGCGAGCAACGCGGAGACGGTCGCCATCAACGTCGAATCCATCATGAATACCACCGCGTGGGAACGGGAAAATGGGCCTTTTGATTTCCCGCTATGCAGCGACTTCTGGCCGCACGGCGAAGTGTGCGCGCGCTACGGCGTGCTGCGCACATCTGGAACTGGTGCCGGCGCGAGCGAACGCGCGGTTTGTGTGCTGAATCGCGGCGGCCAGGTCATCTTCCAAAAGACCTATGGATGGGAGGAAATCCCACCGCTCGATGAAGTATTTCCCTTGCTGGAAAAAGTCTGACGCACGACGGTTTGCTCGACAGGAGAATCATGAAAATTGTTTCAGGAGCGATCCTCTTCCTTCTACTCCTCGCTTCCAATCCGCAAGCGTTCAGTCGCCCCGGGAAAGAGAGCGGCCAGCCGGAAGGAGCCGCCATCACGGGGTTTCGTGACGTGGCGGGCGAGCAGGAAGCCGAAAAACGTTTCCTGGCCGTGCCCGATCCGAAGCTCGCCGAGGAACACTTGCGCATTCTGACCCAGGCCCCGCACATTGCCGGGTCGCCCGAGGACAAAGCCACTGCGGAGTACGTGGCAAAGAAATTCCGGGAAGCCGGGCTGGAGACCGAAATCGTTGAATACAAAGTCTGGCTGAATTATCCGGCAGAGATCAGCGTGGATATGACTGCGCCCGACGGCGTCGCGATGCGCGGACCGCAGCGCGAGCACGTAGACAACGATCCGTTCCAGGACGACCCGCGCGTGATCAATACCTATAGCGGCATGTCGCCATCGGGCGATGCGGAGGCGGAAGTTGTTTATGCAAACTACGGCTCGCCCGAAGACTTCGACAAGTTGAAACAGATGAATGTGGACGTGCGCGGCAAGATCGTCATCGTGCGCTACGGGCAGAATTTCCGTGGAGTAAAGGCGTTCGTCGCGCAGGAGCGCGGAGCGGCCGCGGTCATTATTTATTCCGATCCGAAGGACGACGGTTACTACCGCGGCGACGCGTACCCCAAGGGTCCGTGGCGCCCGGCGAGTGCGACACAGCGCGGATCGGTCGGATACATGTTCCAGTTCCCGGGCGATCCCACTACGCCTGGAATAGCGTCGGTGCCGTCTTTGCCCGATTCGAAGCGCGTTCCACCGAACGAGTCGGCGCAGCTCTCGAAGATTCCTGTCACCCCGCTTTCCTACGCTGACGCCTCGCCGATTCTCGAGCACCTGGCTGGACCCGCCTCGCCGCGAGAGTGGCAGGGAGCGTTGCCGTTTACTTATCACGTCGGTCCCGGGCCGGCGAAAGTAAAGCTGCACCTGAAGCAGGATTACCAGTTCCGCACCATCTGGGACGTGATTGGCAAAGTGCGCGGAGCGATTTCGCCCGATGAGTGGGTCGTCGCCGGCAATCACCGCGATGCATGGGTGTACGGAGCGGTGGATCCGAACAGCGGCACCGCCGCCATGCTCGAGTCGGTGCACGGCATCGGAGAACTGTTGAAAGCAGGATGGAAGCCGAAGCGCACGATCGTAATTGGCAGCTGGGATGCAGAAGAAGAGGGACTAATCGGCTCGACGGAATGGGGCGAAGATCACGCTAAGGAACTGGCGAGTGCCGCCGGCTACTTCAACATGGACGTCGCGGTATCGGGCCCGAAGTTTGGCGCGTCGAGCGTCCCAACCCTCAAGCAGTTCATCCGCGATATCACAAAAGCCGTGCCTGCTCCGCCAGGCGGGACTGTGTACGACCTTTGGAAAAAGTCAGGCCAGCAGGAGGTTCGCCCGCAGGAAACGAGTACCAGCACCTACCGGCCGCCGGCAGCCCAGGTGCGCAGCGATGCACCGGTAGGCGATCTGGGCAGCGGGTCCGACTACACCGTGTTTCTGCAGCACCTGGGAGTGCCTTCCACCGACATCGGTTCCACTGGCGAATACGGCGTTTATCACTCGGCGTTCGACAACTTTGCCTGGTTCAAGAAATTCGGCGATCCCGACTTCCGCTACGAACAGCAGATGGCCCGGGTTTACGGCCTGGAGATCCTACGCATGGCGAGCGCTGACGTGCTCCCCTATAACTACGAAGACTATGGCAAGGAAATACTGGTCTATCTGGACGCCGCGAAGAACAAAGCCAAAGACCGCTTCGGAGGCAAGGCGCCCGATTTCTCCGCGGCCGTCGAGGGTGCGCGCCACCTGGAGCAGGCGGGCGCAAAGATGCTCCAGAAGCAGCGCAAACTGTCCGGAGACGCGGAGCATCTGAACACAACTCTGCGCGACACCGAGCGCGCGCTGCTGATCCCCGAAGGACTGCCCAATCGTCCGTGGTATCACCATGCGATTTATGCTCCCGGCCAGTACACCGGTTACGCAGCAGTCGTGATTCCGGGAGTGAATGAAGCGATTGACGGTAGCGATCGGAAACGCACAGAGCAGCAGATTGCCGTGCTGGCCGCGGCATTGAATCGCGCGGCCATGATGTTGGAGCAGCATCGGTAAGAAGAATGGCGCCGATTGCGATGAATCCCGAGGCGTTTCGCCATGTGCTGAAAGATCTTCCCACCGCGGCGATCGCGACTTTTCTTGCCCTCTTTCCCATCGTCAATCCTATCGGTGGAATCCCGCTGTTCTTCAGCCTGACCGCAGACCTCCCACGCGAGGAGCGAAACCGAACCGCTCGAAGAACGGGGTTCTATGTGATCGCGATCCTGGTGACGTTCATGCTATTTGGCCGGTTCGTCCTCAGCTTCTTCGGGATTTCTCTGCCCGTGCTGAAGATTGCGGGCGGACTGATCGTCGCTAATACAGCCTGGGGCATGGTGACCGCCTCAAGCCGCATGACCATGGAAGAACGCAGCGAGGCCCTCACCAAGGAAGACATTTCGTTAACTCCCATGGCGATGCCCATGCTCTCCGGGCCAGGCTCGATCGGCGTGGTGATGGGCTTGGCCGCGCATGCCAATGGCTTTCTTGCCTATATCGGGATGATGGTCGGAATTGCGCTCGTGGGATTCACCGTGTACCTGTTCCTTCGCCTGGGTGGTCCGATGGTGAAACGCCTTGGCCCGAGCGCGATGGGCGCAATCACCCGCATCTTCGGATTTCTGATCTTAGCGATCGCAGTGCAGTTAGTGTGGGACGGGGTTGCGGACTTCAACGGGTGAGTGTAGAGCGGACACTCCTGTCCGCTGCCGTTGACTTTGCTTTTGTTTTTGATT
>JBKPCG010000127.1:0-5614 GCA_046727255.1 Acidobacteriota bacterium | reverse complement strand
AGGTGGATGCGGCAGCGTTCGTGTAACTATTGAAATATCGCGATTGCACTCATTGATCGCAGCCGTGACGAAACTCGACGTGGCTCCAGTCTGAGAGTCCAAGCTGAAGGCGATGCTTCTTATAACTGACCCAATAGACGAAGAATCAGGGTCGGCGCACTGTAGACGACTCCATTGCCTGGCACAATAATATCCGTGTTACCGAGCTGGAGAAGACGGCCCTTGAAACGGAAAGATGGCCGGGCTCTCAGTCTCAACGTATCCAAGAGTCCGCACCAACCGATGTCGCAGGTATGGTACCCACAGGTAGAAAAGAAGGGATGTTCCACCAATTCGACCAGACGCTCGAAAACAAACTGCGACACCCGTCCCTTGGGGAACCGATGCCCTGGTGACAAGTACCCCACCGTGCTTACGAGGTTTTCGCAATGCAAATCTGGCGAAAACATTGGCCCAAGTATCTCACTGCTCGATAATGAGCGGGGCAGGCCGAACTGACGCAATCTGGCGATTCAGTCAGAACCCCGCTAGGGCAGGGACGTGGTTCCCCCAGAGGTCGAACTTGGTGAAATGGCGATATTATGCCACCAATCCAGGCGAACCCAGATGTTCACGATCGGGCCGCCGCGCTGTGGTGCGCCTTTTTGGCGGCGTACATCCTTCGATCCGCTTCGGTCAGCAACTGTTCCGCGTCCTCTCCGTCCTCTGGGAAGAAGGCGATCCCTACGCTCACAGAAAGGGAACCTTCTCCGCAGGCCTGGCTTCCGGCTTTACTTGCCAGCGAACCGAGCTGGGCCGCCTTTTCATGTGCAGGCTCACGCGTCAATCCAGGAGCGATGATCACAAACTCGTCCCCTCCCATGCGCGCGACGTAGTCGTATTCCCGGCACACCTCTTCGATGGATTGTGCGAATGCACGCAAGACTCTGTTGCCCTGCAGGTGGCCAAATCTGTCATTCACTCTTTTGAAGCCATCCAGATCGCAGACCATGACCGCCAGAGGTGAGCGCGTGCGTCTGCTCCGCGCCAGTTCATGGTCCAGATGCAGAGACAGTGAGCGCGAATTGGGCAAACCGGTGAGGTGATCGGTAGTGGCCGAAGTCTCTACCTCCCGGTACTTCAGTGAATTCTCAATGCATCGCGCAACTTTGGTGGAGACAGACAGAAGGACACGCAGGTGGTCCGTGGTGAATGCGTCTCGTTCCGACTTGTACAGCGCGAGTACGCCGACCACCTCGGTCAGACCCTCCAGCGGCACGGCCAGGGCGGAACGCAACGTGCTGAACTTGCTCTCATCGTTGAGGTAGCCGGGCTCGACGGAAGGATTGCCATTGATGATGGGTTTGCGGTTCTGCGCCACCCATCCGGAAAGGCCCTGTCCGAACGGAATCATCAATGCGGAGAAGAGGCGGAAATTGTCACCGCTGACGAACCCGGGCAGCAGCTTCTCGTCACGAGCAAGGTAGATGGCGATTGCGTCGTAAGGAACCAATTTCTTCAAGCGCACAGAGAGAACGGACAGTGTCTCGTCGAGGCTGAGGGAGTTGCCAAGATCATGGCTCAGCTCAAAAAGTGTCTGTGCCTCCTGGCGTGCAGCAGCGATGGAAATCAGGAAGTTCTCTGAGTCAGCCCTGGGCGTCGCTGGAGCGGCGCGCTCGAACCCTGCGGCTGGTGCTTCCCCTCGTTCCACCCTTAGCTCGGTCGAGAGCTTGGTACTCTCCGGCTCGCTCGAGGCCCACGCCATCTTCTCCAGTTCGATATAGCGGCGCTTCAGGACCTGGACAACCTTGGGATCGAACTGCTTCCCGCCAAGCTCAAACACCTTCGCCATCGCTTCATCGAGTGGCAAGGCGCGCCGGTACTGACGGTCGGAGGCCAGGGAGTCGAGGCAATCGACCGCAGCCAGAACGCGTGCGCCTAAGGGAATCTCCTCACCTTTGAGCCCGTCGGGATAGCCGGTCCCATCCCAGCACTCATGGTGGGAGCGGACAATTGGCACAACCGGATAGGGAAAGCTGACTCGCGAGAGAATCTCTGCCCCGACCACGGGATGTATCTTCATCTTCTCGAATTCTTCTGGAGTGAGACGCCCGGGCTTGTTGATAATGTGCTCGGGAACGGCAAGCTTGCCGATATCATGCAGCAGCGCGGCTGCACGCAATGCCTCGAACTCCGACCGGCTGAGGCCAAGCTCTTTTCCCACTTCTAATGCATAGATTCGAACACGCTGAAGATGATCGTACGTAGTATGGTCTTTGGCCTCGATAGCCAAGGCCAGGGCTTCGATCGTCCTAAGGTGTAACTGCTCTTCATACTCCAGTCGTCCAAGGTAGTTACGGTAGGAGCGGTAGATCCAGTAAACGACCGGAAGTACCAGCAGAGATGTTTCCCAGCCCGCATACTCGTCTGCCACGCTTACGACACGGGCGATGCACGCCCCCACGAGATAGTAGGGGAACGACCAGAAATAGCAATCCGCCCAAGTCTTGCGAAACTTGCTTCCTGTCGTGAGAGAAATCACCACTGCAATCGGTGCCGTATTGCTGACAAAGTACGCACATGCCGCAGCTGCCAGCCACAATGCCGTATTGTGTTGCAAGACCGCTTGCAGCCAGTGGTAGGCATAAAACGATATGGCGATCGCCGGCGCCATCATGCCGAAGACGTTGAAAATGATTTTGACCGGTGTCCGCCCGTGCTTCACTTGCCAGAGACATTGCAGGAGGCTCGACGCGCAACCAATGGCCAAAGTCTCGGGAAAGGAAAGCTCCAGGATTGCCAGCAGGATGAGGACGAAGTTGACAGACATGCTGCCGTCTATCCCGGGCAGGTCCACCTTGAATCCGGAGGCCAGGAGTGCAATCAGAAGAAAACAGAAAAACCGTAGTGGGTTGCTGGAATTCCAGTGCAGCAGTGCAAAGGCGGTCACAGCCAAGCCGGCCGTGGCGGTTAAGGCAATGAAAACCGCGGCACGCACGGGTAAGGGCTTTGCCGAGGATGTTTCGTCCTGTTCGCGTGGTGTCATCGCCAATCGTCGAGGGCCGCTCGGCCTGCCGCACAAATTGTTTCCAGTCGGGTACCCCAGGTCGCCCGGGTGCGCCAAACTCTCACCGAACAGACTACGAGTGTCAGACGGCACACTCATCCTGCGGCATGAAGACTCGAACAATAGGTATCTTCTTGCGGATGTCTTCACTTCGGCACGTTACGGGAGCCCATGACCTGCCGAGAAGGCGCCCACTGCTGCGACCTGCGTGGCAGAAGCAATGCAATTAGCGGTCTTCCATCATGCAGGCGCGAAAGGGCTGAAATCCGAATTACCTTAGATTGTGAGACGAAGGGCCGGAGGCGAAGTCCTAGTATCAGCGATTCGCGAGCCGGTGTTAGTCGTCGCCATTGATGGTGGCGTCCAGTGCCTGCATTTCATCCGAGCCCCACACGGCGCTTGAACCCCAGACGGCGCTGCTGCCCCAGACCGCGCTGCTCCCAGCTGGATCAGACGATCCCCATACAGCGGAGCTACCCCAAACGGCCGAGCTACCCCACACTGCGGACTGACTGCCGACGAATACATTGCTGCCCCAGACCGCAGAACTGCCCCACACCCCCGAGCTGCCCCAGACTGCTGAGCTTCCCCACACGGCGGACATGTCTTTCAGGAAGTAAACGCTCTGCGAGGTGCTATCGAAATAGGCCGTCGGTGATGTGGCCGGAACGCCCACCGGCGGGACATCGGTGTTGGAGAGTGCTGCCTGGATGTCCAGGTACCCGGCGCCGATCGTAAAAACGTCGTACTGTTCGTTACAGGTCACCCCAGTGATGGGGTCGTAGATGCTACTAAACGGGGGGAAAACCTTGTAGGCGGTCTTCATCAGCCGCGCCTTTATCTGGTCCGGCGTGAGAGACGGATTCTGCTGCAACAGAAGCGCGGCGGCTCCGCTGACGACCGGCGTAGCCATACTTGTGCCGCTCAGGATGAAGTACTTGTCAGACGTATCAGTGGGCTTAACCCCGCTCTGGTAACTGCTCTTCAGTGCACGGTTCTGGGGATATAGACCTGGCAGATGGCCCGCCTCGATTGAGCTGACGCGGTTGCCCGGCGCCACGAGATCCGGCTTGACAATGTGATCGATCAAAGTCGGGCCCTTGGAACTATACGTCGCGATGACATCATCTGCCCGCCCAGGAGTGCCCTTCGAGTTCATCGCGCCCACAGTGATCACATAGGGATCGTTACCCGGAGCGGTGATGGTGGCGTAGCCGTTGGTACCGGCGGAATTGTCGCGTCCGTCGTTACCTGCCGCAACCACGACAACAATGCCGGCTTTCCAAGCTGCCTCGACGGCCTGGCAGAGCGGATCCTTGACGTAGCTCTCGAATACCGGGCGACCCAACGAAAGATTGATGATTCGGATATTGTATTTGCTCTTGAGCTGGATGGCCGTTTGGATGGCGTTGATCGTTGCGCTGTCCGTGCCCTGTCCGTTCTGGTTGAGAACGTGGAAGTTGAGCAAACTGACGTTCGGGGCCATTCCACGAAAGGTGGTGTTGCAATTTCCGCACATCGAATTCTTGCCATTTCCACCAATGATACCGGCCACGTGGGTTCCATGGCCGTACTGATCATCCGTGCCCCCACCAATGAAATCCTGGCTGTATAGGATTCTCGAGTGGTTTTGGGCATCGTGTGTGTCATTGGTATCGTGAATGCCGCTGTCAATCACGGCCACGGTAACACCCGTGCCGTCGTACCCGAGCTGCCAGCCATACGTTGCATTCACTGCCGCCGCAGTGTTGCTTAGATGAGAGTAGAGCGGACGGTCGGGACTGATGTAGGCCACGTCGGGATCGTTGGCCAGCTCCTGTAACCGCTTCTTCGGTAGCTTGCCCGAGAGTGCCTTCACCAAGGAAAGGTCGAAATCTACCAAGCCACCTTTGCTACGGATCTTGTCCTTGTGTTGCTCGTGGGGAGCGTGCTTGAACTGCACAATCACATTGACGAGCTCCGAGCTACCATCGATCTTCACGTCAGGGGCGAGCTTTTGGTTCTTCGCCCATGCAGGTGACGACAATAATGCGACCCAAACGACCAAAACAGTTTTCTTCATAAGATCGTAATTGGTCTCTTGCCCTCAAACATATGTGCACGCCGGTTTCCAAAGTACCGTTCGTATAAGTTACGAAACTTCAATAGGAAGAGTTGGCAATCCGTCCGTGACGAGAGACAAACTGTCTCATCCGTTAGCGATCGGGCCAAATTGTCCAATGCAAGATGGCAATGGGCTGAACCGCGTCATGAGACACGCCAGGACTAAAAGGCTTCCATTTCAACCGATAGTAGCAGCCGGCACAGATTAGCCGAGACACCGCACAGCGCCTCAGGCGCCTAATTGTCGTAAACAGGCGATAGCGCTCAAAACCCTCCCAGTCCATACTCTCCTAATGCTTGCATCACCCGGACGGTTTGCCGTAGTTCCAATCCTGCGGCATGGGAGGCCGTCGCCATGGGCAAACACAGAATCAAGCCGAATTACCGTCGCCGAGTGCTTCGGCTTCCAGATTTGGATGATTGCAAATTGGCGGTGCTCAACAGCCTCGGCTCACCCGCCTCGCG
>JBKPCG010000126.1:0-4419 GCA_046727255.1 Acidobacteriota bacterium | reverse complement strand
AGATGGGGGCTAGCTGAGGAGCACCGCTGCGGCAAACGCCCAGTGCGACAACCGAAGCAGCAATCGAAGGAAACGGTAAGAGTCAGTTAAGTTCACCATCTCTGTTGGAAAAAAGGAGGTTCTCGTGCCCTTAAATCGGAGAATCATTGCTTTTGCTGGAAGCGCGTTGTTTTTCGCGGCGGCAACTGCGTCAGGGCAGATGATCGACAACACGCAGGCGCCGAACACAGCCAAAGCAGGGATCAACAAGTCCCTGTTGGATGAGATCGGAGCCGGCCGCGGAGATATCATGACGGCGGGCTCGTCGGTATACATCATCAATCGCGATCCATTCCGCTCGATCCGGCGCGGGCGGCAATTGTTTCAGCGAAAGTTCACCCGTCTGCAAGGGCAGGGAGCGAACGAGAAAGACGGCGTGGGCGACATCAACAACGACATTGGGATCGGCGCCGGCTTGTCTGACAGTTGCGCGCTTTGCCACGGGCGGCCCCGGGGATCGGCGGGTGCGGGCGGCAACGTGGTAACGAGGCCGGATAGCCGCGACGCCGGGCATCTGTTCGGCCTCGGGTTAAAGGAGATGCTGGCGGATGAGATGACGACTGACATGCGGTCGACGCGCGATTTGGCCGTCACCATGGCGAAACAGATGAAGCGGCCAGTAACACTGTAGCTCGCAAGCAAGGGCGTGAAGTTCGGCAGCGTCACCGGCAATCCGGACGGTTCCGTGGACTATTCGAAAGTGCAAGGAGTGGACTCGGACCTGCGCGTGAAGCCGTTCTTCGCCGAGGGCAGCACGATCTCACTGCGCGAGTTCATTGTCGGCGCGCTGCATAACGAGATGGGGCTGGAGGCGTCGGCGGATCCGGACCTGCTCACGGCGAGCGCGGGCGGGCGTGTGGTGACGCCGTCGGGCATGGTTCTGGATGGGTCGAAGGACAAAGTCAGCGCGCCGCCGGCGCCGGATGCGGAGAATGGAAACGAGGTCGATCCCGCCATTGTGGATCATCTCGAGTTCTACCTGTTGAACTACTTCAAGCCAGGACATGGGCAGCGGAGCGCGGCAGCCGACCACGGCAGGAAAGTATTCGATGCTGCCGGGTGCTCGTCGTGTCACGTCGCAAATCTGACGATCAATCACGACCGGCGCGTGGCCGACCTGGAGACCGTTTACGACCCAACACGAGGCATCTTCAATTCTCTGTTCGCGACCGCTACACCCCTGTTCCACGAAGTGGATGACGGCACGGGGCTCCCGCATCAGAAGGTACCCGCGGGGAATTCGTTCGTCGTGACCGACATTCTTACTGATTTAAAGCGGCATGACCTGGGCCCGAACTTCTACGAGCGGAATTGGGATGGCACGATGCAGACGCAGTTCCTGACGCGTCCGCTATGGGGTGTGGGCTCGACCGGGCCCTACGGACACGACGGGCGCAGCATGACGCTGAACGACGTGATCCTGCGGCATGGCGGAGAGGCGCAGGCGTCGCGGGAAAAGTACGCGGAACTCAAGAGCAACGAACAACTCGCGGTCCAGACGTTCCTAAATTCACTCGTGCTGTTTCCGCCAGATGATACGGCGTCGAACCTGGACCCCGGGGATCCCACGAAGAATGGATTCCCACAATTCGGCCATGGCAGCATTAGGTTGACGGTGCTGTTCAATGATCCGACCGAGGTGGAGTAGTGGGAATATCGTTGCGCTTGATAGTCGACGCGAAGCGACGCGTGGCACGCGAGAGGAAGAAATCGCGTGCCCGCGTCCCAGATAGACGTCCTCGGAGTGGAGCTCTACCCAAAGCGCCATCGAGAGCGAGTGAGCGAATAGTCGGAAGAAGTGACATGGACTGCGCGGTTGGCGGGATTACTGTTGAAAGAATCGCCTCTCTAACAATGTCGGCGCGTTCTGGATCTGCTCAAAATTGACCAAACCTGCTCGGCCAGCCAAGCCTCATCTTGCAACCAACTGTCGCACGGCGGAATCCAAACCGCAGAACTGCGATTGTCTTGTGTACGACATGAACGCTCAATCAGATATTAGTTCAAGTACTCGCCGCCACGCCGGTCCACACCTTGGGATGCTAGCGATTGCCTACACCGTCCTATTTAACGCCGGTCTTTGTTCCGTCAGCGCTTTTGGCATTCCATTCGGGGTTAGACCGCCATACTGGCCTGGTCCATGGGAGCCGCCGGATGTGATCGTTTCTTACTTTCACACGCACCCAACCAATGTGTTGATCTGCGTCTTCCTGCAAATCGGTGCACAGATCCCTCTAGGTATTTTCGCAGCATCAATTGTGAGCCGATTGCGGTTTCTCGGCATCGACGCTGCTGGCGCGAATATTGCCCTTTTTGGCGGATTCCTTTGCGTATTCGACAGCATGGCAGCCGGTTTCACTACATGGGCCATAATTCATCCGGGCGTGGTTCAGGACCTGACAATAACCCCGGCACTCAACTATCTTTCGTATGCTTCCGGCGGGCCGGGCTTCTCCATACCGATGGGCCTCCTCATGGCGGGAGTATGCGTCCCAGCGGCGTTTCGCAGGCTGCTACCAAAGTGGCTCATCGTCTTTGGCCTATTTCTGGCCGTTGCAGGCGAGCTGAGCTGGCTTAATCTGGTCTTTCCCAAGGCACTGTTCCTCATTCCGCTGGTGAGATTTCCTGGATTTGTCTGGTTGATCGCAACGGGATTCCTGCTCCCGAAAACGGTTGTATCCGACCGCAGTACGTCTGTTTCGCCGAGCTTCGCGTCATAGTTTCGAAAGCAGCAGCGTGAAGATATTGCTCGAACTCGTAATCGCCGCCAATGCCGCGCTCTTCTTTTTTGGCGCCATACAGCATGCAGGAATTGCGCTTGGCCGATTTCACGAACCGCGAATTATTCCCGCCGCAATTGTGGAAGCGATTTGCGGGATTGCTCTGGTGTGGGGAGTGACTGCACTGGTGAAGAAAGGCTGGTCAGGCAGACGAGCCGCGGTGTTTGCAAGTCTCATTGCTCTGCTCGGGGTAGTGATCGGTTTGGTTGCACTCGCGGCGGGCGCCGGGCCGCGGACGGCCAGCAACGACCTCTATCACCGGATCATGCTCATCCTGATTGCTGCTGCGCTGCTGCTGATCTGGTCTAGTAGGCGCCTCGGCGCGAGGCAAACCTGAAGAAGGTTTCCCATCGTGGTCTCGAAGGACCAACCTAGCGATTGTGGTTACAGCGCCGAACGGAGCACGTGACCTGGGGATACACCCATTACCCTCCTCAAGTGCAGCGCCAAGTGGCTCTGATGAGCAAACCCGACCTCCAGCGCGATTTGGGTGACCGATAGCTTGCCTTCTCGAAGTAACAGCGTCGCCCGTTCCACGCGCCGTCGAATTACATACTGATGAACCGGCATCCCCGCGGCCTTGCGGAATGTGCTTTTCAGGTGCGAGGCGCTCATCCCGGAAGCGAGGGCAATCGTGTGCAGCGAGAGGTCGCTCCGCAGGTTCTCTTCGATGTAGGACTGTACGTGGCGTAGCTTGTGCCGAGGCATGCCGCCCTCCGGTTGCGAACGCGTCCCCGCCACCGAGCTGTGGTTCCGCAACAATTGCACAGCCAAGGCCGTAGCCATACTGTCCATATACAGGTGCCCGCTGGGATAGCCGTGCTGCGCCTCAGCCATCAGGGCCCACCCGAGGTGTTCGATCTGTGCATCCCGGATCCGAAAACGGCTGCGGATCTCAATGCAGTTTGTGAACCCGGATTCTTCGGCAACCTGCCGCAGCAGGTGGCGTCCCACCAAAAGCACTAAGGCCGTATCGACCTCCCTCATTTCCCAATGCGAAGCCACCCCGTCAGGAATAATGTCGATGTCTCCGTGGAAGGCAAGACCGGAATGGCTCTTTACGCCGTGCCTGCAGTCCATTCGGATCGGCCTTCCTGCGTAAATTGCGATGCGCGGAACATCCAGTTCCGGGACCTCAACTACGCCCGGGCCATCGGATCGCAAAACGACGCGCAATGCGTCCGACCGATCTCCTGAATCCAGAGGCCCTGTGCACGTCATTTCCTTAGACGGAAATGTGATAATTGGGGCGATCATAGCGCTTCACCTTACCCTTTGACGAACCACTGAGCCATATTAAACACCTTAATCGGTGTGAGAGATTCGGCTGTAGGATGATTTTCGTAGCCAGCCCGAATCAGGTGGTGCGGGTTTTCGGCCGAACCTGCTCAGAATTGTCCGATTTTGTGCGACGTCTGGCGTGGCGAGAACTACCCTCACCTAACCTAATTTCGATCTGGTATGCAGAACTCAATTCTTCGAGGGCTTGCAAACGCACGCAGTTTCTCCCCATCGGGAATTCGGGAGTGGGAGAATCCAGCTTGATGAATGCAAGTCGAGGCATGACGGCCGTGCCTCAACCACGTCCATTTGCGGCGAT